>NZAZ01000067.1 GCA_002686255.1 Rhodospirillaceae bacterium
ATCCCGGCGAACTGGTTCCCCGTGTCGGCTTCATCGTCACCAACCTGTCGCGCCCCGCCGAGCGGGTGGTTGCTTTCTACAATCAGCGGGGCAAAGCGGGCTAAGGGAATTGTTCGACGATGAACCGGAAAGCTAACTTCCCTCATATTCTCCTGTAAATCCCTGTTCCGTGAATCAAATTCCCTGTTAAACGTTTTAGGGAATTTGGTGCTCAATGCCGGTTATTCCACGACTTCACGGCGTTGCGTCGGGGCGATGTTGGCCAAATTTGAAAAATTTCCCTGTATTTTCCCTGCTTATCAGGGAAATCGCTCCGAGTATACTTTTGTTTGCCAGCGGGCGGCATTAGCGGTTGGGTGTCTCGCGGGACATGAAAAGTTAGAGGTCAAAAATCAGGAATCAAAAACGATAACTCACGTCCGTAAGTGGTTTGAATCATCAACCGATAGCAACAATCAAGTGGCGGGGTTGATTGCCCTTGCCCTTTTTCAGGATGAATCTTCTTTTCAACAAATTCTAGGAGCAGCGCAAGGGTCGCAAACACGTCCTATTCTTCAAAAATTCTTGAAGGACCTCCCCTCAACCGCGCAAGGCCGCTTCTTTGCCTTTTTAAGTCTTGATCCACAACTGTTTTGGCGTGATCAAGACGAAAAGACCGGAAACCATTATATTCAACTTCTGCAATCAAGTCGTGAGGCACGTGATCGGATTCGTGCCATTCAGGCCTTAAATACATTGGGGGAAAAGTCCGCCACACCGGCTATTGAATCCGCCTTTGCCAAGGACCCTAGCCCACAAGTCCGAGCAGTGGCCCTTGCTGCCCTGGGGAGAATTTTACAAGGAGAACCGCTCGTCGCCAAAATTACCCAAGCGGCCCAGGACCCTTCTGATTCGGTTCGCTCGCAAGTCTTACCCATGATTAACCATTTAAGTCTCAAAGAATTGCAAGGGGCAAGGGAACACCTGATTCCCCTGCTTGACAGTACCCAAGAAGGGATTCGGGAGCCGGTGGCGGAGCTCTTGGCTCGCCTGTATCATCGTGATTGGCATATTTTAGCCGATCAACTGCTGGGCACGGAAAAACAATCTCGAATCCTGGGGCTCATTGAAACATTGAGTAGAACCGATGATGCCAAGATGGCGCCCCTCTTCGTCCAATTCATGAAGCACAATGAGTCAAAGGTGCGAAGTGCCGCGGCCTTTGCGGCGGCTCACTCGGGTATACTGCCAAAGAAAAAATGGATTCCTTACTTGGAAGATCCTTTAAAATCGATTCGGCTGGCGGCGATTCGTGGGTTAGGGAAACATTTGGACAGTGAAGTTCTCGAAATTTTTGCCGTCCATCTGGAGGACCCATCAACCCAAATCCGACGTGAGATGGCGATCCTCTTGGGAAAGAGAAAGCTTGCTGGGAATGAACGGCCCAAAGAAATTCTGCAACTTCTTTCACGAGATGAAAACTTGGAGGTGAGGCTTGTCAGTTTCGTTTCTCTCTTTCGGCTTGGGGTGACCGGACTTGCGAAAGAAGTGGAGTCGATCATTCCGAATTTTGAAAAGAAGGAACGCGATGCCGTCTTAGAATATTTGAAGAAAGAAGGAATTTTTGTGGAACTGGTGGGAAAATGCCAACACGCGCCTCAAGTCGCCGCTCGCAAGGAAGCCATTGAACTTCTCGCGGTCCTGGATCTTTCAAATTATGTCAATGAGATATCTCCCTCCCTGCAAGACCCAGCCAGTGATGTCCGTCTGGCAGCCATTGAAGCCTTGGGGCAAATTGAAGAGCCAGAGATTCAGCGAGCTATCGGCGCCTTGGCTCAGGATCCGGTTGAGGCAGTTCGTACTGCCGTAAAGCGAAGAAACCTGCGGACGGTGAAATAGGAATATTAGGCCATGAACTCATTAACACGTGGCCAAATATCGACTTGAGCCTCCCGGCGAGGTTCCTTAGCCTCCGGCAATGCGCAATCCATTCCGTTATTTCAACAGTTCGCCCGAGGTGATCCGCCTCGTGGTTATGATGTACGTCCGTTATCCGCTTTCGCTGCGACAGGTCGAGGATCTCTTCTCCGGCGGGATCGATGGGCGACCCATAGGCGAATAAAGCGCCTCGAATTCAGACGACAAAGACCCCAGGACATCGTTTGCGATGCCGCGGATAACCCGAAGCGAATGGTCCTTCGGAACCCGCTCCTCAAGGTCAACGTAGCTGAAAAGACTGCCGCTGCTTTGATCTCGACCGCGCATCCGATCCTCCATCATTCAATGGAATCACAGAATCACGTCAGAACCCAAAATGCGAGGAGTTTTTCAGCAGCCTGCTAGCGGCGTTCGCCGAACAGCCGGAGCAGCATCAGGAACAGGTTGATGAAGTCCAGATACAGCGTCAACGCGCCCATGATCGCCTTCTTGGTCGCGGTATCGGCGCTGTCGATTTCGGAGTACAGGTTCTTGAGCTTCTGCGTGTCGTAGGCGGTCAGGCCGACGAACACCAGGACCCCGATCACCGAGATCACGAAATGCATGGCCGTGCTTTGTAGGAACATGTTGACGATGCTGGCGATGATGATGCCGATCAGGCCCATGAACATGAAAGAGCCCAATCCGGTGAGGTCGCGCTTGGTGGTGTAGCCGTACAGGCTCATGGCGGCGAAGGTGCCCGCGGTGATGAAGAATACCCGCGCAATTGAGGCGCCGGTGAAGACCAGGAAGATGTGCGCCAGCGACAGCCCCATGACGGCGGAAAAGCCCCAGAACACGGCCTGCGCCATCGACGGGCTCATGCGGTTGATGCCGAACGACAACGCCAACACGAAACCGAGCGGCGACAGCATGGCGATCCAGGCCAGCATGGTCGGCTGCAGGAAACCCTCCGGGCCGGTGGTGTAGAGAAGGTTGAGAATGGCCGGCGTTTGGGCCGATCCGTAGGCGATGATGCCGGTCAGCGCCAGGCCCGACGCCATGTAATTGTAGATGCGGAGCATATACTCCCGGAGGCCGACGTCGATCTCGGCGGCGGCGGCTTCGGCCGGGCTCATCTGCTCGGTGCGAAGCGAAAACTTGGGATCGGGTCCGAGTGCCATGAAAACAACTCCTGTGGCGAATAAAAGGTTCAGAACTCCGTTGCGGCTATATATGGCACAAAACCCCCTCCGATCAATAGCCGCCGTCGCCTTTTTGCCTTTTCATTGCCGGATCGTTGCGGGGGGGTCGGGGGGCGTTCGGGGGTTTTCGGCCCGAAGCCGGAAAAACCCCACCACATCCGGCGTTGAAGGCCGGGCCGTGGCGGGGTAAACAAAAAACCGTCCCTGGGCGCTCCCCTGGGCCCCCAAGCGCTTAAAACCGCCTTTTTTAAGGACCGCCCCAAACAATGACGTCGTTCACCTTTTCCCATGCCGAAGCCGACGACTGGGCCGGGCTCGCCAAGAGCCTAGCCGACGGCCTGAACGCCGGGCCCGGCAACGGTGGCGGCGACAGGCTGGGGTTCATCTACGTCACCGACATGATGGCCGGCGAACTGGGCTCCATCCTCACCGACCTGCGCCGGACCACCGGCGTCGAGGACTGGGTCGGCAGCGTCGGCATCGGTATCTGCGCGTCCGGCGTCGAATATTTCGACCGCCCGGCGGCGGCGGCGATGATCGGCGACCTGCCGAAGGACAGCTTTTGCGTCTTTCCCGCCGTCACCGGCCCCGAACAGGGGCTGTCGTCCTCGGTCAGGGCGTGGGCTGAGGAGTCGTCGCCGCCCTTCGCCATCGTCCACGGCGACCCGACCAACGAATTCACCGCCGATTTGATCGAAAGCCTGAGCCTCACCGCGGCGGATTTCCTGGTCGGGGGCCTCAGTTCTTCGCGGGGCGCCCTGTCCCAGGTCGCCGGCGGGATCACCCAGGGCGGCCTGTCCGGCGTCCTGTTCGCGCCTGGCGTCGAGGTCGCGACGGGCCTTTCCCAGGGCTGCGTCCCCGTCGGCGGCAGCCACGTGGTGTCGGACTGCCTGGACAACGTCATCATCGGGCTGGACGGGGAAAAGGCGCTCGACGTGTTCAAGGACGAGGTCGGCGAGCTTCTCGCCCGCGATCTCAACAAGGCCGCCGGTTATATACACACCGCGTTTCCCGTCGAGGGGTCCGACACCGGCGATTACGTGGTCCGCAACCTGATAGGCATCGACCCCATGCGCGGCTGGCTGGCCGTCGGCGAGGAGGTCAGGGCCGGCGACCGGGTGATGTTCGTGCGCCGCGATCCCAAAAGCGCCGAGGAAGACCTGGGCTCGATGATCGGAAACCTGAACAAGCGCCTGCCGGCGCCGCCCCGGGGCGGGGTGTATTTCTCCTGCGTCGCCCGCGGCCCCAACATGTTCGGCGAGGAGGGCCGGGAAATGGCCCTGATCCGCGACCGGATGGGCGATTTCCCGCTGGTCGGCTTTTTCGGCAACGGCGAAATTTCCAGCAACCGCCTCTACGGCTATACCGGCGTGCTGGCTGTTTTCCTTTGACCTTCAAATCGGGAATCCAGCCACCAAGACACAAAAGACACGGGGAGTTACCGACATTGAGTCTTTGCGTCTTGGCGCCTTGGTGGTAAATCGCTTTTTTGTTTTGCCGAAAGGGAATCATTTTCCATGCGGATGAACTTGGGGAGCCGTCGCAGGGGTATCCTATGTTAGATTCCATCCACTGAGCGGAGCCATGACCATGCGCCTTTTCGTCGGCATTCCCCTTCCCGAAGACGTCCGCGCCCGGCTGGGCGAACTCAAGGGCGGGCTTCAGGGCGCGCGCTGGGTGAGGCCCGGGAACCTGCACCTGTCGCTGCGCTTCATCGGCGAGGTGCCGGGCGGCGGCGAGGCCGACATCGACGAGGCGCTGGCGGCCATCGAGGCCCCGGCGTTCCCGCTGACGCTGTCGGAACTCGGCTGTTTCGACCGCCGCGGCCGGGTCCACGCGGTCTGGGCCGGGGTCGGGGTGTCCGACCCCCTGATGCGGCTGCGGGCGAAGGTGGAACACGCCCTGGTGCGCCTGGACCATGAGCCCGAACACCGGAAATTCAAGCCCCACGTGACCCTGGCCAGGATGAAGAACGGCTCGGCCTCGGAAGTCGGGCATTATCTTGAGGCCCTGAACGGGTTTTCCGCCGGGCCGTTCGAGGTCGATTGCTTCACGCTCTACCGCAGCCACCTCGGCCACGGCGGCGCGCACTATCAGGCGCTGGCGGATTATGGGTTGGAAAATTGACCTCCGGTCCCTAGATTCCTGCTACATTCGTTGCCGCTAAATTAAAAGAAAAAGTTCTGGAGACCCCATTCCAACGCAAGCGAGGGAGGAACAGCATGGTCGATGAAACCGCACCCGCCAAACAGCAGGTGGACGAGGAATCCCTGGAAGGCCAGGTCAAGGAAATGTACCGCCGGGTCGCCGACGACCCGCACGGGGAATTCCATTTCGAAATGGGCCGCGGGCTGACCGAACGGCTCGGCTATCCGGCCGACGATCTGGACCGCATTCCCGCCCAGGCCATCGAGTCGTTCGCCGGCGTCGGCTATTACTTTCACCTGGCCGGCATCCGGGAAGGCGAAAGCGTTGTCGATCTGGGAAGCGGCTCCGGCACCGATACGTTCGTCGCCTCACTCAAGGTCGGGTCCCAGGGTCAGGTCATCGGCATCGACATGACCGACCCGCAGCGCGAAAAGGCCGAGCGCCTGCGCGACGAAGGGGGCTTCGCCAACATAACCTACCTGAAGGGCTATATCAACGACCTGCCCCTGGACGACGAATGCGCCGATGTCGTCATCTCCAACGGCGTCATCAACCTGGTGCCGGACAAGGCCGCCGTCTTCCGCGAGGTGGCCCGGGTCCTTAAACCCGGCGGGCGGCTCGCCATTTCCGACATCGTCACCGAAAGCCAGTTGCCGGAAACGGTATCGTGCAACGCCGACCTGTGGGCCGCGTGCATTGGCGGCGCCATGCAGGAAGACAGCTACCGCGCCGCCATCGAGGCGGCCGGCCTTTCGGTCGAGCAGGTGGAACCCTGCGCTTACGAGTTCATTTCCGATAGCGCCCTGGGGGCGACGGAACAGTGGGGGGTGAAGAGCATCGCCCTCAAGGCGGTGAAGCCGGCCTAGATTAATCCCGCCTCAGCCGAGGCCGAATTCGGCGGCCCAGCCGAGGGAGTCCTTGGTCGCCCCGTCGTGCTCGCCGTGGGGGCGGTATTCACACCCGACCCAGCCTTCATAGCCCAGGCGGTCGATGGCCCCGAACAGGTAGGGATAGTTCATTTCCCCTTCGTCCGGCGGCGTGCGTCCGGGAACGCCGGCGATCTGCATGTGATTGATGGAACCGATGGTGTCCTCCAGCGCCCGGGTCAGGCAGCCCTCCATGAGCTGGGCGTTGTGGAAATCGAATTGGATGCCGAGATTTGGATGGCCGACGCCGGCGAGGGTGTCGCGGGCCTCGGCGGTCAGCGACATTAAATAACCAGGCCGCTCGAAGGTGTTGATGGGCTCGATGAGCACGCCGACATTGGCTTCTCCGCAGGTTTTGGCGGCCCATTTGAGGTTTTCGACATAGACCTCGTGGCAGCGCTCGCGGCTTTCGCCATCGGGCATGATGCCGGCGAGCACGTGAATGAACCGGCTCTCCAGGGCCTGGGAGTATTCCAGTGCTTGGCCGATGCTGTCTTGAAATTCGCCCTCGCGGCCCGGAAGGCCCGAAATGCCGTACTCGCCCGCCTCCATGTCGCCGGGGGGCGCGTTGAACATGACGAATTGGAGCTTTGCGTCTTGGCACGCCGCGGCCAGTTCGTCCGCCGGGTGGTCATAGGGGAGCTGGCATTCGACTGCCTCGAAGCCCAGTTCGCGGGCGGCGGCGAAGCGGTCCGGCATCGGGACTTCTTGCAGCATATAGCTGAGGTTGGCGGCGAAGCGCGGCATGGAAACGACCTTACCCGGACCGGCGGCGGAACGAAACTAGCAACCGAAGCGGGCCAGGGTGCGGTCCACCGAGCCGACGTAGGAGCCGCCGAACAGCCGCACATGCACCAGCAAAGGATAGAGGTTGTAAAGGCCGACCCGTTCCTCGAAGAAACCGGGCCTGAGCGGCCGGTGTTCCCGGTAGCGGCCGAAGAAGGCGTCGCCGAAGGTGCCGAACAGCGTCGAGAACGCGAGCTCGATCTCGGCGTCGGCGTAATAGATGGCCGGATCGACGAAGCCCGAGATGCGGCCGTGGTTGCAGAGCACGTTGCCGGTCCACATGTCGCCGTGAATCAGCGACGGGGCGGTACCGGCGTCAATCCAGTCGCCGAGCCGGCCGGCCAGCCTTTCCAACCGCGTCATCAGGTCCCCCGGCAGGCGGCCGGAGTCGAGGGCCTGGCGGCCCATATAAAGGATTCTTTGGTCGCGGAAGAAATCGATCCAGCCCGCGGTTTCCGGGTTCGGCTGATGCAGGCCGCCGATCACCGTGTCGCGCTCGAAGCCGAAATTCCGGGCCCCGACCCCGTGCAGCGCCGCCAGCAGGTCGGCGGCTTCGGCCTGGGCGCCGGGGGAAATGCCGCCCGCGACCTCAAGGCAGCTCATCAGCAGCAGGCCGTCGTCGGCATAGAGCACGTCCGGCACCGGCAGGCCGCCCTTCTGGCGCAGGTATCGCAGCATGAAGCCCTCGAGGTCGAGGCCGCTTCCCGCATCGCCTGTCTTGGCGACGACGGTGCGGCCGTCCTCCAGGGTCACCCGGCTGACGTCGGCGACGCAGCCGCCGCCCATGGGCCGGAACCGGACCGGTGGCGAACCGGCGGCCTCGGTGATGGTTTCCTCTATCCGCCGCCGCATGGCCGGACCCTCTTAAAGGTGCTTATCGCGGATATCGGCCAGCAATCCTTCGGCGGCCGTCTCGATCATGTCGAACACGGCGTCGAAGCCGCCGCCGCCGCCGTAATAGGGGTCGGGGACGTTGCGCCGGCCGACCTCGGGCGCGAAATCCAGGAACATATGCAGCCGGTGCTCCTCGCCCGGCGGGCAAAGCCCGGCGAGCTCCGAGTGGTTGTCGGCGTCCATGGCGAGGACGTAATCGAAGCGCTGGAAGTCGCCGCTTTTGGCCTGCCGCGCGCGCTGGCCGGAAAGATCGATGCCGCGCTGGCGCGCCGCCGCCTGGGCCCGGCGGTCGGGACGGCTGCCGATGTGCCAGGCGCCGGTGCCGGCGGAATCGACCATGATCCGGTCGCCCAGGCCCGCCCTTTCGACCAGCAACCTGAACACCCCCTCGGCGGTGGGCGAACGGCAGATGTTGCCGAGACAGACGAACAGCACCTTGACCAAGACATCCCCTCCCAAAACTTTCCCCATTGGCCATCCCCTATTGGCCATCAGGGCAACCGTTGGATTATCATGAGCCCATGGCCGTCCGGCAAGACGAGAAGTGAAAAATATGACCGACACCGCCAACATCGTCGTCCTCACCGGGGCCGGCATTTCCAAGGAATCGGGGCTCGCCACCTTCCGCGATGCCGACGGCATCTGGGCCCGGGTCAGGATCGAGGACGTGGCGACGCCGGAAGCCTTCGCCCGCGACCCGGAACGGGTGCACGATTTCTACAACACGCGCCGGGCCGGTTTGGCGTCGGGCGGGGTCATGCCCAATGCCGCCCACGTTGCCCTGGCCCGGCTGGAAGCCGAATGGCCGGGCGGCGTCCTTATCGTCACCCAGAACATCGACGACCTTCATGAACGGGCCGGCAGCCGCAACCTGCTGCACATGCACGGCGAGTTGTTGAAGATTCGCTGCAATCGTTGTCAGGCCATTACCGGGTGGACGGAAGATTTGAGCCTCGAGCATGCCTGCGCCGATTGCGGCGATGCGGGGGGCCTTCGCCCGAACGTGGTGTGGTTCGGCGAAATGCCGCTGGAGATGGAGCGCATCTATCAGGCCCTGGACCGGTGCCGGCTGTTCATGTCCATCGGCACCTCGGGCAACGTCTATCCGGCGGCCGGTTTCGTCGCCCACGTGACCGGCGGCGGGACGCACACGGTGGAGATCAACATGGAGCCGTCGGAAGGGGCGGCCCAGTTCGCGGAAGCCCATTACGGTCTGGCAACGGAAACGGTGCCGGCTTACGTCGACAAGATTCTGAACGGCGGCAAACTTTAATTGTTTCAATAGCAAAATAATTAAATCGCCGGCCAATTTTAGGAAAATCAAGGGTGGCCCTTGATCGGGCGGCGACTATTTGTGAAGGTTACACATGGGGGGACGACCTCAAAAACTTTCCGCCAATGAAAATCTTGGCCCGTCCCGGGACGACATCCAAGCCCTGTTCCGGGATATCCGCGCCCGTTCTGCCGCCTTGGCGGCGCCGCTGACGGCCGAGGATCAATGCATCCAGTCCATGCCCGACGTCAGCCCGACGAAATGGCACCTGGCCCATACGTCGTGGTTTTTCGAGACCTTCATCCTCAAGCCCTTCGATGGCGATTATGGGGAATTCCATCCCGACTATAATTATCTGTTCAATTCCTATTACGATGCCGTCGGCCCCCGGCACCAAAGGCCGAAGCGGGGGCTGTTGTCGCGGCCGCCGCTGGAAGATATCCACGCCTACCGCCGCCACGTCGAGGACGCCATGGAACGGCTGATCGCCAAGGCCGGCGACGATGCCTGGAACAGGATCAAGCCCTTGATCGATCTCGGCCACAACCACGAACAGCAGCACCAGGAACTGATGCTGACCGACATCAAGCACGTCTTTTCGTGCAACCCCCTGGCCCCCGCCTATCAGGACTTCAAGCCTCATGGCATCGAGGACGTTGCGCCGCTGGAATGGATCGAATTCCCCGAGGGGCTTGTCGAGACCGGCTTTGACGGCCCCGGCTTCGCCTTCGACAACGAAGGCCCCCGCCACAAGGTGTGGCTGAACGGGTTCCGCATCGGGTCCCGGCCGGTGACCAACGGCGAATTCCTGGAATTCATCGACGGCGGCGGCTACCGGCGGCCGCAAGGGTGGCTATCGGACGGCTGGGCCGCCGTTCAGGCCGATGGCTGGGAAGCGCCGCTTTACTGGCAAAAGGCCGACGACGGATGGCGGATCATGACCCTGGCCGGGGCGCGGGCCCTGGATCCGGCGGAACCGGTCTGCCACGTCAGCTATTTCGAGGCCGACGCCTTCGCCAATTGGGCCGGCAAGCGGCTGCCGACGGAGACGGAGTGGGAAAGGCTGGCGGCCGATTGTCCTGTCGAAGGCAATTTCGCCGACGGCGGCCATTTCCACCCGATCCCGGGCCGGGCCGGGGAAGGCCGGGCGGCCCAGGTCTTCGGCGACGTCTGGGAATGGACCCGAAGCGCCTATGCGCCCTACCCCGGCTACAGGGCCGCCGCCGGCGCCGTCGGCGAATACAACGGCAAGTTCATGAGCGGCCAGATGGTGCTGAAGGGCGGCTCGGCGGCGACGCCGGAGGGCCATGTGCGGGCCAGCTACCGCAATTTCTTCTACCCGCCGGACCGCTGGCAGTTCAGCGGCCTGCGGTTGGCCGAAGACGCCTGATTTCGGTTGGAACCCGGGCCCCGACAACCGGATTTGATGCCATGGATGCGACCGTTCGGGTCATCGATTTACCGGACCGTTTGAAGTCCTTCCGCGACGACGTTTTCGAAGGCCTGTCGCGGGAGCAGAAGGAACTGCCGTGCAAGTATTTCTACGACGATCGCGGCTCTGAACTTTTCAACACCATCTGCGGCCTGGACGAATACTATCCGACGCGCACGGAAACGGCGCTGCTGCGGGCCCACGGGAACGAGATGGCGGACCTCATCGGCCCCGGCGTCTGCCTGATCGAATTCGGCTGCGGATCGCTGTTGAAAACCCGGCTGCTGCTGGACGCGCTGAGAAGTCCCGCCGCGTTCGTGCCCATCGACATTTCGGCCGGCCCTTTGATGCTCTCGGCGGCGGCGCTGGCGGCGGATTATCCGGACCTGGATGTTTTGCCGCTGGTCGCCGATTTCACCCGCCCGGTGCCGCTGCCGGACCAGGTCCGAAAGGCCAGGGAGAACCGGATCGGGTTCTTTCCCGGCTCGACCATCGGCAATTTCGACCACGCCGGGGCGGCGGATTTCCTGGCCACGGTGGCGGACATGGTCGGCGGCGGCGGGGCGTTGCTGATCGGGGTCGACCTGAAAAAGGACGAAGATATCCTGGTTCGCGCCTATGACGACGCCCAGGGCGTGACCGCGGCCTTCAATCTCAACGTGCTTGAGAGGATCAACCGCGAGCTGGGCGGCGGTTTCGACACCACGGCGTTCCGCCACCGGGCGCTTTACAACGGCGCCGAAGGCCGCATCGAGATGCACCTGGTCAGCATGAAGGACCAGACGGTGACGGTCCACGGCCGGGATTTCACGTTCAGGGAAGGCGAGACCATCCACACCGAGAATTCCTACAAGTACCACGTCGAGGAATTTCCGCGCCTCGCCGCCGGGGCCGGGTTCCGCGCCGCCAGGACCTGGGTCGACGGCGACGGCCTGTTTTCCCTGCATTACCTGACCCTGGGGTGACCGGAAATCAGGACGGGCCGCCTGCATGCCGGATATTGAAGACCTGTTAACGGAAATCAGGGCGTGCCGGCTTTGCGCCCAACATCTGCCCCTGGGGCCGCGGCCGGTGCTCCGGGCCTCGGCCACGGCGAAGCTGTTGATCGTCGGCCAGGCGCCGGGCACCCGGGTCCACGAATCGGGCATTCCCTGGAACGACGCCTCGGGCGAGCGGCTCCGCGACTGGCTCGAAATGACGCCCGAGGTCTTCTATGACGAGGCCCGCGTCGCCATCGTGCCGATGGGGTTCTGCTATCCCGGCCGCAACGAAAAGGGCGGCGACAATCCGCCCAGGCCCGAATGCGCCCCGGAATGGCATCAAAAGCTGCTGAATTTTATTCCGCAAGTGAAACTAACGCTTCTGGTCGGCGGCTATGCGCAGAAGCATTATCTGGGCCCGGCGGCCAAAAGCACGATGACGGAGACGGTCAGGGCCTGGCGGGAGACCCTGCCGCGGTTCCTGCCGACCCCCCATCCCAGTTGGCGGACCACCGGCTGGCTTCGGAAAAACCCCTGGTTCGAAGCCGAGGTGGTGCCGGAATTGCGCCAACGGGTTAGCCGGCTGGTTTGAAGATTCATTCATTTTTTTCAATAACTTCTTGACAATTGGCGGACAAATCCGCGATTTTGCCTCTGTTCAAGGTCATTTAATTGATCCTAAAATTATAAACAAACAAGATTATTTAATTGATCTTGTTGATTTAGGCGGATTTCGGGGAGGCTTGGGGGACCAACGCCGTGCAAACCATATCCGAAGACGGCCTTTTCCAACGCTTAGGCTTCGAGAATCCCTGGTGGTCGTTTACCCCGGAAACGGAAATCAGGTTCCGCCAGCCGCCGAAGCGGATCTTCTTCCCGGCTTTTATCGGCCAAGTGATGAAATCAGGCGCCGGCCAGGCCCTGGTGCTGGCGGGGCCGCTCAGGGCCGGCAAGACGGTATTGCTGCGCCAGTTGGTGGCGGCGTTGATCGAAAAGGGGGCCGATCCGAAGTCGGTTTTTTACTGTTCGCTGACGGCGCCCAGCACTACTTCGGCCGAGCTCCGGAAACTGGCCGAACTTTTCGCCACCCATCATGGCCACGGCCCCGAAAGCCAACTGATTTTCCTTTTCGACGAGGTCCAGTACGTCAGGGATTGGCAAAAGGCGTTGCTGGAAATCGCCGAAGGGTGGCCGAAGGCGCGCGTCGTCGGCGCCGTTTCCTCCGCCGCCCCGGCCCTGACCACCGGCGAAGTCTCATCCGGGGGCCGGATTTCGGCGTTCGTGCTGCCGCCGCTGACGTTTCTCGAGTTCCTGCGCTTCAGGGGATCGGAGGAAAGGCTTTTCGGGCCCGAGGGGGGCAAGGCCGGACAGCCGCTGGCGGTGGCGCCCGGCGTGCTCGGGGCGTTGAATGCCGAGTTCCACCGCTACGTCAATTTCGGCGGTTTCCTTGAGGCCGTCCTGCCCCTGGCCCAGGGCAACCCGGCCCCGACCTTCATCCGCGACGGGGTCGCCGATAGGGTTCTGCACAAGGACCTGGCCAGCCTGTCCGGGGTCAACGACGCCCGCGAACTGAACCGGCTGTTCGCCCTTCTGGCCGTCAACACCGGCCTGGAAGTGACGATGGAGGAATTGGCCAAGGCCACCGGCACGGCCAAGAACACGCTACGCAAATATCTCGATTACCTGGAATCGGCGTTCCTGATCCGCCGCCTTCTCCGGGTCGACCGGCGGGGCAGGCGTTTTCAACGCGCCGTCGCCTTCAAGGTCTACCTGACCTCGCCCTGCCTCTATGCCGCGCTGTTCGGGCCAGTGGCGCCGGAAAACGAAGTCTTTCCCCGCCTGGCGGAGACCGCCCTTCTCGGGCAGTGGCTGGGCTCAAGCGCTTTTGCCGACCTGGCCTACGCCAGTTGGCGGGGCGGCGGCATCGACCTGCTTTCCATCGGCCCGGAAAGCAACAAGCCCGATCACGTCTACGAAATCGACTGGGCCGACGCCCATGCCGGCGGCGGCAAGGGGCCGAAGCAATTGGCCGGTTTCGTCGAAGGGACCAACCCGGCGGCGAAGGCGATCGTCCTGACCCGGACCACGGCCCGGCCGGCGGCCATGGGCGGGCTCGACATCACCATGGCGCCGCTGAGCCTCTATGCCTATTGGCTGGAACGGGACCCGACGCTGCGCAACTTCCATCCCAAGGGTTAGGGAAAGAGCTTAGCAGGCTGCCGAAAAACCCATGATTTGGAGCAATCACCCTTCGAGACGGACCTCCGGTCCTCCTCAGGGTGAGGCATAAGATATTGTAATTCCTCATCCCGGGCAGCGAGCGCAAGCGAGCGTGTCGAAGCCTCATCCTGAGCAGCGAGCGCAAGCGAGCGTGTCGAAGCCTCATCCTGAGCA
>NZAZ01000068.1 GCA_002686255.1 Rhodospirillaceae bacterium
GGCCATCAAGGCGGGTCATTACACCGATACCAATCCGGCCCGTGACGTGGACAACCTCAAGCCCAAGAAAGCTGGCGGCTTCCATCACATAACGATGGAGGAACTTGAGCAGTACGAGGGGCACTTCCCTGTTGGCACCATGGCGAGGAAGGCGTCTGACCTAATACTATACGGTGGCGGTGGCCGGTGTTCCGACGCTTACCGCCTGGGTCCGCAGCACATACAGCGCGCTGGTGGCCTCCGATACACTCAGCACAAGGCCCGGACCAAGCGCAGGATGGTGGTCGATATACCCATCTTGGCCCCCTTGCAGAGCAGCCTCGACGCCACACCGGGCGGCGATCTGGGGTTTATCATCTCGGAAACCGGCAGGCCCTTCGCCTCCTCCGCCAGTTTCGGCAACAAGGTAAAGAAATGGCTTGTTGAGGCTGGCCTCTCCCATTGTTCCGCGCATGGCTTCCGCAAGGCGTCGGCCTGCAAGTTGGCGGAAATGGGTTACTCAGACATACAGATCATGGCCCACAACGGCTGGATATCGCTGCGGCAAGTGCAGGACTACACCCGCGAAATGCGCCGCAAATTGATCGCCAAGGACGCCGCTAACGAATGGGCGGAGAGACAGAAATCGAACGAAAGTGTCCCACTTTCAGAAGGTGGTGCCGAGAGTGGGACAATAAAGGTGAAAAAGGCGTGACAATTCAAGGCCAACTTCCGGGGGTGGTGGGCGGTGACGGGCTCGAACCGCCGACCTACTGGATGTAAACCAGTTGCTCTCCCAACTGAGCTAACCGCCCCACGGGGACCGGAATCAGAAACCGGGAAATGGCCGGGATACACGATGAAAAATACAGGCCTTGGGCAGAGGAATACAAGCCCCCGGCTTCCCGCAGGCAAAACAATACCGGCTGCGCCGAGGGCGCAGCCGGTACCGAATTCGAAATTGGAACGGCTTAGTTGACTGCCGCCTTCAATGCCTTGCCGGACTTAAACTTGGGCACATTGGTGGCGGCAATTTGAATTCGCTCACCCGTCCGCGGATTGCGGCCCGTGGTGGCTTTACGGTGCGAAACGCTAAAGGTTCCGAAGCCAACGAGTCGAACTTCCGTGCCCCCTCGAAGGGCGGAAGTGACTGATGATACGACGCCGTCAACGGCTTTGGCGGAATCGGCCTTCGATAAACCAGTGCGGCTCGCCACTGCGGCGACAAGATCATTTTTGTTCAATGGAAAGCCCCCTCTATTAGAAGTGTGTGGTCAGGATGGATCGTTAAAGCGGACACTCCAATCCTCATGTCATGCCCACGAAACCCGGTGATAACCGGGAGTTTACTGACTCCAAGTCAACGGCGTCAATTGCTGAGGCGCGGTTTTCCCCAGTTTTTTGCCGTTTTTCCGGTCTTATTCCGGTTACACGTTGAAAAAATGGAATGAATCACTCATCCCCGAAGGGCCCAACTTTTCCTTTGAGACGGAAAAAGTGTAGGCGAATCCGGCATTCCCCGTCGATTCTCCGGCCCAACGGCGAATCGGACAGGCCATTCACACATCTTTGGATTGGACGGAAAACCCTATTGCGGCGGTAAATCGGCGGGGGGAAATCAGTGAGTAACGACGCCCGTGCTGTCGTCGTCCCCGTCGCCACCACCGGAGGAAGGAAGAGAACTGGCTTCGACATCCGCTTCCTCGCCCCATTCCCGCGCCGTCAGCGGATTCATCAGGGCATGCTCAAGAACCTCCTCGACGACGGCGACGGGCACGATTTTCAAGGCCCGTTTAACGTTGTCGGGAATTTCGGCAAGGTCCTTTTCGTTTTCCTTCGGCACCAGCACCGTCTTGATGCCGCCTCTGAGCGCCGCCAACAGCTTCTCTTTCAAGCCGCCGATGGGCAGCACCCGGCCCCTAAGGGTCACCTCGCCGGTCATAGCAACTTCTTTTTTAACCTTGATGCCGGTCATAACGGAAACGATGGATGTGACCATGGCGACGCCGGCGGATGGCCCGTCCTTGGGCGTCGCGCCCTCGGGTACGTGAACGTGGATGTCCTTTTTCACGAACAGGGTCGGATGGATGCCGAACTGCTGGGCCCGGGACTGGACATAGGATTTGGCCGCCTGGATGGATTCGGTCATCACGTCGCCCAGTTTGCCGGTAAGGGTCATCTTGCCCCTGCCCGGCACGATGACGGATTCGATGGAGAGCAGCTCGCCGCCGACCTCGGTCCAGGCCAGACCGGTGGTGACGCCGACCAGGTCGTCAAGTTCGATCTCGCCGAAACGGTATTTGCGCACACCGGCCCATTTTTTCAAATTCTTCCGGGTCACGGTGACGATCATTTCCTTGGCCTTTTGCTTGGCCTTTTGCTTGGCCTTTTGCTTGGCCTTATCCATCAAGATTTTCTTGACGGCCTTGCGGGCCAGGTTGGCGATTTCGCGTTCCAGGTTACGGACCCCCGCTTCGCGGGTGTAATAGCGGATCATGTCGCGAAGGGCGGTATCGGAAATCTTCCATTCGTCCTTTTTCAGCCCGTGTTTTTCGATCTGCTTCGGAATCAGGTGCCGGTAGGCGATTTCGACCTTTTCGTCCTCGGTGTAGCCGGACAGGCGAATGATCTCCATCCG
Source organism: Rhodospirillaceae bacterium (assembly GCA_002686255.1). Taxonomy (GTDB): domain Bacteria; phylum Pseudomonadota; class Alphaproteobacteria; order Rhodospirillales; family Casp-alpha2; genus Casp-alpha2. The sequence continues at coordinate 2,618 of NZAZ01000068.1, forward strand.
GTCCAACAGCGCCGGCGGCATGGTCAGGGTATTGGCGGTGGTGACGAAAAACACGTCCGAAAGGTCGTAGTCGACCTCAAGATAATGATCGTTGAAGGCGTGGTTCTGTTCCGGGTCCAGAACCTCCAGCAACGCCGAGGCGGGGTCGCCGCGCCAGTCATGGCCCATCTTGTCCACCTCGTCCAACAGGAACAGCGGGTTGGATGATTTGGCCTTTTTCATACCCTGGACGATCTTGCCCGGCATGGAGCCGATATAGGTGCGGCGGTGGCCGCGGATTTCGGATTCGTCGCGCACGCCGCCCAGCGACATGCGCACGAAGTTGCGTCCCGTCGCCCGGCCGATGGATTGGCCAAGGGATGTCTTGCCGACGCCCGGCGGGCCGACCAGGCAGAGAATGGGCCCGGAAACCTTGTTGGTGCGATGCTGCACGGCCAGGTATTCCAAAATCCGCTCCTTGACCTTCTCCAAGCCGTAGTGATCGGCGTTGAGGATTTCTCCGGCCACCCGTAGGTCCTTCTTGATCCGGGTCCGTTTTTTCCACGGGATCGACAGCATCCAGTCCAGATAGTTGCGGACCACGGTGGATTCGGCCGACATCGGCGACATGGATTTCAGCTTTTTCAGTTCACCCTGGGCCTTTTCCCGGGCTTCCTTGGAAAGCTTGGTCTTCTTGATCTTTTCCTCGATTTCGGCGGTTTCGTCACGGCCGTCCTCGGTCTCGCCCAGTTCCTTCTGAATCGCCTTGAGCTGTTCGTTCAAATAGTACTCGCGCTGGGTCTTCTCCATCTGCCGCTTGACCCGGTTGCGAATCTTTTTCTCAACCTGCAGGACGCCGATTTCGGCTTCCATGTGGGAGTAGACCTTCTCCAGCCTGTCGGCCACCAGTTCGGTTTCCAGAAGCTCCTGCTTTTCGGAAATTTTCAACGCCAGGTGCGAAGCCACGGTGTCGGCGAGCTTGCCGCGGTCCTCGATCTGGTTGATGGAGACCAGGACCTCCGGTGGAATCTTCTTGTTAAGCTTAATGTACTGCTCGAACTGGGTGACCACGGAGCGGCTGAGGGCTTCCATCTCCTCGGTCAGGGTTTCGTCCTCGTCGATCAGCTCGCCCTCGGCCAGGAAGAAGTCCTCGTTGTCAGCGTAGCTGGTGATCCTGGCCCTTTGCACGCCTTCGACCAGCACCTTGACGGTGCCGTCGGGAAGCTTCAGCAACTGCAACACCGTGGAAACCGTGCCGACGTCATAGATGTCTTCCGCCTTGGGGTCGTCCTGGGCGGCGTTTTTTTGCGCCACCAGCAGGATCTGCTTGTCGTCCTTCATGACGTCCTCAAGGGCGCGCACCGATTTGTCGCGGCCGACGAACAAGGGCACGATCATGTGCGGGAAAACGACGATGTCTCGAAGCGGAAGAACGGGGTACATGTCGACTTGGTAGGTCACGGATTTTCTGCCTTTATAAAATGACGGCTATAAAATTACGGCCGCATTCCCCGAACGGGGCAAGGAAAACTTCTACTCTACGGCCGCGACAAGAAGCTCCTGGTAAAGGTGGTCTTAACAAGGGTGCCGTTCAAGGGTTGACGGGAAATTTCACGCTCCCCCCGGAAAGGCCCGGTCAGGCACTGGTCTCCACCTCTTTCCGCCGGTCGGAATAGATATAAAGCGGTTTCGAGTAATCGTCCGCGACCTCGCGGCTGATGACGACTTCCTCGACCCCTTCGAGGGCCGGCAATTCGAACATGGTGTGGAGAAGAATGCTCTCCATGATCGAGCGCAGCCCGCGGGCGCCGGTTTTGCGGTCGACGGCCTGGTGGGCGATCGAGGACAGGGCGTCGTCGGAAAAGGTCAGCCGTACGTCTTCCATCTCGAACAGCCACTGATACTGTTTGACCAGGGCGTTCTTCGGCTTGGTGAGGATTTCGATGAGCGAGTCCTTATCCAGGTCATTGAGGGTGGCCAACACCGGCAGACGGCCGACGAATTCAGGGATCAGGCCGAATTTCAGCAGATCCTCGGGTTCCACTTCGCGCAGGATGTCGCCGGTATTGCGATCGTCGGCGGCGCGGACGTCGGCGCCGAAGCCGATGGTCGTCCCTCTGCCGCGGGCGGAAATGATCTTGTCCAGCCCCGAAAACGCCCCGCCGCAGATGAACAGGATGTTGGTGGTATCGACCTGCAGGAATTCCTGCTGCGGGTGTTTGCGTCCGCCTTGCGGCGGCACGCTGGCGACGGTGCCTTCCATGATCTTCAACAACGCCTGCTGAACGCCTTCGCCGGAAACGTCGCGGGTGATCGAGGGGTTGTCCGACTTGCGGGATATCTTGTCCACTTCGTCGATATAGACGATGCCGCGCTGCGCCCATTCGACGTTGTAATCGGCCGATTGCAGCAGCTTCAGGATAATGTTTTCCACGTCCTCGCCGACGTAACCGGCTTCGGTCAGGGTCGTCGCGTCGGCCATGATAAAGGGCACATCGAGGATACGGGCCAGTGTTTGCGCCAACAGCGTCTTGCCGCAGCCGGTCGGGCCAATCAGCAGGATGTTGGATTTGGCCAGTTCCACGTCGTTGTTCTTGGAGCTGTGGTCGAGGCGCTTGTAGTGATTGTGCACGGCCACCGAAAGAACCCGCTTGGCGTGGTCCTGACCGATCACGTAATCGTTCAGCACGGTGAAGATGTCGCTCGGGCAAGGTACCCCGTCGCCGGATTTGACCAGGTTGGTCTTGTGCTCTTCACGGATGATATCCATGCACAGCTCGACGCATTCATCGCAGATGAACACCGTCGGACCCGCGATAAGCTTCCGGACTTCGTGTTGGCTTTTGCCGCAGAAGGAGCAATAGAGGGTGTTTTTTGAATCGCCGCCGGTGGATTTGCTCATGGATACTCCGTTCGGTTGACCGGCCCCTCCCCAATTATCATTATTTTACCCACTTGGGCGCGGCCCACACAATCCCAAAAAAAACAGCAACCAGAAACAGTTAAGCCTTTTTCGCCATTCCGGCATTACGGAGATGAGAAAAAAGTGAAGCCCCGTGAGTTTATTGTTCAGGCATATATAGAATCGAAAATCCTTGTTGTTTCCTTAATCTTCGTTCGATTCCTTGTCGTCTTTTTTCGACCCGGCTTCATCGTCGTCATCGTCTTCGAGGGGTGGACGGCTGGTGACGACCTCGTCGATAAGCCCGAAATCGAGCGCCTCGGCGGGGCTCATGAAGCGGTCGCGGTCGACGGCCGCCTCGATGACGCTCAGCTTTTGCCCCGTATGCTCGACGTAGATGGTGTTGAGCCTTTCGCGCAAGGAAAGGATCTCGCGGGCCTGGATCTCGATGTCCGCGGCCTGTCCTTGGGCGCCGCCGGAGGGCTGGTGCATCATGATCCGCGAATTGGGCAGCGCGTAGCGCTTTCCCTCGGCGCCGCAACACAGCAGCATCGACCCCATGGACGCCGCCTGGCCGACGCAGACGGTGGAAACGTCGGGACGGATGTAGCGCATGGTGTCATAGATCGCCAACCCGGACGTCACGATGCCGCCGGGCGAATTGATATAGAGCGCGATGTCCTTGGACGGATTTTCGGATTCCAGAAACAGAAACTGCGCGCATACCAGGCTGGCGACGCCATCGTCGACGCCGCCCGTCAGGAAGATGATTCGCTCCTTCAACAGGCGCGAATAGATGTCATAGGCGCGCTCGCCCCGGTTGGTGGTCTCGACGACCATGGGGACAAGATTGTTCATGTAAATCTCGATCGGATCACTCATCTTTGCGGCATCCTCTATCGGTCTCGCCGGCCTGGGGTTACGGGCCCTTCTTGGCGGTCTTCCGGGCCGGTTTCTCGCCGGCCTTCTTTTCCGCCGCAGCCTTGCCCTTGGCTTTCGATTTTCCGCCCGGCTTGGCCTTGGCCTTCGGTTTGCCGGCGGCTTCATTCTCCATGACCTTGATCAATTCGTCCATGGTCGCCGTTTTCTCGGTGATCGAGGCCTGCTCGAGGATGAAATCGACGACCTTTTCCTCGTACATGGGGGCGCTCAACTGTTCTATGGCTTCGGGATTGTTCTTGTAGTGCTCCATCACCTCTTTTTCGCGGCCGGGATGGCGGCGCGCCTCGGCCATGAGCTGGCTGTTGACGTCTTCCTTGCTGATCTGGACGTTGTTGGCGCGGCCGACTTCCGACAGCAACAGGCCGAGCCGGACCCGGCGTTCGGCGATTTCCTTGAACTCCTTTTGGTGTTCTTCGTCGGTCTTTCCTTCGTCCCCGGCGTCGGCATCCTCGCTCTTTTTCCGCCGCTCCGCGAACTGATTCCAGATGGTCTCGAATTCCCGATCCAGAAGCTTTTCCGGGATTTCGAAGTCGTGGGCGGCGGATAGCTCATCGAGAAGCGCGCGCTTGAGAATCATCCGCGACATGCCGTTGAATTCGCGTTCCTGCTCTTCGCGGATGGAACTTTTAAGAACCTCCAGGTTTTCCATGCCGACCTTCTTGGCCAGTTCGTCATCAATAGCGGACGGCACGGTTTCCTTCAACTCGTTGACGGTGACGTCGAAAACCGCGTCCTTGCCCGACAGCCCGGCGGCGCCGTAGCTTTCCGGGAACTTGACCTTGACCTCGACCTTGCCGCCGGCCTTGACCCCGATCAGTTGTTCCTCGAACCCGGGAATGAAGGTTCCCGAGCCCAGCGTCAGTTCATAGCCTTCGGCCTTGCCGCCGGCGAATTCCTCGCCGCCGACCCGGCCGACGAAATCGATCATCAACACGTCGCCGGTCCTGGTTTCGCGGTCGTCCTTGATCGGCGCCGAATCGCCATGGGCGGCGGCGATATCGGCCAAAACCTTTTCCATCGCCGCCTCGTCGGTTTTCGGAATCAGCCGCTCAAGCTTGATTTGGGAAAAATCGAAGGGCTTGATCTCCGGAAGCAGTTCGACGGCGATGGTGTATTCCAGATCGCCGCCGTCCTCGAACGAGGTGATCTCGACCCGTGGCTGCATGGCCGGCCGCAAGCCCTTTTCGGCAAGCGCCTGTTGCGAAGAATCGTTGACGGCGCGTTCCAGGACCTCGCCCAGAACCGAGGGGCCGTATTTCTTGCGCAGCACCGCCACCGGAACCTTGCCCGGGCGGAACCCGGGCATTTGCGCGGTTCGGGCCAGTTCCTTGAGCCGGTGGCTGATCTTTTCCTCGATTTCGTTGGCCGGCAACGCCACCTTGAACTCGCGGCTAAGGCCCTCGGATTTTGTTTCGGTAACTTGCATGAAATCCCCAGTCGCCAGAGACAAACCGTTTTTTTGGTGCGGGCGGAGGGACTCGAACCCCCACGACTTGCGTCACAGGCACCTAAAGCCTGCGTGTCTACCAATTTCACCACGCCCGCAAAACCTTGGTAAACCGCCACGTTTTCGATCGCGGGGGCGCAACTTTATACGATGGACCCCGGCTGTCAATCGCGGCGGCGAAATTCCCCTATTGCCAAAAATCCGATGGGTCAAGGGGCGTCCCGGCGGGCCGTCTCAGTCTTTCAGGAGGGGCCGCATCCGGGAAGAAGCGTTGATCTTGCCGGTCGAGGTATAGGCCTCGTGGTTGTCCTCGATCCGGTTCAGGTCATAAAGGTAGTTGATCATGATGCCGGCCGAATTCCCGAGACCCCGTGGGGAACTGTCGGCTTTCCAGTTCAGGCTTTCCATGCTGGCGCCGTTAGTGAGGTGGAAATGCGCCACCGGGTCCAGAGCGCGTTTGTTCAGGTCCTTTTCATTAATCAGGTAACGGGCCGCCAAACGCATCAGCGGCCCCCACAGGGCCTCGGATATTGCCTGATCGTCCTGCCAACCGGGGATGGCCAGCAGCGACTTCAAAGACCCCTTGCCGCCCCCTTGCCGCCCGGCGGCGGCGCTGAGGGCCCTGCGGTCGGCATGGGACAGCAGCGCCGGGTCGCCTTCGGCCAGTTTTTTCTCGAGCCAGGCCATGAAGCCGGGAACAGGCGACAGGGTGGCGAAGGTTTTCAGCCCCTTGAATTCGGCGCTCAGGGTCGCGGCCACCCGTTTGATGAGAAAATTGCCGAAACTGATGCCGGCCAGTCCTTTTTGGGCGTTGGAGATGGAATAAAAGATGGCGGTGTCGGTTGTTCCGGGATCCTGGACCGGGGCGTTCTCATCCAGCAACGCCTGGATGTTGTCCGCCAATCCGTTGACCAGCGCCACTTCGACGAAAATCAGCGGTTCGTGCGGCATCCGGGGATGGAAGTAGGCGAAGCACCGGCGGTCGGAATCGAGGCGATTTTTGAGGTCGTCCCAACCGTCGATGGCGTGGACGGCCTCATAGGCGATCAGTTTCTCAAGCAATGCGGCGGGAGCGTTGTCCCAGGTAATTTGCCTGAGCTCCAGGAAATCGACGTCGAACCAAGTCGTCAGCAGTGATTTCAAGTCCTGTTCCAGGCCCCGGATCGCCGAATCCCCGGATTTCAGGGCCAATAGATCGGCCCGCATGTCGACCAGGAACTTAACGCCGTCGGGCAGCGCGTTGAATTGGGTCAGCAGCTTGATCCGGGGCGCCTCAAGCGCCTTTCTCAGCAACGCCTGGTAATCGCGCCGGGCGTCGTCATCACCGGCTAGGCTAAGGTCTTCGATGGCGGCATCGACCCGCGCCGGGTCAACGTCGAACTCATGGGCCAAGACGCCGAGAAACCGCTCCCGCCCCTTTGCGTCGAGCGCCAGATAGACATGCCCCAAGGCTGCGGCCCGGGCCCGGGCCGAAACCTCGCCGCCCCGGGATTGCAGACAGTCCTGCATCTGTTGGCGAAGGGATTCCAGGTCGGCGGCGGGAAGGTCGGGCCGGGAACCGGCCTGGGTGGCGTCGTAGGACGCACCGGCGATGTTTTGCCAGGCGTTTTTCAGTTTGCGCAGCGTACGGTCCAGAAATCCGGTCTTCTCCGGTTCCGGCTCTGGGGACGGTTGGATGGCCAAGGCTTGTTCGTTCATTCGCCAAACATCTGCTCGTAGAGGGGCAATTTCAAGGTTTAGTGTCCGTCTTGGGGCCTTAAATTCCGTAACATGCCGGGCAATTTCGCCGGCAGATCCTCGGCGATCAGGCCGGGCCCGATGTCCTCGGCCAGGGCGCCATGCAGCCAGGCCGCAGCGGCGCCGGCATCGAACGGGTCCATCCCCTGCGTCATCAGCCCCAGCGCCATCCCCGCCAGCACGTCCCCCGAACCGGCGGTGGCCAGATCGGGGGTGCCGCTGGCATTGATGACCGCCCGGCCCTCCTTCCCGGCGATTACGGTGTCGGCGCCCTTGAGAAGCACCACCGCGCCGGCGAGTTTGGCGGCGGCGCGGACCCGGGTCGGCTTGTCCCCATCGACGGAAAACAGACGCTTGAATTCGCCTTCATGGGGGGTCAGCAGGCAGGGGCCGGCAATGGCTTCGATAAGGGTTTCGGGGGCATCGGCGAAGACGCTCAGGCCGTCGGCGTCGATCACCACCGCCTTCCTGGCATCGAGGGCGGCCAGGACCCTTTCCGCCGTCGCTTTGGTAAGACCGGCCCCCGGCCCGACCAGAACGGCGTTCTTGCGGGAATCATCCAGCAGGTCCCGGAAAGCGGCCAGATCCTCGACCGGCTTGATCAGGGTCCCCGGCTCTTCGGCCGCGTAAACGGCAAAGGCTTCGGGCGCCGTCGCGATGGTCACCAGCCCGGCTCCCAGCCGCCGGGCGCCCAGGGCCGCCAGCCGGGCGGCGCCGGTCATCTCGGGCCCGCCCCAGACGACGGCGTGACCGCGGCTGTATTTATGGTCGGCGGCGTCCGGCCACGGGAACCCCTGGAGCCACAAGTCCGGGCCGTTCACATAGGTTGCCGGCCTGATGTCCTTAAGCACGCCATCGGCGATGCCGATGTCGGCGACGACAAGGCCGCCGGTAAATTCCCGGCCAGGCATCAAAAAATGTCCGGGCTTGGGGCGGAAGAAGGTCACCGTCACGACCGCCCTGGGGGCGGCCGCCAAAATTTCCCCGCTATCGCCATCAACGCCGCTGGGGATATCGACGGCGACGCAATCCAGCTTCCGTAAGTTGAGGGCCTGGACCGTCTCCAGCGCCGGACCTTCCAGCGGCCGGGTCAGGCCGGCCCCGAACAACGCATCGACGGCCAAGGGACCGTCATCGAGAATGCCGGGGCCCAGGGCTTCAACCCCGCCTTGCCAGCGTTCGGCATTGTGGGCCGCGTCGCCTTTCAGGTTTTCGGCTTCCCCCAACAGCGCCACGCGCACCGGCCAGCCGTCGTCGGCCAGCAACCGGGCAACGACGAAGCCGTCGCCGCCGTTGTTGCCGGGACCGGCGAGAATAATAACCGGGCGCTGGTCCCATCTTTTTCGGATTTCACCGGCGATGGCGGCGCCGGCGGCCTCCATGAGGTCGAGCGACGCCACCCCGCCGGCGACGGCGGCGGCGTCGGCCCGGTACATTTCCTCGACGCTCAACAGGACGTTGTCGGCCATGGCGGTTCCGGTCTTATTAAGCCCCACTCCGCTCCTATTATAGAGCGCCGCTTATAGAGCGCCACTTATGGAGCCCCATTGGGCCGGCACTACCTTCGCCGTTGGGTCATAAGGCCATCGGGCTAAAAATTGAACAAGGCGCCGGTTAGGGTGAAGCTGAGGCCGCTCTTGTGCTTGAGGGAGCCGGGACCGGGGAACGTGGCAGTCGGCGCAGGTGACCCGGACGCCCGTGCGGTTCGCGTAATGTATGGTCTTTTTGTATTCCTTGAAAACCAGTTGCTCCATTTCGTGGCACGAGACGCAGAACTCCAGGGTGTTGAATTCCTCCATGGCGGCGTTGAAGCCGCCAAGAAGGATCATCCCGCCCAGGCCGCCGGCGATCAGTATGGCGCCCCAAGTGAATTTTTTTGTAGGTGACCAAAACCATTTCCAAAAGCGCACGATCAAGGTGTCGCTCCAAGTTCCCTCGCTTTTTTGGTGTGTTCATCCTCTTTGCCGGCGGGGTCGTCGAAGATCGGAATGAAGCGGCTGATCACGTAATAGACGACAAACGGAGCCGCAAGGATCACCGCTGCGGTCACCACTCCCTCTTTTCCGAATGTCCGTCATCATAGTAATTGGAACAATCAACGGCCTGATCTAAAGGAGGACCTGGTTCATCTGGTTGATTATATTAAGCGGCGTTTTTGCGGTA
>NZAZ01000069.1 GCA_002686255.1 Rhodospirillaceae bacterium
CAGTTAGGGATGGCAGGGGTGATGTGAAACAGACAACGACAGGGTTTCGAGACCCAAGACACCACATCTGCCAAAAGCAAATTCCTATCCCTAGCAGAAATTATGGGAATAACAGAAGAACAATTAAGTGAGATACGTAAATCCACGCGAAATAAATTAACATTTGAAGATATGGATATAAAGGAAATGATAGATGGAATGAGTTCTAGTGAAGATGCTAACATCGAAGCTTTTTCCGAATAATTATCATGAGTAAAAAGACGATATATTTAGTTCAATTTGGAACAGGCACTAGTTTAAATCTAATTCCATTAGCATCTGGTCAATTGATCGCGAGGCTAAAACAGGAAGAGGATTTGCTTGAAAAATATAATCTTAGCGAAATAATTCATCAAAGGCCAAAAGATCCAGAGAGTTTTGTTAATTCTTTAGATGATGTTTTCGCTATCGGATTAAGTTGCTCTCTTTGGAATATTAATCTTTCTCTGTTAACGGCAAAAGAAGTTAGAAAGAAATTTCCAGAGGCGTTAATTGTTACCGGAGGACCTTCAATTGCAAAAGATCCTGAGCTGGTTGGTTTATTCTTTGAAAAACATCCATATGTTGATGTGATCGTGACTGGAGAAGGTGAAGATGCTCTGGTAGAATTATTAAAGCATAAAGATGAAGGTAAATCTTTTCAAGATATCTGTGGAATTATTTATAAGGATAAAGAATCCGGTGATGTTAAGTATGGATTGCCGGAGGCTGTTCTTTCCATGCCTGATATGCCATCGCCATTTCTAGACGGTACTTTCGATGAGTTCTATGCAGAAAATAGGGATGATTTCTCTGGTATTGTCTGGGAAACAAATAGGGGATGTCCGTTTACATGTACTTTTTGTACGTGGGGGAATTATGCGTCTAGAAAAGTTAGATACAATTCTGTTGACCAGATAAAAAAAGAGATTGAATGGATAGGGAAGAACAAAATCGGTTATATTGCGCTTACAGATGCAAATTTTGGTATGACAGACCAGGATGTTGAAACATCAAAGCTTCTTGCTAAGTGTAAGAAAGAATATGGCGTACCTGATTTCATTTCAGTTAGCTGGGCAAAGAATTCTGCAAAGAATATTTTGACAATTGCAGATATTTTTAGGGAAGTTGGAATAGGGTTTAGAGTAACGCTCACTTTTCAAAGTAAAAATCCTGATGTTATCAAAGCTATAAATAGAAAGAATATAAAAGAATCAGAATTTGAAATGATAAGGGATGCTTATCATGAAAAGCGCTTGTATTCTTATACGGAGCTGATCATTGGCTTGCCTCTTGAAACATATAGCTCTTTTGTCGACGGAGTAGAGCAGTGCTTTAGCAGCAGCGTTTATGACCAAATTTATATTTATCCATTGTTTTTATTCCCGAACACTGAAATGTCTTCTCCAAAGAGCATAGAAAAATACGGGCTAATTAGCAAGACAACAGTCGGCGGATATACAAAGGGAAAAGATTCTTACAATATTGGGGAAACTGTTGATATGGTTATTGGGACGGCAACAATGTCTGAACAGGATTGGGTAGAAGCTTTTGTCTTAAGCTTTTTTGCGCTTGGAATACATGATGATAGGCTATTATTTTTTGTTTTACAGTTTCTAAACAGGGAATATGGGGTTAAAGTTCTTGATTTGGTTGAATTTTCGAGAGAAATTTCCTCCAGTAATGGTTTTGACCTTACAAAGGATATGTTTGGAAAGTTAAAGACAAGAGCTGAACTTGTGCAGAATGAAGGAGTTACTCATCTGATGGAGCCTGTTCCTTATGGCGGTCTATGCTTTGATCCTCCTCAGGCAGTTTTTCTGGAGTTTTTATATAAGAAAGAAGATTTTTATAAAGAGTTTGCTCGGATAATTGAAGAATATATGCGTAAAAATGATATTGATTATGATACGGATATGCTTGAAGATCTGTTTGTTTTTCAAAATGCTGTTATGGCTCATCCGGATGGACCTAAAAATGAAGTTCTGGAAACGGAGCATGATTGGGTTAATTATTTTAGATTTACTTTTAATTTCCCGGAAGAAAAATTGAAGAAGGAAAAGCAAAAGCTTAAAATTCTTGATTTTGATCCTTCTGAAGGGGATTGCGAAGCTTTCTTGAAAAAGCACTTTGATGTAAGGGGTGTGCCGGCATTTAATGAGCTTTATGATGAAAGCGGAAACAGAGTGTTTCCAGCCTCAGAATTGCGAACAATAAGTGCAGTGAAAGAAGAGGAATTAAATGAAGTTAGTTAATATAAGTGGCGAACTGATAAAAAAATATAATGTAAAGGGGTCTTACTATACAAGCTATCCTACGGTTCAGCGATGGAGTAATGAGTTTGATTCTGCAAGCTTTGTTGATGCGGTAGAAAAAAGTTATGAGCCAGAGGAGAAATTCCCCTTGTGCTTATACACACATTTTCCTTACTGTGCAAGCCTTTGCTACTATTGTATTTGTCATATGCAGGTTTCTCATAATGACAACGAAAAAGATGAATTTCTGAGATATTTTCTTCGTGAAATTGATATGCTTCGTTTATTATGTGACAAAAAAGGCTTGGTTCCAGATGTTAAAGAAATACATCTTGGAGGAGGTTCGCCCACTTATATGAATCGTGAGCAATTTGATAAGTTGATTAGCAAGTTTGAGACAATTGTGAATATGAAGGATTTAGAAGAATGCGCTTTGGAAATTGACATAAGAACTATTACCCAAGATGATTTGTTTTATTATGCTGAGAAGGGGATCAATAGAATATCGTTTGGTGTGCAGGATTTCCAGGAAGATGTGCAGAAAGCTGTGAATCGTGTTCAGCCCGTTGAGCTTTTTAAGGAGATTATCACGCCAGATATTGTAAAATTGTTCAAGGGTATTAATTTTGATTTGATTTATGGGCTTCCTTTGCAGACGAGAGATAGTTTTAAGGAAACAATCGAGCAGGTTAAGGAGTTTTCTCCTGCCAGAGTGTCTGTTTATACGAACAATTACAATCCTGATCAATATAAACATCACACAGCTTTTAAGGCTTCAGATATGCCTGATGAGGAGGAAAAAACACGGATGTATTTAGATGCTGTTGAGAGTTTGCTAGAAAGCGGTTATGAAAAGATAGGTATTGATCATTTTGCTAAGAAAGACGATCCTCTCGCAATTGCAAAAAGAAACAAAACTCTTCATAGGAGTTTTATGGGATATACGGTGGGAAGATCATACGACTTGGTAGGGATTGGTCCTTCTGCGCTAAGTGAATTTGGTTCTTTTTATTCTCAGAATGTTTATGAGAATTCTAATTATTTTCAGGCTATTGAGGAGGGAAAGTTCCCGACGCTTAGAGGATATGAGCTAAATCTCGATGAAACAATTCGCCGTGAGATAATGAAGAGATTATTATGTCATTTTTCTTTAGATATAAGAGGCTTTGAAAAGGAACATAAGATTGATTTTAATGGATATTTTAAGTCTGCGATTGGGGAGCTTGGTGTTTTGGCTGAAGATGGTTTGCTAGAAATATCGAATGATGCTATTACAGTTACCCCTGAGGGAGAATTCTTTGTAAGGCATGCATGCAGGGCTTTTGATAAGTTTGAATCAGAAGAGGTGTTAAAAATATAGATGTAGTTGTAGCGAAGGGAATATGTATGAGAGAATTTAGTGTTTTGGATGGATATCCTCAGCCTAAGGCCAGGGTAGTTGGCAAGAATATTCGGACAATAAAGAATAAAATCATTGCATCATACAGAGATGAGAGATATTACGACGGAGAGCGCAATAATGGCTATGGCGGATATAAGTATGATGGTAGATGGAAAGATGTCGCAGATAAAATGTCAGAAGAATATGGATTGAACGAAAACTCATCCATTCTTCAGGTCGGGTGTGAAAAAGGTTTTCTTCTACATGATTTTCATGAGAAGTTCTCAGGTATGAAGTTGCGTGGATATGAAATGTCGAAATATGCAATAGATAAGGCAATGCCATCGATAAAAGAGCTAATAACCTTGGGTGAGTTTCAGAAATTGCCTTATGGAGACAATGAATTCGACTTTGTTATTGCTATCGGAGTCGTTTACACATTAACTCTTCGAGATGCTGTTTCTTGTCTTAAGGAAATTGAGCGTGTTAGTAAAGGAAAAAGTTTTATAACGTTGGGGGCTTATCATAATGAGCGAGGAAAGAAACTTTTTAAAGATTATTGGTCTGTATTGGGATCAACAGTTCTTCATGTTGACGAATGGATCGAAGTCTTGAAGGAAGCAAAGTATTCCGGAGATTATGCTTTCACAACTGCTGAGAAACTAAATCTTGTTGAGGATTCAGGAGAAGAAAGTATTAGGGCTTAAATGGAAATGAAAAGAAAAGGCAAGAGTTTTTCACAATTGATTGATAGACATTTAAGTGAAATCAAACGCGGCGGGATAAAGATATTATTAAGAAAGATAGTATCGTTTTTGAAGAAGATAGCTACGATTCCTCTAATGATTTTGCTGTTTCCAGTGGTATTGTGTATTAGAATTGTGAAGCCTTGGGTATTAGTAAGATTTGGAGGGATAGTTGGGTCACGCATTGGGCATTTTGCAGTTAATACAGAGTTATATCTATGTAGCTCAGATATTAATGGAAAGCGTAGGAAAGTAGTAGACCTGCTATTCTATCTCGGGCCTCCATGTAATATGCAATTGCATAAAATGTTCAGCAGAGTAGTTAATATTAGGGGTTCATTTGTCTATTATTTAAATAAAGTTAATAAAATGTTCCCAGAATCGGAAGAGCATACTGTTGATTCTCTTTCCACCCTTAGCGGTTTATCAACAGATAGAGATATATATGGCTGGTTTGATAAGACGGAGCCTCATTTGCGTTTTACTGACGAGGAGGAGTTGCTGGGCCTTTCCGAGTTAAGGAAGTTAGGTGTCCCCGAGGGAAAAAAATTTATTTGTATGCATGCAAGAGATTCTGCTTATTTAGATAAAGTAATACCGCATAATAATTGGGAGTATCATAACCATAGAGACTGCTCGATAAACAGTTTTCTTTTAGCTGCTGATGAATTAACCAAAAGAGGTTACTATGTTATTAGGGTTGGATTTATTGTCAAAGAGGAATTGCAGGCGGATAATCCAATGATCATTGATTATGCAAAAAAGGCAAGAACCGATTTTATGGATATATACTTGGGGGCAAAGTGTCATTTCTTTTTGGGTTCTTGTGCCGGTGTGACAGCAATACCTGTGATATTCAGGCGGCCGAATATTTTTACAAATTATATTCCTATCGAATATGTTTACAGCTGGTCAGTTAAAGATTCTTTTATTCCTAAAAAGTTGAAATGGCGCGATAGCGGCAGGCTTATCACTCTGAAAGAGGTCATCGACTTAGGAATAGGAAGGTTTTTAAACAAGAATTTATACGACAGTATGAAAATAGATATTATTGATAATACCCCTGAAGAAATATTAGATATAGTGATAGAAATGGAAGAAAGATTAAGGGGGGTTTGGCAGCAAGAGGCGAATGATGAAAATTTGCAGAAGCGGTTTTGGTCTTTTTTCAAAAAAGACGAATTAAATAATGTGTTCGCTTCACGGATAGGGTCAAAATTTATAAAAGCAAATATGTATTTGCTCGAGCAGTGACAGCTTTTTGCTGAGATGTTGAGATAAGTATGCAGTGTCTTTTTGTCTTGTTCAGTTCCAAGCGAACTTGGTGTATGAAACCAATATTTAAATAATATTTATAGCACTCAAAACAATCTTAATTTCAACTATAGATAAATAATAGGAGGATAGTTATGCTGCGTAAATTTGCAGAATTGTGTGGAAACATTAATGAAGCGTCTAAAATGATGGAAGATCTTAGAGTGCTACATGAAATATCTTTGTCTCCTGCTGATAAGCATATATTTCAGAATTATATGTTCAAGAAAAAAGGACTATTTGGTCCTCACTATGTTGAATGGAGAATGAAACGTATTGATAAGATTCTTGAACTATTCGGGTTTGATTATTTCGATGGTAAGCGTATTCTTGAACTTGGCGGCGGCCATGGAGATATCGGAGCTTTCTTCGCAGAATTGGGAGCTGAGGTTTTATGTCTCGAAGGTAAGCAGACTAATGCAGATTTTGCAAAACTTAAGCATAGAAAAATAAAGAATTTTAAATGTGTTCAGTGTAACTTGGAAAAAGATTTTGAGAAGTTTGGCAGATTTGATCTAATTATTAATTTCGGCCTTCTCTATCATATAAAGAATGTCGAACAGCATCTTCAGCACCAGAACGAGCAATTGCCTGGAGTGAGGCGTGTCACTGTGAGTCTTGCCTCCCCTATCGATAGCTTAATGGTATTAAAAGTAGTCGCATCAATA
>NZAZ01000070.1 GCA_002686255.1 Rhodospirillaceae bacterium
TCAAATCAAAACGCGCCATATCAAAACTCCTTTCTAAAGAGGCTTGAATCACATTTCCGCGCGTTTGGGAATCCTGTTTATGGGTATGTGGCCTAGTGGCCTGTATCACCTAAATTGTACCCCTACGATCGCTTTTCCCGTTTCCTCGGCAGGAGGAGACGCGCCGACGAAATCGCCGCCGGGAAGAAAATCCGCGAGACGCGCCGGTTGCCGACACTATATAACTCTGCCCTGACGATAACGTGACGAACGCCTAGCGGACAATCAACATTAATTGAACGGAACGCCATGACCCGTATTTCCTCTCTTTGCGTCTTTTGCGGCTCCAAGACCGGCGACGGCCCGGCCTTTGAGGCCGCCGCCAGCCGGCTCGGCGAATTAATGGTCGAACGCGGCGTCCGGCTGGTCTTCGGCGGCGGGCGCATCGGCCTGATGGGGGTGGTGGCCGACGCGGTGCTCGGCGGCGGCGGCGAGGCCGTCGGCGTCATCCCCGAATTCCTCAAGGACCTGGAGGTCGGCAACGACGGGGTGACGGAACAGATCGTCACCGCCTCCATGCACGAGCGCAAGAACCGCATGTTCGAGCTGGCGGACGGTTTCGTGGTCCTGCCCGGCGGGCTGGGGACGCTCGACGAGACGCTGGAGATCGTCACCTGGAAGCAGCTCCGCATCCATTCGAAGCCTGTCGTCGTGGTCAACACGCTTGGTTACTGGACGGCGTTGCGGGATCTGGTCCAACACATCATCGACGGCGGTTTCGCCCATCCGGCGGTGGCCGAGCTGTTCACCGTCGTCGATACCCCCGACGACGTATTCGGGGCCCTCGAAGCGGCGCCCGAGCCCTCCGAAGAGGTGCTGACGAGTCATCTTTGATCGCCCAGGGCTATCGCATATGAGGCGCGACGGACTTACTCTCCTTCGAGACGGACCTTTGGTCCTCCTCAGGATGAGGAAATCCGACGTTTCTCTCTGCCGCCTCATGCTGAGGAGGCCGTATTGACGGCCGTCTCGAAGCACCGGGCGGCCATTGCGATAGCTACCTTTGAGCGCCCTTGCCAAGCCGGGCGGCGGACCCTAAGTTGCGGGAAAATCTCCTCTTTTTACCGAACCCCCGGGAGCCCCGCCGATGCCTAAAATCAAGGTCGAAAACCCGATCGTCGAGCTCGACGGTGACGAAATGACGCGCATCATCTGGGCCTTCATCAAGGACAAGCTGATCCTGCCGCACCTGGACGTGGACCTGAAGTACTACGACCTGTCGATACGGAAACGCGACCAGACCGGCGACCAGATCACCATCGATTCGGCCGAGGCGATCAAGGAGCACGGCGTCGGCGTCAAGTGCGCGACCATCACGCCGGACGAAGGCCGGGTCGAGGAATTCGGCCTCAAGGAGATGTGGCGTTCGCCCAACGGCACCATCCGCAACATCATCGGCGGCACCATCTTCCGCCAGCCGATCATCTGCAAGAACGTGCCGCGCCTGGTTCCCGGCTGGACCAAGCCCATCGTCATCGGCCGCCATGCCTTCGGCGACCAGTACCGGGCCACCGACATCATCGTCCCCGGGGCCGGCAGGCTGATCATGCGTTTCGAGCCCGAAGACGGCGGCGACGCCATCGAGCGCCAGGTGTTCGAGTTCGAGGACGCCGGCGTCGCCCTTTCCATGTACAACCTGGATGAGTCGATCCAAGGCTTCGCCCGTTCGTGCTTCAACTACGCGCTCGATCTCGGCTGGCCTTTGTATCTGTCGACCAAGAACACCATCCTCAAGGTCTATGACGGGCGCTTCAAGGACATCTTCCAGGACCTCTACGAGGCCGAGTTCAAGGACCGCTTCGAAGACGCCGGACTGACCTACGAACACCGCCTCATCGACGACATGGTGGCGGCGGCCATGAAGTGGGAAGGCGGCTTCGTGTGGGCGTGCAAGAACTACGACGGCGACGTGCAGTCCGACACCCTGGCCCAGGGCTTTGGCTCGCTCGGCCTGATGACGTCGGTGCTGCTGACGGCGGACGGCAGGACGGTCGAGGCCGAGGCGGCGCACGGCACGGTGACCCGGCACTACCGCCAGCACCAGGAAGGCAAGGAGACGTCGACCAATCCCATAGCCTCGATCTTCGCCTGGACGCGGGGGCTCGCCTCCCGCGGCAAGTTCGACCAAACGCCCGACGTGGTGAAGTTCGCCGAAACCCTGGAGGCGGTGTGCATAGATACCGTTGAGGCGGGCTTCATGACCAAGGACCTGGCGCTGCTCATCGGCCCCGACCAGGCGTGGATGAACACCCAGGCGTTCCTCGACAAGCTCGATGAGAATCTAAAAAAGGCGATAGGGTAGGGGGCAGGTTCGGCTTTCCCCCTAACCGACACCCCGACGCCCACTTTGACACGCCCGGACGCACAAATAAGGTCAGGTCTTGAATTGTGAATTCAGTTTTCTTTTGTTACCAGGATGATGAGCAAGAAAATTCACAATTCAAGACCTGACCCCGCCTTGCTGGGTCCTGGTTCCGTCACACAAATTGTAGGCTCCCAAGAGTTTTTTACTCTTAGGGCCAACTATCTCTTTCACTTCATCTTCATCATATGCTGAACGCCACGA
Organism: Rhodospirillaceae bacterium; assembly: GCA_002686255.1. Taxonomy (GTDB): domain Bacteria; phylum Pseudomonadota; class Alphaproteobacteria; order Rhodospirillales; family Casp-alpha2; genus Casp-alpha2. Next base: position 2,606 of record NZAZ01000070.1, read on the forward strand.
TATATGAACCAAGGCTCTTAACAAGCTAACGGTTTCACTCGATATTCTCACTCCTTAAGTGAATAACGTGTTGTTTTTGCTTGCGTTTTGACTTTCTCAATCCAGATAACGTAACACTAACATTGTTCGGAGTAGTATCAAGAATTTCCGCTATTACCTTAGGGCCAATTCCTGCACTATTAAGCAAAGATATTTGTTCTTTTTGTGTTCTATTCTGGCAAATGGCAATAGAAACCAGACGTATTAACGTATCTAGCTTATTAGCTAGAATGTTATTCTCCTTATTAGTCATTTTTATTTTCTCCTATTTTTCTTTTACTTAATCACGTAGGATACGTAGTTGCTGGGTTTCCCAACGATATCTGAAATCTCCGAAGTAGTAAGGCCGAACTGACTAAGTCTTTGAATTTTCGCAGTTATTGATAAAGACCCTTCACTGGAATTCTCTAGAAGCAGGTGGACGATGATATCCAGTCGTTTAAGGACTTTCTCAGTTACGCTATTACCTTGCATATTTAGCTCCTTAGGGCAAGCCTAAGAAAAATAAAAGGTAATTGTCTAGAAAACAAGGATAAAAATTTTTTTCCCTTATCTATTTATGATATAACGTCGAATCTGTCTTCATGACCAAGAACCTAGCGCTGCTCATCGGCCCCGACCAGGCGTGGATGAACACCCAGGCGTTCCTCGACAAGCTCGACGAGAATTTGCAGACGGCGATGGGGTAGGGGGCTAAAGGCCGGTGTAGCGGCAGCCTGAACGTCCGGTTTTTAGCGAATTAAGCATACAGATCACGCATGGCAAGTTGCTGTGGGAATCTCCGTATCGCCGTCTATGATAAGCTCAAGGATAATACGCATCTAGGCACAGGAAGGCGAACCAATGCCAGAATTTGGGATTCGCTCGACATATTCACAATGTCCGTTTCAAATATATCTATGCGATGGTGATGGAATTATTTCAACGGGTACAGCATTTTTCTTTGCTGAGGAAAACGAAACATTTTTTGTAACTAATTGGCATAATGTTTCCGGAAAGGACTCGTTTGACCAAACATATTTGGGAAATGGCCAGAGGACACCTTTATCAATTAGGGCAAAATTTGCAACGTGGGTCGGCGATTCATCAAAGGGAGAATTTACGACAGTTGCTACTGATGTTCCGCTTTACAGTGAAGACAGGTCAACTCCTGTCTGGTTCGAGCATCCGGAACTTGGACATAGGTGTGACGTTGTCGGTATTCCATTTCCGAAGCCCAAAGTTATTCCGGAGTTCATGCACAACAGTGCAAACAAGATCAGCGATACCAGAATTCCTGTAAAGCCAGGAAACGCAGTATTTATTATAGGGTTCCCTCAAAACCTGTCCGTCACGTTTGGCCTACCTATATGGAAATCAGGTTTTATAGCATCTGAGCCGCACTATGACGTTACGTGGGGTGGCAAACTCTCAGAGATTGGCGGAATGTCCGGCGGAACAAGCGTCCCTGCGTTTTTTGTGGATGCACTCACCCGACAAGGAATGTCCGGATCGCCCGTGTTTGCAAGTTACACCGGAAATTGGGATATGAAGGATCCATATCGACCACTGAATCCTGATGAATCAGATTTTTGGAATCGTAATGACGTCGCAATCGGTGAAAGCAAGATGGAATTTGTGGGTATCTACAGTGGACGGATACCATCAAAGGAAGCCGAAGCGGCTCTTGGGTTTGTCTGGAAAGAAAGTGCGATAAGACAAATCTGCGTCAGCAAGAAAATAGGCACCCACCCACATATGTAGTTTGCATGTGGAACTCCGAACAACTAAGTATTGTGACCTAACCCGCCTTCACTTCAATCCGCTTTTCCATCACCGCCATGGCGGCGTCGATCTGATCGAGCCGGGTGGCGTGGTGGACATCTAGAAGCCGGTCGACCTGTGGCCCATGCCACGCCAAAAGGCGGGCCAGGTCAGCCTTCTTCAAGCCCTTTTCCCTCATGGTTTGGTAAACCAGAACCGTGACGGCGGTTTGCGTGGGCAGGGCGGCGTGGTTTTTCCCGCGAGAGGGTTGCGGAACATCTTCGCGGTTGGCGATCCGGGCGGCGATAGCCTCTTCCAGGGCGTCAATGGCATGCAGAAGGGCGTCGTCGTTGTCTTCGCCGAACGTCGTCAGTTCGGGAAAGTCTTTGCTGGTCGCCATAACGGTGTCGCCGTCCGGGGTCAGGGTAATCTCGTAAGCCAACATCATTTCACTCCTAAATCCTTTTTGATTTTCTTGATAAGCCCGATTCCTAATTGTTTCTTTCCGCCGTGCATTGGCAGTTGAGAGCGCCGCTTTCCCTTGATGACCGTGAGGTGACCGCTGCCTGTCTTGTGGGACTCGAAGGAACACCCCTGCTTGGAAAGCCACCGCTTGAACTGGTTCGAATTCATAAGAAAAGCATACACAACATTTCTGTTGCATGCAACACTTTTGTTGTATCGTGACTTCCCCCTTGAAATCCCGGTCCCGCCAGACTATGTTCCATGTTCGTTCCTTGCTCTTTGACATTGTGAATATGTTGAGATCGCACGTTCCGGCGTCGGCTGGAAGGCGTGAAAATTCCGGTACCGCCCTTTGCCTTTTGGTGGACCGCGATGGCTGCCGCGTGGGTGCAGGAGGGTTAGTCCCTTGAAATGCCTACCCGATGTCCACCAAATGACCACCTTATGCCCACCCGATGTCCACCAAATGACTACCGAATGTCCACCCAATGCCGACCAATGCCGACCAATGTCTACCGCTCATTTCCAGGCGTTTTTCTTTGACACGCCCGGACGTATGTTATAACATATGATATAACATCTAATGTCAGGAGATAATAATGGGCGTTCCCTTGAAACTGACCACGGTCGGCAATTCGACCGGCGTCGTCCTGCCGAAGGAAGTTCTCGGCAAGCTGAAGATCAAGAAGGGCGACACCATCTATCTGACGGAAACGCCGGAAGGATTTCTCGTTACCCCCTATGACGAGCGTTTCGCGCGCCAGGTCGAGGCGGCCGAAGACTTCATGGATAAGTACCGGGACGTTTTCCGCGAACTGGCGAAATGAAGGCGCCGGTCTGGCTTCTTCCGGAGGCCGTGATTGTTGTCCAGGAAATGCAGATCGCTAGATTCGGAGGCTCCGGCGGGCTTCGTGACGCGGGGCTTCTTGAGTCCGCCCTGGCGCGGCCCGTCAACAAACAAGCTTACGACGCGGAGGCAACGGTTTTCGATCTGGCCGCCGCCTATGCCTTCGGACTTGCCCGCAACCATCCTTTCGTCGATGGCAACAAGCGGATTGCCTTCGCCGCTATGGCCATATTTCTTTCCGAAAACGGGTACGAGCTTGCCCCCGATAAGATGGACGCGCTGGAGACCATCATGAGACTCGCCGCCGGGGAATTGGAAGAGGACGAACTGGCGCCGTGGATCAAGGCCAACAGCCGCAAAGCCTAAACTCCGATCATATCCGAAAGCGCAACCAGAACCGCCGCCGGTCCGGCGTCGCGGGCGACGGCGGCGACCTCGACGCCGGGCAGGAAACGGGCCAGGGTTTCCACGGTTTCGGCCACCGGCACCGGGCTGTCTTCGGATTCATCCACCACTACGCCGGCGATTTTGATATCTCGGCTTTCCAGCGCCCTGACGGCGGTCAGGGTGTGGCTGAGGGTGCCGAGGTAGGAGCCGACGACGACGAGGACCGGCGAACCCAGTTCCGCCATCCAGTCGAGAACCGTATGAGTTTCGTCCAGCGGCACCATGGCGCCGCCGATGCCTTCGATCAGCAGCCAGTCCCCGGCCCCCGCTTGCGCGTCGCGGCAGAACCCGGCCAGGGCCTCGAAATCGATGCTCCGGCCCTCGCGCTTGGCCGCCATGTCCGGCGACAGGGGCTCGGCGAACCGCCACGGCGAGCACGCCTCGACGGCCTCTTGCGTCGCCTCGATTTCGAGACTCTTGAGCAAAATCGCGGTGTCGGTGGCCTCCGCATCGTCGCCGGGATAGCCGCTGACGACCGGCTTCAGGGCCCTGACCGACAATCCCTTGTCCTTGAGCGCCGTGGCGAGGGCGGCGGTGACGTAGGTCTTGCCGGTGCCGGTGCCGCTTGCGGTGACGAAAAGCGTCTTCACGCGGCCTCGTCGAGGATACGGGCGCGGATGATCCCGGCCAGCCTTTGGATGTCTTCGTCGCCGTGGGCGGCGGTGAAGGTGACGCGCAGCCGGGCCGTGCCGTCGGGCACCGTCGGCGGGCGGATGGGCACGACCAGGAATCCCTCGTCCTCCAGCAGCCGCGCCGCCGCGAGGGTGCGTTCCGAATCGCCGAGGACGATGGGGACGATGGGGCTTTCGGCCTCGGGCAGGCCCAGCGCCCGGGTGAAAGCCTTGGCCTTGGTCAGCGGCAGGGCGGCGTAATCGGGGTCGGACTCTATAAGCTCCAAAGCCGCGATCGCCGCCGCCACGGTTGCCGGCGGCAGGCCGGTGGAATAGATCAGCGTCCGGCACCGGGTGCGGATCAGGCCGATGACCGCCCGGCTGGCGCACAGATAGCCGCCGTAGCCGCCGACGGCCTTCGACAGCGTCCCCATCTGCAACGGCACCCGGCCTTGGCCGCCGTTGACGTAGCTTGACCCCCGGCCGCCGCCGACGACGCCGATGCCGTGCGCGTCGTCGGTCATCAGCCAGGCGTCGTGTTCGGCGGCGATGTCGGCCAGCTCACCGATCGGCGCCAGGTCGCCGTCCATGGAAAACACGCCGTCGGTGACGATCAGCGCCCGGGGGTGGTCTCTGCGGTGGGCCGCCAGAATTTCACGCAGATGCCCGGTGTCGTTGTGGCGGAAGACGTGGACCGCGCCCCCGGTCAGCCTGGCGCCGGCAAAGATGCAGGCGTGGGAGAGCTCGTCCACCGCCACCATGTCGTCGGCGCCGGCGAGCGCCGGGACGATGCCGGTGTTGGCCAGGTAGCCCGACCCGAACACGCACGCCGCTTCCGCCCCTTTCAGTTTTGCCAGCTTCGCCTCCAGCTCGGCGAACAGCGGATGGTTGCCGGTCACCAGCCGCGACGCGCCGGAGCCGACGCCGTACTTCTCCGTCGCCTCGACGGCGGCGGCCTTGATGGCTTGGTGCTGGCTGAGGTTCAGGTAATCGTTGCACGAGAACGAGATCAGGCGTTTTCCCCCCCGCAAGACCTCGACGGGGCCCAAGCGCTCGGTCTCGATGAGGGTGCGCAGCAGGTTCCGCTGCTTCAGCGCCGCCAGCTTCTGTTCGGCGAATTCATCCAGGGATGCGGACATGCTCACCCCCCGCCGACGACCTTGACCACGCAATCCGTGAGCCGCGTCAGGTCATCTTCGCCGATGGTGAAGGCCGGCATCAGGTAGACGATGTTGCCGAACGGGCGGATCCAGCAGCCCTCGGCGGTGAAGCGCGCCCGGAGCCCGTTCATGTCCTCGATTTTGTCCATCTCGACGACGCCGACGGCGCCCCGGACGCGGACATCCTTGACCGCCCCCCACGGTCCGGCGGCGCCACGGCAGGGTTCCAGCGCCGCCGTCAGGTGCGCCTCGATGGCCTTTACCTGGGCCAGCCGGGGTTCGGTCTCGAACAAATCCAGCGACGCATTGGCCGCCGCGCAGGCAAGCGCGTTGCCGGTGAAGGTCGGCCCGTGCATGAAGGCGTCGTCCAGGCCGTCGGACAGGAACGCCTCGAACACGTCCCCGCCGGCGATGGTGGCGGCCAGCGGCAGGGTGCCGCCGGTCAGCGATTTAGACAGCGTCATGATGTCCGGCGCCACGCCGGCCTGTTCGCAGGCGAACATGGTGCCGAGCCGGCCAAGCCCGGTCATGATCTCGTCCAGGATCAGCAGCAGCCCGTGGGCGTCGCAGGCTTTGCTAACCGCCTTCAACGTTTCGGGCGAATGGAAGATCATGCCGCCGGCGCCCTGGACCAGGGGCTCCAGAATAACGGCGGCGCATTCGGGGGCGCGGTCGGCCAGGAAGAGCTCGAAGCGGGCCCGGGTGTCGCCGTCCCGGGGTAGGTCGAGCCGGAACTGTTCCCCCATCAGGCCCTGGAACCTTCCCATGATGCCGTCTTCCGGGTCGCCGACGGCCATGGCGGCGATGGTGTCGCCGTGGTAGGCGCCGGTAAAGCAGACGAATTTGGCGCGTTCGGGCCGGCCCTGGTTGAGCCAGTACTGGACCGCCATTTTCATCGCGATTTCGACCGACACCGAACCGGACTCGGAAAAGAAAACCCGCTCCAGGCCGCCCGGAGCCAGGGCCGCCAGCCGTTCGGCCAGGGTGAAGGCCGGTTCGTTGGCGAGCCCGGCCAGCATCACGTGGGGCATTTGGGAGAGCTGCCGCGCGACCGCGTCCCGGATATGGGGGTGGTTGTAGCCGTGGCACGCCGACCACCAGGAGGCCACGCCGTCGATCAGCTCCCGCCCGTCGGCCAGGGAAATGCGCGTGCCCTGGGTGGCGGTGACGGCCTCGGGCTCGGGCGCCGTTTGCATCTGGGTGTAGGGCATCCAGATATGCCGGTAGCCGCCGTCAAGCCACGGCGCCAGGGTCAAGGGCTGGGAATCTGGGCGGGCGGTCATTGCGGCGCCCGGGCGGGCGCCAGCCCCAGGCGCTCAAACAGCCGGGCGTCGGCGTCCGTCTCCGGGTTGGCGGTGGTCAGCAGTTTTTCGCCGACGAAGATGGACCCGGCGCCGGCCAGGAAACACAGCGCCTGCATTTCGTCGGTCATCTGCTCGCGGCCCGCCGACAGCCGGATGACCGAGGCCGGCATCATCACCTTGGCCGTGGCTATGGTGCGCACGAATTCGATCCCGTCCAATTCGTCGGCGCCGGCCAGCGGCGTGCCCTCGACCCGGACCAGCATGTTGATGGGCACGCTTTCGGGGTGCGGCTTCAGGTTGGCCAGCGCCACCAGCATCCCGGCCCGGTCGGCTTGGCTTTCGCCCATGCCGACGATGCCGCCCGAGCACACCTTGATCCCGGCGCGGCGGACGCTTTCCAGGGTCCCGAGGCGGTCCCGGTAGGTCCGGGTGGTGATGATTTGGCCGTAGAATTCCTCCGACGTGTCGAGGTTGTGGTTGTAGTAATCGAGGCCGGCCCGTTTGAGCCTTTCGGCCTGGTTTTCGCTCAACATGCCGAGGGTGGCGCAGCTTTCCAGGCCCAGCGCCTTGACCCCCTCGACCATGGCGCAGATGTCATCGAGGTCGGAATCCTTGGGCTGCCGCCAGGCGGCGCCCATGCAGTACCGCGTCGCCCCGCCATCCCGGGCCTGTTCGGCCCCGGCCAGCACGTCGGCCACGGCCATCGTCTTTTCGGCCTTGACCTCGGTGTCATAGCGGGCCGATTGCGGGCAATAGGCGCAGTCCTCGGGGCAGCCGCCGGTCTTGACCGACAATAGACGCGACATCTGCACCCGGTTGGCGTCGAAGTGCCGGCGGTGAAGGGCCTGGGCCTTCATGATCAGGTCGTTGAAAGGGAGCCGGAACAGGGCCTCGGCCTGATCGCGGGTCCAATCGTGGCGGAGGGCGGATTCGGTGTCTGACGGCATCGGGGGCGGACCTGAACGTTGCGAAAATCACCATGCGAAGTTTAGGGTAGGGCATGGCCGGGAACAAGCTTGGCCCTTGACTGTTGGCGGGGCGTGGCCTAAGAAACCGGCTCCTTGGGGCCGCCCATGGCGGTCCCTGGCCTTTTTATCCGGAAGGGTTCGAATTTATGTCCAGGCGGTGCCAGCTCACGGGCCGCGGCGTGCAGGCTGGAAACAACGTCAGCCACGCCCACAACAAGACCCGCCGGCGGTTTTTGCCGAACCTCCAGAAGACGTCGCTGTTCAGCGAGGCGCTGGGCAAGCCCGTGCGCCTGAAGGTGTCGGCCCGTGCGATCCGGACGGTGGAGCGCAAGGGCGGCCTCGACGCCTTCCTGCTCGATACCCGGGATTCCAACCTGACCCCGGATATCCGGCGCCTGAAAAAGCGGATCAAAAAGGCGCAAAGTCAGGCAACAGCCTAAAAGCATACGGTTTTATTCGGCCGCGGGCCCGTTTAGCGGGCCTTTTTGCAAGGCCGGAAGTTTTTCATTCAGGCTTGGACGTCGGTTGTGTCATTCGGGAGGATGTAATCCGCCGGGGAAGGTCTCGAATGGCAGGCGCTATAAAACGCCGTCAAAAACACCGGAACAAGACCAAGGCCCGGCTGGCCCAGGTGACGGTCATCGGCGCGTTCCTTAGGCCGGGTCCGGGCGAGGGCCGCTGGACGCGCCGGAACAGCCTATTGACGGGCGGCGGCGATCATCCAGGCGGCCAGCCCCAGGATAACGACGCCGAGAATCAGCGACCACAGAACGGGAATCGAATAGCCGCCGATCAGGACCTCGTCGGCGCGGAAATAGCGCACCAGATGGGCCAGCGAAACCAAGCCGAAGATCGCGCCCGCTGTATAGAGGGCTGCGTTTTTCATGTCAGCCTCCTTTAGCTGGAATCGACAATTTAAATATAGTCGCGTGGCCCGGGAGGCGCTTCGGTTTCGGATTATTTTCCGGCGGCTCAGGCGCTTCGCCTGAGGGGCGGCGTTCCGTCCTCGTCGAACAGGTCGGTCAGGTTCTTCATCATCGCGCCGCCCAGCTCCTCGGCATCGATCAGGGTCACCGCCCGGTGGTAATAGCGGGTCACGTCATGGCCGATGCCGATGGCCGTCAGTTCGACGTCCGAGCGGGTCTCGATCCAGTGAATGACTTCGCGCAGGTGTCTTTCCAGGTAATTGCCGGGGTTGGCGCTCAGCGTCGCGTCATCGACCGGCGCGCCGTCGGAAATCACCATCAGGATGCGGCGCTGTTCCATCCGGTCCAGCAGGCGTTGATGGGCCCACAACAGGGCCTCGCCGTCGATGTTCTCCTTCAACAGCCCTTCGCGCAGCATCAGGCCCAAATTCTTGCGCGCCCGCCGCCAGGGCGTGTCGGCGCTCTTATAAACGATGTGGCGAAGGTCGTTGAGCCTTCCCGGGTTCTTGGGCTTGGCGTCGTTGACCCATTTTTCCCGCGCCGTGCCGCCCTTCCACGAGCGCGTGGTGAAGCCCAGGATCTCGACCTTGACGCCGCACCGCTCCAGCGTCCGGGCGAGGATGTCGGCGCTCATCGCCGCGACTGTGATCGGCCGCCCGCGCATGGAGCCGGAATTGTCGATCAGCAGCGTCACCACGGTGTCGCGGAACTCGATATCGTGCTCTTGTTTAAAGCTCAACGGGTGGAGGGGATTGGCGACGACGCGGGCCAGCCGGCCTGCGTCCAGCAACCCTTCCTCCATGTCGAATTCCCAGGATCGGGTCTGCTTGGCCAAGAGCCGGCGCTGCAGGCGATTGGCAAGGCGCGAGACCACGCCCTGAAGGTGCGAAAGCTGCTGGTCGAGTTGATGGCGGAGCCGGGCCAGCTCGTCCGCCTCGCACAGGGTCTCGGCGTCGACGATCTCATCATAGGCCGTGGTAAAGGCCCGGTAGGCGGCTTCGCCGGGCAGGTCGTTCTTCATCCATTGCTGGTCCCATTGCGACGGCCCGGCCGGTTCCTCGTCGCCGTCGCCGGCCATGAATTCGTCGTCGCTGTCGGAAGTGTCGCCGTCGTCGACCAGCTCGCCCTCGCCCCGCTGTCCGGCCATCGCCCCGTCGGCTTCCATCTCCTGTTCGCCGCCATCGGGATCGTCACCGCCGCCGTCGTCGTCGCGGTCCTGGTCGTCCGGATCCAGGGGGTCGGCCTGATCGTCGATCAGGTTGAGGGCCTGGATCACGTCCATCATCCTGGCCGCGAAGGCTTCCTGGTCGGGGGCCGATTCCGCCAGCTTTCGCATCCTTTGGCCGAGACGCTTTTCGAGCCAGCCGCGCCAGATTTCGACCATCCGCTTGGCCGATTCGGGCGGCGCCGCGCCGGTGATCCGCTGGCGCGCCAAAAGGCCCAGGACGTCGGCCAGGTTGGCGTCCTTGCGCTCGGTGACGCCGGCGAACCCCTTGCCCCGGCAGCGTTCTTCCAGGAGCGCACCCAGGTTGTCGGCGACCCCGGTCAGGCGCCGGGCGCCCAGGCTTTCGCAGCGCACCTGCTCGACGGCCTCGAACACGGCGCGGGCCTCGGCCCCGGAAGGTAGGTTTTTGCGGTGGATGGCCTCGTCGTGGTAGCGAAGCCGGAGCGCCAGGGAGTCTGAAACGCCGCGCAGCTTGGTCATCGCCGCCTTGTTTACCCGCGGCGCCGGGGCCGGAAGATGAACCGTTTCCTCGCTCACCGACGCGCCGCCGGGGCCGAATTGGACGCTCACCTCGGTGCGGCCGGAAAGCGCCTTCAGGGCCGCGGCGGTGACCCGTTTTACGAGATCAGGGATGTTTTCCGTAGGGGCCAAGGGAATACCTCGTGGATAAAATCCACCAGACCTAGGTTACCTCTTGCGCCGCCGATTCCGGCAATTCCTCGCCCATGCAGCGCTGATAGTATTCGGCGACCACGGGACGTTCGACCTCGTCGCACTTGTTGAGGAACGTCATCCGGAAGGCGAAGGCCAGATCGTTGAAGATTTCGACGTTCTCGGCCCAGGTGATGATCGTCCTGGGCGACATCACCGTCGAAATGTCGCCGTTCATGAAACCGGCGCGGGTCAGGTCCGCGACCTCGACCATGGCGCTTGCCTGTTCGCGCCCTTCCTTGGTGTTGTAGGACGGCACCTTGGCGAGGACGATTTCCATCTCGTCCTCGTGCGACAGGTAGTTCAGGGTCGCGACGATGTTCCAGCGGTCCATCTGCCCCTGGTTGATCTGTTGGGTGCCGTGGTAAAGCCCGGTGGTGTCGCCCAGGCCGACCGTGTTGGTGGTCGAAAACAGCCTGAAATAGGGGTGCGGGCGCATCACCCGGTTCTGGTCCAGCAACGTCAGCTTACCCTCGACCTCCAGCACCCGCTGGATCACGAACATCACGTCGGGCCGCCCGGCGTCGTATTCGTCGAACACCAGCGCCGTCGGATTCTGCAACGCCCAGGGCAGCATGCCTTCGCGGAATTCCGTCACCTGCTGGCCGTCGCGCAGCACGATGGCGTCCTTGCCGATAAGGTCGATGCGGCTGATATGGCTATCCAGGTTGATGCGGATGCAGGGCCAGTTGAGCCGCGCCGCCACCTGCTCGATATGGGTGGATTTGCCCGTCCCGTGGTAGCCCTGGATCATGACGCGGCGGTTGTGGGCGAAACCGGCCAGGATGGCCAGCGTCGTGTCGTGGTCGAAGCGGTAGGCGTCGTCGACGTCCGGCACGTGGTCCTCGGGCTCGCTGAAGGCCGGGACCTCCATGTCGCTGTCTATGCCGAACAACTGGCGCACCGAAATCGTCAAGTCCGGCATTTGCAGGGACAGCGGCTGGGTGGCCGTGTCGATGGTTTCCGAGGTCGTCATAAGAAGATGTTCCAGATGTCTGACGTGGGGAACGTAATGTGGTCTCGGCACCCCGAAAAAACAAGGCCAATGTCTTGGTACCCCCGGTTCGTCAGGGCGCTAGCATATCCATGATGATCTGGTACGACTCGTTGATTTCCTTGATTTTTTCCTCCGCCCCCTTGTCGCCGCCGTTGGTGTCGGGGTGGTGCTGCTTGACCAGTTCCTTGTAGCGCGCCTTTACCGCCTCGGTGGCCACCGGGCCTGAAAGCCCGAACACGGCCACCGCCCAGGCCTGACGGGTCCCCGGCTTGGCGTTGCGGCCGGGGCGTTGTCCGAAGCCGCCGTCCGGGTCCCATTCGGGGCCGAACCCGCCCCATTGGTCCATCAGGTCGTCGGCGGTGAACGGAAAATCGCCTTTTCGGCCCCCATTGCCGTTTTTTCCTCCCAGGGGCCAGCTCGGACGGTGCCACACCGTATCGCGGCGGACATCGGCCTCGACCTCGGCGTCGGTCATGCCGTCGTAATAATTCCAGCCGGCGTTGTACCGGCGCACGTGGTCGAGGCAGAACCAGTGATAGCTTTTGAGTTCGTTCCTGGATTTCGGCGCCCGGTGTTCGCCGTCGCCGTTGCAGCCGGGCCAGTCGCAACAGCGGATTTCGGGTTTTTCGGCTCCGAAACGCTCAAGCTCTATGGGATTCAACATGTTCACCATAACTCCTGAACTATGGGCGATCGGTCATGCGGTGACAAGCGGGGGGCGGAAAATTTTAGCCTTGACCTGTTTAAATTCAATGGCTTATAGGATTTTCGGTTGCCTCAAGTTGCCGACGGTGATGGCCAGCACGCCCATGGAAATCAAGATCAGGCCGGAAACGATGATCAGCGAAATTCCCTCGCCCAGAATCAGGGCCGAAGACAAGACACCCAATACCGGCACCCCCAGCGAGCCTAAGGCCGTGCTCATGGCCGGCAGGTTCCGGGAAACCGTGATATAGGCCCAAAAACAAAACCCCGACGCGATGGGCCCGTTATAGGCCAAGATGGCGACCAGGGGAGGCGACCACTCGAAGTTGGGGCGGCCTTCGATGGCGGCCGCCGCAATCACCAGAATCGCCGTTCCCAAAAGCATTTGCCAGGGCAACAACCGGATAATCGGCCCGGTCCAGGAATGACGGCGGATCAGGATGATGGCGACGGCGAAACTCATCGACGCCAGGATCATGAACCCGTTGCCGGTGAGCGCCGAGGAGTTGGAGAAATCGAAGCTCAGTGGATTGAACAGGACGGCGATCCCCGCCAGACCCACCGTTATCCCGACCACATTCATCCGGGTCAGCCGTTCGCCGAGGGCAAAGACGGCCATTGGCGCCACCCACAGCGGAATGGTGAAAACCAGGATCGCCGAGCGTCCCGCATCCATGAAAGACAAGCCGGCATGGATCAACCCCGTCGGCAGGCCGATCTGGAACACGGCGACGAAAACCAGGATCGGGATTTCGCTCCGGCCGGGGAGGCGGACGCGGCCTTTCAGGGCCAGGAAAGCGAACAGGCACAGGGATCCTAAGAACATCCTTGTGGCCGCGAACCACAATGGGGTGACGAACTGCAGCCCCATTTTCATGATTGGCCAATTGACGCCCCAAAAAAGGATGACGAAGGCCAAAAGAACGTAGGCGCGGGCGTGGGTTTTCGTTTGTGAAGATTTATGAATAGTGGGTTATGCCTTTCCGCATACTTGATATTATGATGTATTATGGTCGAAAGTTACCAATTAACAGGGCTGTCGATAACTTGAAAGCGGCATCGAACCGGACATCCCAATCATGAGGCGTTGGGAGTTTTTACGATAATCAGAAGTATTTTTTAACAACACCTCGGGCGTAGGCTTTTGCCCGCTGACGGGAGGTTGACCGCTGTTGTTGCCAAGGGGATGGTTCTGAATCGGTACGGGAATGTTCGAAAAGGGCCTCTTTAAGACAAGTTAATCAAATAGGCATGAGAACCAAATTGATAAGTAAAAACGTCACCATCAACGGCCGCAGAACGAGTCTTCGCCTTGAACGGGCCAATTGGGAGGGCCTGAACGACATTTGCAAATGCGAAGGGCTGACCCTGCATGAGCTTTGTTCGTTGATCGAAGACCGCCGCCATGGCGCCAGCCGGACCTCGGCGGTGCGCACCTTTATCGTTACCTATTTCCGGACCGTTGCCGCGGAATACGGGGCCCTGCAAAGGGGCACGGCGTCGATTATCCTGCCCGAGCTTGCCGCCCGCCGCTAGAGCACTTTCATAATTCCGTGATGCGTAGGATCGCCTGTCGCGTTTCCTCGGCCTGCCTTCGCCGAAGCGAAGCTTCGGCTTCGCGCAAGCAGGCGGGAGGGGACGCGCGGGTGGTGGCGGTATTTTTCAGGCGCCGTAGCGGTCGCCGAAAACGAAAGCCTCGGTTTCTTGGATGTTTTCCTCAAGCGATGATTTCACCGCCATATACAGGTCGCGGATCGACACCATGCCGACGCATTTGCCGTCCTCGACCACCGGCAGATGGCGGAAATGGCGGGACAGCATCAATTCCAGGGCATCGCCGGCGGAATCGTCGGGCGCCAGCGAATCGGGATTGGCGGACATGATGTCGGCGATCGGCGTTTTTTTCGGATCCAGGCCCTTGGCGACGACGCGCCGGGTCAGATCGCGTTCGGTGACGATGCCGGTCAAAAGGCCCTTGCCGTTCTCGATGACGATGGCGCCGACATTGACCTTGGCCATCATGGTGGCGGCTTCGTAAACGGTGTTATCCGGCTTCAGCGCGCTAATGGATTGTTTTTTGACAATGTCGGGTATTATTTTCCGTTGCATTGCCCAATTCCTCTTGACATTTCCTACCCTAGAGCGCGTCAGGTTTGAATGGAATCATTCGAATTTGGTGCGCCCTGGTTGCGGCGCATGCCGCAACCCGCCGCTTAGCGGGCATGAGCCCGAATGGCGTCTGAACGCGGGGTTGATCTTGTGATCACGATCAACCCTGACACGCTATAAGAAACCTCGCCTCCAATTTTAGGGCAAGCGGGGGGGGCCACGCAAGGGGGTTCAATAAACCGGTGGGATTCCAAGGGCTAAGCTATTCCACTGTTAACGGCGGGTTATTCCGAATCAGCCACTTTCGCGGGGCGGTGTGACCCGGATGCTGGTGATCTGATGGCGGCGCCGGCGGACGATTTCAAAGCGGAACCCGTGGAACATGAACCGTTGGCCGACCTCGGGGATGCGGCGCGATTCATGGAGCACCAATCCGGCCACCGTCGCCGCCTCTTCGTCGGGCAGTTTCCATTCGAGTTCGCGGTTGAGATCGCGGATGGTGACGCCGCCGTCGATAAGGTAGCTGCCATCCGCACGGGGGATGACCCCTGATACGGAAATGTCGTGCTCGTCATCGATTTCGCCGACGATTTCCTCGATGATATCCTCCAGCGTCACCACCCCCATCAGGCCGCCGTATTCATCGACCACCAGCGAGAAGTGCTCGCGGCGCTGGCGAAAGGCGTTCAGTTGATCGTCGAGCAGGGTCTGTTCGGGTACGAACCACGGATCGGCCGCCAACGCCGTCACGTCGAGGCCGCTCAAATCCTCACCGCGGGTCCGCAACTCGCGCAGCAGCGCCTTGGCGTGAAGCACGCCGACGATGTTGTCCGGGTCGTCGCGCCACAACGGAAACCGGGTGTAGGGGCTTTCCAGAACCTCGTTCACCACCTTCTCCGGCGGCAGATCGGCGTTGATGGCGGTGACGTTCTTGCGGTGGACCATGATTTCGCCGACCTGCACCTCGCCCAGGTCGAGGACGCTGCGGAGCATCGCCCGTTCCTGCTTTACGTCTTCTTCCTCGTCCTCGGCGGCGTGAAGCTCGATGGTCCCGCGAAGCTCCTCGGCGGTGGAACCGAAGACGTCCTCGGCGTGATATTCGATACGGAACACCTTGAGGATGGCGCCGACGAGAAAATTGAGGGCCATCGTGACCGGTGTCAGCACGGAGACCAGGATGTTGACCGCCGGGGCAACGTCCCGGGCGGCCTGGTTGGCGTTCCTGAAGGCGTAGGTCTTGGGCAGAATTTCGGCGAAGATCAGGACCAGCAGCGTCATGGCGATGGTCGCATAGGCGACCCCGGCATTGCCGAACAGCGCGATCAGCATGCTCGTCGCCAGGGCCGAGGCCATGATGTTGACCAGGTTGTTGCCGAGCAGAATGGCGCCGATCAGCCTTTCCTTGTGTTCGTAAAGACGGTTGACGATTTTGGCGCGGCTGTCGCCGTTTTGCTCCAGTTGATGCATCAACGGCCTGGAGGCGGCCGTCAGCGCGGTTTCTGAGCCGGAAAAGAAGGCCGACAGGATTAGCAGGATGGCGATGGTGATGACGGTGGTTAACATGGTTTTCTCGAACGGTGTCCAGAGGGTGAAAAATAAATCCTTGTCCTTGCGTCGCCGGTTTTCCGGCGCCATGCCCCCGAGGCTTGGGGGCTATGGAAACTCACGCGCCTTTGATATCCAGGGCTTGTTCCAGGACTTCGGACAACAACCCTAGATCGACGTCCTGGGTGATGAAGGCCTGGCCGATGCCGCGCAACAGCACGAACGTCATGGCGCCGGAGCGGACCTTCTTGTCCTGGCCCATCAGGTCGATCAACCCCGCCGCCGACCAGCCGCCGTCGGCCAGCCCGCCGAGCCCGACCGGAAGGCCGACGGCGGCGAGATGGCTTCTGAGCCGGTCCCGGTCTTGGCCGGGGCAAAGCCCCATCCGCACCGACAGATCGAAGGCGAGGCCGAGGCCGATGGCCACCGCCTCGCCGTGATGAAGGGCGTCCGAATAACCGGTCTGGGCCTCGAGCGCATGGCCGAAGGTATGGCCCAGGTTAAGCAGCGCCCGGGAGCCTTTCTCCGTTTCGTCGGCCTCGACGATCGACGCCTTGGCCCGGCAACTGGTCAACACGGCATAAAGGCAGGCTTCCGGGTCGCCTTCGAGGACGGCCTGGCCGTTGGCTTCCAGCCAGGCGAAAAAGTCGGCGTCGGCGATGAGTCCGTATTTGACCACCTCGGCGTATCCGGCCCGCATTTCGCGCGGCGGCAGGCTCGCCAAGGCGCCGATGTCGGCCAAAACCAGGCGCGGCTGGTGGAAGGCGCCGATCAGGTTCTTGCCCTGTGGGGCGTTGATCCCGGTCTTGCCGCCGACGGAGCTGTCGACCTGGGCCAAAAGCGTCGTCGGGATCTGGATGAAATCCATGCCGCGCAGCGTGACCGCGGCGGCGAAGCCGGCAATGTCGCCGACAACGCCGCCGCCAAGGGCGATCAGCGTCGTCGTGCGCTCGACCCGGTGATCCAGCAACAGCCCCGTCAGCGCCTCGACGTGGGCGTAATCCTTGTTCTGTTCCCCGGCTTCGAGAACGATACTTTGGTGGCCGATCCCGGCCTCATCGAGAGACTTCTCCAGGGTTCCCAGGCAGTGCTTTTCGACGTTTTCATCGGTGATGACGACGGTCCGGGGCTCAGCCAGGACCGGAGCGATCAACTTTCCGGCACCGGCCAGCAGGCCGTCGCCGACGAGGATGTCGTAGCTGCGTTCGCCCAGGTCCACTCTCAGGGTTGCCGGTCCGTCGCTCATCGGCGGGCTTCCTTGGCGGCGCCTTCGCCCCGCCCGTCGAGGGCGTCGGCGATAAACCGTACCGTGCTGTCAGAGCCCTCATCCCTGGAATCGACGATAATGTCGGCTTTGGCATAGACCGGGTGACGTTCGTCGATCAGCTTTTTCAAGGTCGCCCTGGGGTCCTTGTTTTTCAACAGCGGCCGGCCGCCGCGGCGCCGGGTTCTGCGCACCAGGACGTCGAGATCGGCGCGCAGCCAAACGGACACGCTGGCCGCCGCGATCAGGGCCCTGGTCTTCGGGTTCATGAAGGCGCCGCCGCCGGTGGCCATGACTTTCGGCCCTTCCTTCAAGAGCCGGGAAATCACCTTTTCCTCCACGTCGCGAAAGGCCTTTTCGCCGTAAAGTTCGAAGATGTCATCGATGGAGCAGCCGGCGGCCTTGACGATTTCTTCGTCGGCATCGACGAAGGCCATGTCCAGTTTTTGCGCCAGTTTCCGCCCGACACTGGTTTTTCCGGCCCCCATGAGACCGACCAGAACGATGGATTTACCGGATGTTGGTGATGGTTCAGCCGTCATGCGAGATAAGGGGAATGACCGGGTCTAAGGCCGGGTATGAGGCCGCCAACGACCGCCGCCGCCCCCGCGGACCAGACGCAGGGTCGTTGAAAGCGCTTGCCCGAGCCGATAGACTGCGGGCCCACGAACTGCCGAAAAATTGCCATAGTTGGAACTTAGCATAAACAAAATCGGCTGTCGTTAGATCACCTTTGGTGCCGTTTTTGATGGGTAGAGCCGGAGCGACGAGAATGAGAAGGGTTTCCAGGGCGGTTTTTGTTCTGGTCATCCTGACCCTTGCCGGCGGCGCCACGTTCCTTGCCACCTGGGACATTCCGCCCCCGGTTAAAAAAGTCGAAAGAATCCTTCCGGATGACCGCTTCCCCCGCTAGCAGGTTGCTGAAAAAGTGGATTTTCTCCAACAATCCTTCGACACGCTCGCTTGCGCTCGCTGCCCGGGATGAGGAGTTGCATTTCCTTATGCCTCACCCTGAGGAGAACCGGAGGTCCGTCTCGAAGGGTAATTGCTCCAGATCGTGCGTTTTTCAGCAGCCTGCTAGACGATTCCGCCCAAGGGTTTCCAAATTGGCCCTTTCTTGCTTGAGGATACTGGCCGTTGCGGCGGTGGCCGGATTGCCGGCATGGACCCTCGGGTTTGAGGTCCGGGCCCAGCAGGATCAGCCTATTCTTCTGACGCCGCCGCAAAAGCTGGCGCCGCCGCCCGGGGCGTCTTCGCCGCCCACCCAGGCCCCAACTCCGCCGGCGATACCGCCGGGCGAACCGGTGGCGGCCACGCAACGGCCCTCGGGCGTGAAAATCGACAGCCTGCAATCCATCGATTCCGATGCCACGGGCACCTTGACCGCGTCGCGGGGCGGTTTCGGGGCCGACATGTGGCTGGGGACGGAGCGGGACATGGTCGAAAAGCTGCTGCCGCAACTGCCGGTGAGCGCGTCCTCGGCGGCCATGCGGGACCTCATGCGCCGGCTGCTGTTGAGCACCGCCCGGGTGCCGGAGGGCAAAGCCCAGGGCGTCAGCCTATTGGCCATCCGGGCCAAGCTTTTGGCCGCCATGGGGGACCTGGTATCTCTCAACACCCTTCTCAATGCGACGCCGGGCCGGTCCAGGGACCAGGAATTGGTGCGCGTCGAAACCGAAGCCCGCTTCCTTTCCAACGACAACGCCCGGGCCTGCGCGCTCGCCGGCGGGCAAATCCGCGACCACAAAGTGCCATATTGGCAAAAGGCCTTCCTGTTCTGCCAGGCCCTGGCGGGGGAGCACGGCAAGGCGTCGCTGGGAGTTTCGGTGATGCGCGAGTCCGGCGAAAAGGACGAGGTGTTCTTTGCCTTGATCGAATCTCTCGGCACCGGCACGCCGGCGATCCTCGACAGCCTTTCCGACCCGACGCCGCTGCATCTGGCCATGGCCCGGGTGGCCAAGGCGAAATTGCCGGATAACGTTATTTTATCCAACCGCCCCGGCGTCCTCAGGACTATTGCCATCAGCCCCAACGCCCCCGTCGGGCTTCGGCTCGAAGCCGCCGAGAGGGCCGAATCGGCGGGCGCCCTGCCGGTCGATTCCTTGCGTCAGATCTATTCCGGCGTATCGTTTTCCGAACAGGACCTCGCCAACCCGCTATCGCGCGCCGAAACCGAAGGCGGCCCCATGACCCGGGCCCTTCTTTACCACACGTCCCTTATCCAAACGGTGCCCACGGCCCAGGCCGAGGTGGTGGCCCGGGCCCTGGCCCTGGGCCGCGAGGAAGGGCGTTACGAATCGGTGGTCCGGGTGTTCATGCCGGTGTTGAAGCGCATCCCGCCGTCGGCCGAATTGGTGTGGTTCGCGCCCGAGGCCGTTCGGGCGTTGTTGCTGCGCGGCGATACCCTCGCCGCCGAGGCGTGGTTCGCCCTGATGCGGGCCGGCGGGCTGTTCAACAAGGATACGGCCAAGGCGATCGATCAGTTGATGCCGATCGTCCGCCTGATGGGGTCGTCCGAGGCCGCCGAATGGAACACGGCCAAGCTGTCGGCCTGGTGGGAAACCGTCAAGGGGCGGCCGAATCCCGGCGACGACGCGGCGCTGTTGTATTCCATATTCGACGCCCTGGGCCAACCGGTGCCGGCGGACTCGTGGAGGAAACTCGTCACCGGCGCCAACCGCCGCATGGTCACCATGCCCAATCCGGCGCTTTGGTTCCGGCTTCTGGAGGCGACGGAAACCGCCGGGCGGCCCGAACCGGAAAGAAAAACCGCTAAATCCGATGAAACCGCCTTCAATGCCGCCGCCGGCGCCTTTGAGGTCCAGGACCCGGAAACGGGAGATTCCGGTGACGCCCGGCCCCGGGTCCGCCGCCGGGTCGCCGAAACGGTGCTGTTGTCGCTTTTGGCGCTCGGCGAGGCCGGTCCCGCCGGGGCCGATCCGCTGCTTCTGCGCCAGGTGTTGATCAGCCTTCGCCACACCGGTTTCGAAAAGGAGGCCCGGGCGATGGCGGTCGAAGCGGCCCTGGCGGCCGGTTTATGAGCGCCTTATGAGCGCCGGGGGCGGCGCCCGGCAATCGGGTTCCCGGCCGGCTTCCCACCCGCCGTTGTCGGTCCATGTCGAAACCTATGTCGACAAGCTGGCGGCCGAAGGCGCGGCCCAAAACACCATTGATTCCTACCGCCGCGACCTGCGGCATTTTTCCGCCTTTACGGTGGCCCGCCGCCGGGCCCCGGAAAACGCCACCCAGGCGATGATCCGCCAGTATCTGAAATCCCTGTCCGAAGCCGGCATGGCGCCGGGCACCAGCGCCCGGCGGCTGTCGGTGCTGCGGCAGTTTTTCCGCTTTCTTTACGGCGAAAGGGTTCGTGACGACGATCCTACGGCGGCCCTCGACAGCCCCCGTCAAGGCAAGCGTATCCCGAAATACCTGAGCGAGGCGGAAGTCGACGGCCTGTTGGCGGCGGCCAGGGAGTGGACCGGCGCCCAGGGTTTGAGGCTGGTGGCGTTGCTAGAAACCCTTTACGCCACCGGGCTTCGGGTTTCGGAGCTCGTCGGTTTGCCGCTGTCGGCGCTTAGCCGCGACGGGCAGATGCTGATTGTCCGCGGCAAGGGCGGCAAGGAACGCATGGTGCCGTTGAGCGAACCGGCCAGGGACGCGATCGGGGAATACCTGGGCGTGCGCGGGAAATTGATCCCCAAAAAAGGCGCCGCGGCGGCCCGGAACTGGCTGTTTCCGTCCCGGTCCTCGGACGGCCATTTGACCCGGGCGCGTCTGGCGCAATTGTTGAAGGACGTCGCCCGCAAGGCCGGCGTTCCGCCCGACCGGGTGTCGCCGCACGTGCTTCGTCACTCCTTCGCCAGCCACCTTCTGGCCCACGGCGCCGACCTCAGATCCCTGCAGCGGATGCTCGGCCACGCCGACATCGCGACGACGCAAATCTATACCCATGTCCTGGATGAGCGCCTGAAGGCGCTGGTCCGGGACGCCCATCCGTTGGCGGACATCCCGGCCAAGAGATAAAACCAAGGCCCCGCTGGCCGCGGGCCGGATCTTCTTTCTTCTTTCCGTTGGGCCTTTCCCGGGGCCCGCCGACCTTGCGGCGGGCGCCGGAAAGATGGGGGTCGATCTCCAACGCCCGCTGCAGGGCCTTGGGTATTCGGCGCCGCCCGTTGCCGCCCCGGATGGAGATAAACAAGCCCGGGCCCGGCGGCGGCGCCGAAATGGCGCGGCTCCACCGGTTTCGACTAAATACCTAAAAAAGGCCAAACCCGGCCCGGTATTATGGAAAATCGCCATTGGATTGTAGGGTTTTGTCGGCTTATGCAGGCTTATGTCACATCCCGGCCACCTTAAGCCCGGCAGACGGTTTTTCTTCCGCCGCTGCCGGGGGAGAGAGTGGGGAGGCCGGCTCGGCCTTGCGGATGGTGACCGGGAGGAGTCTCGCCATTGTCCCGAGCTTGGCCTGCAATTCGACGGCGCGCGCGGCGGCGTAGAAATGATAGTCCTCGATGGCGCGCCGGTAGACGATTTCGAGCTTGCCCAACAGCACGTCCAGGTCGCGGCCGTGGTCGGCGGCGAGGGCCGACTGGATTTCACCGATGCGGGCGCGGATGGGTTCCGATTTGAGCAGCCGCGAGCCGTACTGGCGGGCATTAGTGCCGGCAAAGCCGGCTTCGCGGGCGGCGGTGGCGGCGGTGGCGTAAACGACGAAGGCCTGGCAGAACCGCTCCTGCCTGGCGGTCAACGGGGTGTCTTTGGGGGTCGGCGAGCGCATGATCTTAAACCTTTATACCTGCTAAAGGGGAATAAGATCATAAATTGGGCGGCATTGTCAAGGAAAAAGAGAACAAAGGTGGAATTTATTTGGGCTTGATGGCGTCCCCTATCCCATTTTATGGAGCAGATGCTGGACTGCAACTCGGGCTGAGTATTCTTCCCCTTATTCCCGCGCATGACAGCGCTCACGTGGGCGCTACTTGGTTTCGGGGGCTCAAGCACCCGGCAACAGATCCTGTGTTGAGGGGCTTTGGTCGATTAATACCTTCAAGTCGACGGCCGTTGCCATAGAAAGGTCTGATGTAAAGCGTACCCCTGTGACGCCTTCTGGGATTTGTGTTCGGATAGCGGGAACATCCTCCATGAGATAGAAGAGCAAAGAGGAGCGGGCTAGTTGAAAATCGAAGCAAGACTCCAGAGCAGTAGGGAGCGAATCCCCCAGGCTCGCAGTGATTGTCTGATTGTCTAACGTCAGCGCCTATGGAACAAATTAGCGGTATTGCATAAGAGAGGATTTCTGGTTCATCGTAATGACCCTAAGGGGA
>NZAZ01000071.1 GCA_002686255.1 Rhodospirillaceae bacterium
GATGTCGTCGTTCGCCGCTTCCGATGTCCCCGCATCGCGGCGCGCCGAACTCCTAACCAGCGGACAAAATGCCCGGCGTCGTGACCGTGTCCAGTTATTTGGATAGGCTCTTAACACTACCAATCCCGTAATATATGCTCATGGCGGAAAGGTTGAATGCCGTGAGTAACTTAAGTTCCCTGCACTTTCATGATGCCGGTGCGGCGCGTGAATATTTAGAGAACGTCCGTTGGCCCGACGGGCCGGTTTGCCCTCATTGTGGGGGCATGGAAAAGATTTACGTCATAAAAACCAAGAGCGCCTGGCCCGGGCTTCGCAAGTGCGGCGATTGCCGAAAGCAATTCAGCGTGACGGTTGGAACGGTGTTCGAAGGCTCCAAGGTGCCCTTGAATTTGTGGCTGCAAGCAAGCTATCTGCTTTGCGCCGGCAAAAAAGGCATGTCCAGCCACCAGCTACATCGCATCCTTGGCGTGACGTACAAGACGGCGTGGTTCATGACCCATCGGTTGCGCGAGGCGATGAAGGACGCGCCGATCTACAAAGACCCGATGGGCGGCGACGGCATGACGGTCGAGGCCGACGAAACCTTTATCGGCGGCATCGGCTGGGTATTTCATTCTGGCGTCGGCTGGCGAAAGAAGCGCGGAACCGGCGACAAGCACAAGGTCGACTCGAAGACAATCCGCGACGTGCCGGTCAAGAACGTGAACCGGGATTTGCTTTCTTTTACTTTCTAATGACTGGTCAAAATAAAAACCAAAGGCCAGCCTTTGAAGAGGCCGCCGCCGAACTTGGCGAGGCGCGCCCGCTTGAGGACGTGCTTCGCCAGATCGTGAAGCCGGAGAAGAAAAAGGAATCCAAGGATGACCGGAAAAAATAATTCCGCCTGGTAACAACTCCTTAACGGATTTCCCGGAAATTAACTAAATGCGTGAACAACTTAAGCAAGTCCGCGAATGGGCGAACGCCAAGATTGCTTCCGGTCAAGAGCCGCCTTGGGCCTGGTTTCAATACATGAAACTTCGAGAGGCCATAGACGGCATCCTGGCCGGAATGGACTCCGTTACCACGGAGAGTTTACAGCAATCGGTTCCGCATCAGGAAACGCATCTCCGATTAGTGGCGGATACTCATTCGCAAGATAACGCTCCACGCCATCCTGTCGAGCCGCCGACACGGCTGCCCACGTGACGCGAAGAGTTCCCAGTTTCGCATAGACTACAATCGCCGGATCATTGCGGTGTTGGGATAACCGCTCTGCAACGTCGCCGTGCCCAATGCGGACCACGCTGCTGGGGTCTCCTTCGTGCCAGATAACATAAACGCCGTTCGTGGTGATTTTTTCGAGCTTGAGCGATTCAAGGTCGCACCAATGACCACCATTACCGCATTTAATCCATTTAAGCGTCGTCATTCTTGTTGTTTCCTTCTCGTCTATTAAGCCGGGCGGTTGCCGTCGGAGCCCATCATCACAATTCAAGGCCTAGCACAACCGGCTTGCGGAGTGTAGTCATAATACTAGATATGCCCAAGTTCCACAGACTTATACACAAAATAGCTGGTATCGTTTAGTATATAAACGCCTATCTTTCGCAGGCCGCCAGGAACAAAAAAAGAACAACAGGCAAGGGAAGGGAATTCGGGAATGCCCGGGCCACGGACGCGGGTCAGCGTGCGAATGTCCGCTTGTAGCTAAGGCTGTTGAAGAACTATTTTCGGGCGGTTGCGACGCAAGATCGATTCAAGATCGGACAGTTTTAAGTGCACATGTGGGGCCAGGCCTTGCACTGCCACATTTTGCCGTTTATGCCATTCCCGTGGCTCGTCCCCTGCGTATCGAGTTTCCGGGGGCGCTGAATCACCTCACGGCGCGGCGGCGTTCAGGGTTCGCCACTTGACCTCTTCGGCCGCCTCTTGAAAGGAACCTCAGGCCATGTAATGGCCGCCGTTGGCGCTCAGCGTCGAGCCGGTGATGAACCCGGCCTCGTCCGACGCCAGGAACGCCACGCAGCGGCCGACCTCCTCGGGTTCGCCGAGCCGGCCGACGGGGATCAACGGCAGGACCTTGGCGTTGAGCACGTCTTCGGGCATCGCCATCACCATCTCGGTGGCGATATAGCCGGGGGCCACGGCGTTGACGGTAATGCCCTTCGACGCGGTCTCCAGCGCAAAGGCCTTGGTGAAGCCGATCAGCCCGGCCTTGGCGGCGGAATAATTGGTCTGCCCGAACTGGCCCTTCTGGCCGTTGATGGAGCCGATGTTGATGATCCGCCCGAAGCCCCTTTCCCGCATGCCGTCGATGACGTTGCGGCTGGTGTTGAAGGCGCTCGACAGGTTGGTGGCGATGACCGCGTCCCATTCCCCGGAGTCCATCTTGTGCAGCGGTTTGTCACGGGTGATGCCGGCGTTGTTGACGAGGATGTCGATCGGTCCGATGTCGGCCTCGACCCTGGCGATGCCGTCCTTACAGGCGTCGAAATCGCCGATGTCGAACTTGTAGACCTCGATGCCGGTTTCGTCCTTGAAGGCGTTGGCGGCGTCGTCGTTGGCGGCGTAATTGGCGGCCACCCGGGCGCCGGCCTCCTTCAACGCCAGGCTGATGGCGCGGCCGATGCCGCGCGTGCCGCCGGTGACCAATGCTGTGCGTGCCATTGTTTCCTCCCTTTACGTGCTGGCTCTTGCAGGTTGCTTAAAAATGGAGCCGGCGGCAACAATCCTTCGAGACGCTCCCTTACGCTCGCTCCTCAGGATGAGGAGAATCAAACACCTGACCCTCATGCTGAGGAGGCGCGAAGCGCCGTCTCGAAGCATCCGGCGCCAACAAAACCTCTTTTTCAGCAGCCTGCTAGTCCCTCTCCACGCACATGGCGATGCCCATGCCGCCGCCGATGCAGAGCGTCGCCAGGCCCTTCTTGGCGTCGCGCTTTTTCATCTCGTAAAGCAGCGTCACCAGGATCCGGGCGCCCGACGCGCCGATGGGATGGCCGAGCGCGATGGCGCCGCCGTTGACGTTGACCTTGTCGGTGTCCCAGCCCAGGTCCTTGTTGACGGCGCAGGCCTGGGCGGCGAAGGCTTCGTTGGCCTCGATCAGGTCCAGGTCGTCGACTTTCCAGCCGGCCTTTTCCAGCGCCAGGCGGCTGGCCGGGATCGGGCCGGTGCCCATGATCGCCGGATCGACGCCCGCCGTCGCCCACGAAACGATGCGGGCCAGGGGCTCGATGCCGCGCTTTTCGGCTTCCTCGGCGGTCATCAGCACCGCCGCCGCGGCGCCGTCGTTGATGCCCGACGCGTTGCCGGCGGTCACGGTGCCGTCCTTGGCGAACGCCGGGCGAAGCTTGGCCAGGCCTTCCAGGGTAGTGCCGTGTTTCGGGTGTTCGTCCGTATCGACCACCGTCTCGCCCTTGCGGGTGGTGACGGTCACCGGCACGATCTCGTCGGTAAACTTGCCGGCGTTCTGGGCCTCTTCGGCCTTGGCCTGGGAATGGGCGGCGAAGGCGTCCTGTTCCTCGCGGGTCAACTGCCACTTCCCGGCCACGTTCTCGGCCGTGTTGCCCATGTGGTAATCGTTGAACGCATCCCACAGCCCGTCCTTGACCATGGTATCGACCAACTCGGCGGCGCCCATCTTGGTGCCGTCGCGAAGGTGCATGCAATGGGGAGACAGGCTCATGTTTTCCTGGCCGCCGGCGACGACGATCGAGCTGTCGCCGAGCTTGATGGCTTGTGAGCCGAGGGCCACGGAGCGCAGTCCCGATCCGCAAAGCTGATTGATGCCGTAGGCGGTTTTCCCGGCCGGGATGCCGGCCCCGATGGCGGCCTGGCGGGCCGGGTTTTGCCCGGCGCCGGCGGCCAGAATCTGGCCCATGATGACCTCCGAGACGTCGGCCGGGTCGACGCCGGCGCGATTCAAGGCCTCGGTAATGGCGATCCCGCCCAGGTCGTGGGCGGGCATGGAACTCAATCCGCCGCTAAACGCCCCCACGGCCGTGCGCGCGGCCGCGGCGATGACAACTTCAGACATATTGGTTTTTCCTCCGTGCCCGTGGGCTGCTTTCCCCGGTTATAGGCAGGCCGGGATTGGCATACAAGGCAGGCAATTTTTCGTCGGGGTTATTTGACTTCCGTCAAAGTCTCCTTCAGCCATTTTGTCAGCGGCTTATAGAGCATGGCCGGGGCGCGGCTGCCGGCCATCATGCCGATGTGCCCGGCGGCCAATATCATGCGTTCGGCCTCAGGGATAGCGTCGGCCAGCGCGGTGGCCGAGCCGACAGGCACGATGTGGTCCCGCGAGGGGATGACGATCAGGGCCGGGGCCTTGACCTCGGCCGGCAGGACCGGCGCGCCGCCGACCTTCCAGGCGCCCTTGGCCGGGGTGTTTTCCACGTACCAGCCGATCAGGCATTCCTCGGCCACCGGGCCGACCAGGGGCACGCCGTCGTTGAGCCAGTCTTCGAGGGCGACGAACTGGCGGGCCTTCCCGGACCCGGTCCTGAGGGCGGCGAAGCGCTGGAACTTGTTGGTCGTTTGGTAGGGGTCGAGACTGGCGAACATGGCTTGCAGAACGTCCACCGGCAGTTCTCCCAACTGGCCGATCATCGCCATCAGGCCCGGCGCCATGACTTTAAGCATTTTGACGGTGCCGGCGGGGCCGGCGTGGAAATCCCAGGGCGTCGCCAGCAACGCCAGCGCCCCGACCTGGACCGGCTTGCGGACCGTCAGCGCCAAGGCCAGATTCCCGCCCATGCAGTAACCGACCACCGCCGGCGCCTGGCCGGCGGTGCGGCAAATTTCGTCGAGGGCCTTCTCAAGCCGGCGGCCGATATAATCGGACAGATCGAAATCGCGCTCGCCCTCGCCCGGGGCGCCCCATTCGACCAGGAACGGCCAAAATCCCTCGCCCGCCAAGTGCCGCATCAGGCTTTGTTTCTCGGTCAGATCGAGGATGGTGCCGCGGTTGATCAGCGACGGCACCACCAAGACCGGAGCGCCCGGCAGCCCGGGCCCGTCATGGATGCCGTAATCCAGCACCCGGGTCGATCCTTGGGCCCAGAATTCAGGCCGGGCCCGGCGGGAGACCCTGGGATGGTCGCGGTAGCGGCGGACGCCATCGGTGAAGGCCTTGAGCCGCCGGCAGGCTTCGGCGTCGACGGCGGCGGCCAGGGCGGGGAGGTCGGGATCAGCCTTTGCGAGGCTTTTTTGCAGGTTTGCGGCGGCTTTTTTTAGCCCCGGCTTCCATGGCAGCGACCCGTTCTTCAAGCCGCTCAAGGCGGCGAGCGAACTCAGCCAGGTCATGGTCTGAAGCGACAGGTGCAGCGGCAGGGGACGGGGCCACTGAGCCATCGGGCGGTTTGTTTTTGGACTGGCGGGCGTTTGCATCATCATCGCCTCTCGTTGGATATCCCTGGGCGGTCGCGGCCATGGCGGCAAAGGTCGAAGCGCCGGCATTCATCAATTCGACGGTTCGGGCCATGATCTCGGCGGCCTGTTCGTCCTCGGCGATGCCGCCCAATTGCTGCTGCCAAAGATCCAGGTACTGCTTGGCCAGGCCGTTCAAATCCGGGGGCTTCGCCATCGGTTCCTTGATCCTTGGTCCGTTTCACGCCCCGGGCCGGCCTGTCTCTGCCCCGGGGGGCCATTATAGCGGCGGCGGGCCGGGCGGGGAACATTTCATTGCGGTGCAGCATTTTACGCGCTAGGTTTTTGCCTCCCTAGGAGTTGAACCTCAGGCATGTCAGAAGAAAGCGAAGCCGAAAAGCCGCCGATCACGATCAAGAAATACGCCAACCGGCGCCTCTACAACACGGCGACCAGCAGCTACGTTACCCTCGACAATCTGGCGACGATGGTCAAGGAGGGGGCGGACTTCGTGGTTTACGACGCCAAATCCGGCGACGACATCACCCGCCAGGTTTTGACCCACATCATCGTCGAGGAAGAAAACAAGGGGCAGAACCTGCTGCCGATCGACTTTTTGCGCCATCTCATCAGCCTCTACGGCGACAGCCTGCAATCGGTGGTTCCCAACTATCTAGATTATTCGATGAAGGCTTTCGCCAAGAATCAGGAACAGATGCGCGATTACATGCAGGATTCCCTGGGCGGCCTTGGTCCGTTCGGCCAGTTCGAGGAGATCGGCAAAAAGAACGCCGCCATGTTAGAAGAGGCGATGAAGATGTTCACGCCTTTCGTTGGCGGCGGCCCCGGGGCCGAGGGCAACGAAAAGCCGGGGGGAAAGAAGGACAAGGCGAAGAAAACCGGCGGCGCCAAGGAAGACTCCGAGCATATGGACGATCTGCGCGATCAACTGAAACGTATGCAGCGTCAGATCGATGAACTTTCCGGCGGCGGCAAGGGCTAGCGGGCTGCTGAAAAACGCACGATCTGGAGCAATTACCCTTCGAGACGGACCTCCGGTCCTCCTCAGGGTGAGGCATAAGGTATTGTAACTCCTCATCCTGAGCAGCGAGCGCAAGCGAGCGTGTCGAAGCCTCATCCTGAGCAGCGAGC
>NZAZ01000072.1 GCA_002686255.1 Rhodospirillaceae bacterium
TACCAATACGTCCAGGCGATGGGCAAATCGCCGAAGGAGAACATGATCGCCACCCGGTCCTTGGAAGGCGAGATTTTCGCCGGCGGGGTGTTCGCCGCCGCCAACCATGTCGCCGACTTCTGCCAGGAGGTCGAAATCCTCACCGTGCTCGGCAACGACGACAGCCGCGAGGACTTTGTCCGCCAATGCCTGAAGCCCAACGTCACGCTTAGCGCCCTTTACCGCGACGGCGTGCCGACGACCCGCAAGTGCCGGTTCATCGACGAAAGCTACATGCACAAGTTGTTCGAGGTCTATTACTTCGACGACACGCCGCCCGACGCCGAACTCGAGGACCAGATCACCCGGGCCATCGCCGACAAGGCGGGGGATTACGATCTTGTCATCGTCCATGATTTCGGCCACGGCATGATGACGGCGCCGTCCATCGCCGCGCTTACGGAAAACGCCAAGTTCATGGCCGTCAACACCCAGACCAACAGCGCCAACCTCGGCTACAACCTGATCACCAAGTACCAAAAGGCCGACTTCGTCTGCATCGACGCGCCCGAAGCGCAACTGGCCGCCGGCGATCGGTTCAGCGACATCGAAGCCGTCGTTTCCGAGCGGCTGTCGAAACGGATCGACTGCGGCAAGTTCATCATCACCCACGGCCAACAGGGCTGCGTCACCTTCGAAGACAGCACCGGCGCCATCCGCATCCCCGCCTTCACCCAAACAGTGGTCGATACCGTCGGCGCCGGCGACGCTTTTCTCGCGGTCTCGGCGCCCCTGGCCGCCGCCGGCACGCCGATGGAACTGGTCGGCTTTGTCGGCAACGCGGCGGGCGCGATGAAGGTTTCAATCGTCGGTCACCGCCGCGCGGTCGAGAAAATTCCGCTGATGCGCTACATCACCACATTGTTGAAATAAGGGTCCGCCCCTTTGCGCATAGGCATCGATTTCGACAACACCATCGTCAGCTACGACCATGTCTTCGCCGCCGAGGCCAGGGCAAGGGGCCTGATCGGGGACGGTTTCACCGGCACAAAGACGGAAATCCGCGACCATATCCGATCGCTCGATGACGGCGAGCTGGAATGGCGGCGCCTGCAAGGCCGGGTCTACGGAGCGCTGATGGCCGAAGCCCGCCTGATCGAGGGCGTCGATGCTTTCCTGACCGAAGGACGCAACCGGAACCATGAAATCTTCGTCGTCAGCCACAAGACGCAATTCGGCCACCACGACCCCGACCGGGTCAATCTCTGGGACGCGGCGTTGGCGTGGATGACGGACAAGGGCTTTTTCGACTCCGATGGTTTCGCCATCCCGAAAGAGAACGTTTTTTTCGAGCCGACGCGGTCGGAAAAGATCGCCCGCATCAAGGCGCTTCGTTGCACCCATTTCATCGATGACCTTGAGGAAATATTTTTGGACCCGGAATTTCCCGCAAACGTCCAGCGGTTTTTGTTAGGCCCCGGCACCACTTGGCCCGCCATCGCCGAGGCCGTTTTTGACGCCTGAAGCGGCAACACCGATGGATGACCTGAAAGCCATCGCCGGACGCCTGCTGAACCAGGAAATTCTGGCGGCGGAACCGGCGGCGGGCGGCGGCAACAACCGGGTCTACCGCGTCACCACCGAAGGCGGCGCTTATGCGTTGAAGTTCTATCCCCCGCAGGAAGAAGACAAGCGCGACCGCCTGGGACAGGAATTCGCCGCCCTGGAATTCATGGCGGCAAACGGGATCGACTGCGTACCCAAACCCATTGCCGCAGATAAAGACCTTTGCTGCGGGGTTTATGAATGGATCGCCGGCGCCCCGGTGGGCGGACCGGACGAAGGCGATATCGATGCCATGACCGCGCTTGCCGCGCGCCTGGCGGAATTAAGCGGCGCGCCCGGGACCGAAGACCTGGCGCCCGCCTCGGCCCACTGTTTTTCGGGCGTTGCCGTTACCCAACAACTGAACCAGCGCTTGCGGCGCCTCGGCGAAGCCGGACGGGACAACGACGCCCTCAACCGGTTCCTGAAGGACAATTTCCGCCCCCGCCTGGAGGCCTTGGCCGGCCGCGCTAAAGGCTTCGAGGCCGATCTTGCCCCCGGGCACCGAACCCTCAGCCCGTCTGATTTCGGATTCCACAATGCGCTCAAACGGAACACCGGCGGGATCGTTTTTCTGGATTTCGAATATTTCGGCTGGGACGACCCGGTGAAGATGATATCCGACGTCCTCTGGCACCCCGGATCGAACCTGGCGCCGGCGCTGGGGGAGAAGTTCCGGAAAGACGCCGGAAAGATTTTCGAAGCCCGCGACGATGGCTTCGCTGCCCGCTTCGATGCCCTCTATCCCCTGTTCGGAATGATCTGGTGCCTGATCCTGTTGAACGAGTTTCTGCCGGAACGCTGGCGCCGCCGCGTCGCCGCCGGAAACACCACCGACGCCGCCGGGGCGCAAGCCCGGCAACTGCAAGCCGCGGAAGACCTTCTGCAAAAGATCGAGCATGCCTAACCCCGACGCATCCGCCTTCGACGAACGGTCCCTGCACCTGCGCCGGCTGGTCGTCCGGGCGCTGGTCAACGGCGGGCGCGGGCACGTCGGTTCGGCCATGTCGCTGATCGAGATCCTGCGCGTCCTTTATGACGACGTTCTCGACGTGCGCCCAGATGAACCCGGTTGGGAAGACCGGGACCGCTGCATCCTCAGCAAGGGCCACGGATGCCTGGCGCTTTATGCGGTGCTGGCGGACAAGGGCTTCTTCGCCGTCGACGAGCTGGACGATTTCTGCGCCACGGGCAGCATCCTCGGCGGCCATCCGGAACACGGGAAAATCCCCGGCGTCGAGGCCTCCACCGGGGCGCTCGGCCACGGGCTTTCCATCGGCATCGGCATGGCGCTTGCGTGCCGGATGCAGGGGCGCCAATCCCGCGTTTTTGTCGTCATGGGCGACGGGGAAATCAACGAAGGCGCCGTCTGGGAAGGGGCGTTGACGGCGGCGAAACATAATCTTTCCAACCTGACCGCCATCGTCGATTGCAACGGCTTTCAATCCTACGGGCCGACGTCGGAGGTGCTGGAGCTTTCCCCCCTGACCGACAAGTGGGAAGCCTTCGGCTTCGACGCCATCGAGATCGACGGCCACGACGTCGCCGCCTTGCGGGACGTTTTGACCGCGTCTGCCGCTGACAGGCCGCGTACCGTTATCTGCCGGACGGTTAAGGGCAAGGGTATCCCGATCGCCGAAAACAACGCCACCTGGCACCACAAAAGCAAACTCAGGGACGAAGAGCTGGCCGCCATCACCGACGCCCTGGGGGACGCCTGATGCGGCGCACCTGTGTCGATATGGTGTATGAACTGGCGAAGCAGGACTCGCGCGTCATCTTTGTCGGTTCGGACCTGGGCGCCGGGCTTCTGGACGACATGAAGGCCGACATGCCGGACCGTTTTTTCATGGAAGGGGTGTGCGAGCAGAACCTGATCGGCATGGCAGCGGGGCTAGCCATGGAAGGCTATATCCCCTACGTCAACACCATCGCCACCTTCATCACGCGCCGCTGTTACGAACAGGTGGCCGTCGATGTCTGCCTGCATAACCTTCACGTGCGGCTGATCGGCAACGGCGGCGGCATGGTCTATGCGCCCCTGGGGCCGACCCACATGGCCACCGATGATATCGCAATCATGCGGGCGCTGCCCAACATGGCCGTCGTCGCGCCTGTGGACGCCGACGACATGAAACGCTTCATGGCCAGGACCCCGGACTGGCCGGGACCTATATATATCCGTCTCGGCAAAGGCGGGGACAAAGTCGTTTCCCGCGAAGAGGACGGTTTTGAAATCGGCAAGGCCAACCTGCTGCGAAAGACAGGCGAGGTGTTGATCGTCACCACCGGCGTCATGGCGTCCCGGGCGCTGGAGGCCGCCGAAACGCTCGGCCAAGAAGGCATCACCTGCGGGGTTTTGAATATGCACACGGTGAAGCCGCTGGATGACAAGACGCTGTTGGATTTGGCGGCGAAGGTCAAACTGGTGGTCACGGTGGAAGAACATTCGCGCATCGGCGGGCTGGGCAGCGCCGTCACCGACGCGCTGGTGGAAAATCTGGGCGCAGACCTACCAGCCATCCACCGGATCGCCCTTCCCGATGTATTCCCGGAAGATTACGGGTCGCAGGATTCCCTGATGCAACACTACGGATTGCAGCCGCCTGAAATTGCCGACGCCATCCGGAAAAAGAGCCAAGCCTGACGATGCCTTTCAAAGTGCGGTATTCCTACCTGCCGGAACAGTTCGCCGATGTGGATGATGTTTTCGACGCGCTAAAACGGCTGGTGCCCACCGGCGATTTCACTCTGGGTAAGCCGGTCGCCGAATTCGAGGAAAGGTTCGCCGACCTGATCGGCACCAAACACGCCATCGGCGTCGGATCGGGCACCGATGCCCTGAAGCTGCCGCTGAAGGCGCTCGGCATCGGCTTTGGGGACGAGGTCATTACCGCGGCCAACACCTTTATCTCCACCGTCGGCGCCATTAACGAGACCGGCGCGCGGCCGATCCTGGTCGATTGCGACGACAGCTTCTGCATGGACGTCGGCCAGGTCGAAGCCGCCATCACCGAGCACACCAAGGCGATCATGCCGGTGCATTTGACCGGCGACGTCACCGACATGACGGCCCTGATGGCGATTGCGGAAAAACACGGTCTTTCCGTCGTCGAGGACGCGTGTCAGGGGATTCTGTCGGAAACGGACGGAAAGCGGTCCGGCACCTGGGGGGTGGCCGCCGGGTTTTCACTTCACCCGTTGAAGAACCTGAACGTATGGGGGGATGCGGGCGTTATCGTCACCGACGATGACGCCATCAACGAGAAGCTGTGCCTGATCCGCAACCATGGCCTCAAAAACCGGGACGAGATTGCCTTCTTGGGCTGCAATTCGCGCCTCGATTCGGTGCAGGCGGTGGTCGGCAACTGGCTCATCGGCCGGACCCACGACATCACCAACCGGCGAATCGAAAACGCCGCCTATTATGACGAAGCCTTCGGCGGCATTTCCGGGATCACCGTTCCCCGCCGGCGGCGCAACGTTAAGAACGTCTATCACCTTTATATGGTGTTCGCCGAAAACCGGGACGCCCTTTACGGCCACAGTCTTGAAAACGGCGTCGAGGCCAAGGTCCATTACCCGATCCCGCTTTATCAGCAGGAAGGCCTGAAGCCCTTGGGGTACAGTCCCGGCGACTTCCCGGTCACCGACCGCCACGCCAAAACCGTCATCAGCTTCCCCGTTGACCAGCACATCACCCGCGAACAACAGGAGATCGTCATTGATACGGTCCGGAGCTTCTATGCCTGATACCGCCGCCAACGCCCGTAGCGTGCCCTACGTCGATTTCCCGGCGCAGTATGCGATTGAGAAGGCTGACATTATGGCCTGCGTCGAGGCGGTCTTTTCGAAAGGCGAATTCGTCGGCAGCGGTATTATTGCGGACCTGGAAGCGGCGCTGGCGGACGCCGTCGGCGTCGGACACGCGGTGGCGCTCAATTCCGGCACCGATGCGCTGATTCTGACCATGCGGGCGTTGGACATCGGTCCCGGCGATGAGGTCATCACGCCGCCCAATTCCTTCGTCGCCTCCGCCGCCGCCATTGTCGCCACCGGCGCAACCCCTGTTTTCGCCGACGTGCGGGCGGACCAGAACATCGACCCCACCGCAATCGAGGCCGCCATCACCGAAAATACCCGGGCCATCATGCCCGTCCACCTGACGGGGCGCATCTGCGACATGGATGCGATTTTGGCGATTGCCGAAAAGCACGGGATTGCCGTCATCGAAGACGCGGCGCAGTCCTTCGGATCGCAATACCGGGGCAGGTCCAGCGGTTCGTTCGGGGTTGCAGGGTGTTTTTCCGCCCATCCGCTGAAGAACCTGAACGCCGCCGGCGATGCCGGGTTCGTCACCACCAACGACGACAAGCTAGCGGCCCGGCTCAGGCTGCTTCGCAACCACGGCCTTTCTGACCGCGACACGGTGACCGAATGGGGCACCGTTTCCAGGCTGGATACGCTACAGGCGGCGGTTTTGCTGATGCGGTTGGAGAAGGTCGGCGCCGTTATCGACGCCCGACGCCGGAACGCCGCCCTTTACCAAAGCCTGTTTGCAAACTCGGATGTTTTCTGCCCGCTCTGCCGGGCGCACGAATTCAACACCTTCCACACCTTCGTCGTACAGGTGGACCGGCGCGACGAATTGCAGGCGTTCCTAATGGAAAAAGGCATCGAGACCGCCGTTTGTTACCCGACGCCCCTGCACCTGCAGCCGGCGGCGAAGGTCCTTGGATACAAGGCCGGCGATTTCCCCGTCGCCGAGGAGCAGGCGGGGCGCATCCTCAGCCTGCCGGTGCACCAGTTCCTGTCCGAAGACGACACAAAATCGGTTGCCGAAACCATCCTTTACTTCCATCTATAAGCCAGACGCCACGAGGCGCGGCCTAACCATGACCACGATATACAGCCCCATGAAGTTCCTGGGTTTTCCCGACCGCCTGAAGGGGGTGCGTGAACGCCGCGTGCTGTCCCCGGTCAGCATCCGCATCAAGCCCATGAACCACTGCAACCACGATTGCTGGTACTGCGCCTACCGGGTCAGCAACCTGCAACTGGGCGAGGACATGAACCTTCGCGACAAGATTCCCGAAGACAAGATGTTCGAGATCGCCGACGACATCGTTTCCCTGGGGGTCCGGGCGGTGACCTTTTCCGGCGGCGGCGAGCCCCTGATCTACAAACCGCTGCCGGACGTCATCGAACGGCTGGCCGAAGGCGGCGTGCGTATCGGCAGCCTGACCAACGGCGCCAACCTGAAAGGCCGCGTCGCCGACGCCTTCGCCGAACACGGCACCTGGGTGCGTATCTCCATCGACAGTTGGGACGACGAAAGCTGCGTCGAAAGCCGCAAGGTGAAATCAGGCGAGTTCACGGCCATCATGAACAATGTCCGGGACTTCATCGCCAGGGACAGCAAATGCATTTTGGGCATCAGCTTCATCATCGGCAAGAAAAACGCCCCGCATATTTACGACGTCTGCAAGATGCTGAAGGGCATCGGCGTCAACCACGTCAAGCTGGCGGCGACCGTGATCTCGAACGCGGGCCGGGAAAACAACGAATACCACGCCGAATTCCAGGACACGGCCCGGGCCGGGATCGAAAAAGCGCTGGAATTGGCCGATGAAAGCTTCCAGGTCCTGGACCATTACCACGAGGCCGAGGAACGTTTCGACAAGGATTACGAAATCTGCCCGTTCCTGAACTTCCTCACCGTCATCGGCGCCGATTTGAACGTCTATACCTGCCAGGACAAGGCCTATACGGACGGCGGCATGCTAGGCTCCATCAAGGACCGTTCGTTCAAGGATTTCTGGTTTTCCGACGAAAACCACAAGCGCCTTTACGCCGTCAACCCGTCCCGGGACTGCCGCCACCACTGCGTCACCCACGCCAAGAACCTGGCCGTGTTCGAGGCCCTTGAATCCACCCCGGACGAAAGCGTTCTGGACGCCCTGGACATAGACCCCGATCACGGCGTTTTCGTTTGATGCAGGAAATCGATTTTATCGGCAAACTCCATTCGCGGACGAAGCGCGACTACGTCGGGCGGGTGGTCGAACACGACAAGGCCGAATGCGCCGAAATCGCCAAGCAGTACGGGCGCGATTACTGGGACGGCGAACGCCACCTGGGCTACGGCGGCTACAGCTATGATGGCCGCTGGCGGGTGGTCGCCGACGACATGGCGGCGCATTACGGACTCAAGGCGGGCGATAAAATACTCGATATCGGCTGCGGCAAGGGATACCTGGTCTATGAATTCACCCAGGCCGTGCCGGGATGCGAGGTCCGGGGCATCGATATTTCCGAGTACGGCATCGAAAACGGCAAGGAGGAAATCAAGCCGTTTCTGGACGTCGGATCCTGCGCCAAGCTTCCCTACGAGGACAACAGCTTCGATTTCGTGGTGTCGCTGGGCGCCTTCCATAACCTTTATAACTACGACCTGAAGAAAGCGGTTCGGGAAATGGAACGCGTCGGCAAGGGGGGCAAGTACCTCTGTGTCGAGTCCTACCGGAACGAACGGGAAAAGGCGAACCTGCTCTATTGGCAGTTAACGTGCGAAACGTTCTTCACGCCCGAGGAATGGAACTGGATATTGAAGGAATACGGGTACAGCGGAGATTATGGTTTTATCTTCTTTGAATAATTTACAACAGGCGGCAGGGAACCGCGGATGACGGTCAGAGTCAGTTTTGCCGATTTGACCCATATGGGCCAGGTGGTGGCGGCGAACACGTTTCCGCTCGGCATCACCATGGTCGCCAGTTACGCCCAGCAGGAACTGGGCGGCGGCATCGAACTCGAGGTCTTCAAGTACCCGGACGACCTGGCCAATTACCTGGACGGCGAAATGCCGAAGATCGCGTGCTTTTCGTCCTTTGCCTGGAATATCCGGTTGGCCCATGAATACGCCAAGCGGATCAAGGAAATTTCGCCCGAAACCATCACCGTGTTCGGCGGCCCCCACTTCCCCGGATCGCCGGAGGAACAGAAAAAGTTCCTGCGCGGCTTGCCGGCCATCGACTGTTATTTCGAGTTCGAGGGCGAAATTTCCTTCGTCACCTTCTTCCGCGCCCTGCAGGAGATCGATTTCGACTGGCCCAAGTTCCGGGACGAGAAGCGGGAAATCCAGAATATCCGATACATGTCGGGCAATACCTTCGTCGCCGCGCCGTTGGCGGAGAAGATCAAGGACCCCAACATCATCCCCTCGCCGCACCTGAACGGGGTGTCCGACAAGTTCTATGACGGCATTTTAATCCCGATGATTCAGTCGACCCGGGGCTGCCCTTATCAATGCGCCTTCTGCTGGGAGGGCGGGCCGTACTTCCGCAAGATCAAGCGCTTCGATCAGGACCGGGTGCACAAGGAACTGCATTACATTGGGCAGCGCGTCGGCGACGTGCCGGACCTGTGCATCGTCGACGCCAACTTAGGCATGTTCCCCGAAGACATGGAAACGGCGAAAGAGGTGCTCGCCATCCAGAAGAAGCACAAAAACCAGTGGCCCCGGACCATCCTTGCGGCGACGGCGAAGAACCACAAGGAACGCACCATCGAAATCATCGAACTCCTGGGCGACACGTTGCCGCCGACGGGTGCCGTGCAAAGCACCGACCCGGACGTGCTCGCGAACATAAAACGCAAGAACCCGTCCATGGAGGCGTTGTCGAAAATGGCCGACATCGTCGAGAAGCACGGCGGGCAGAGCGAGGCGGAGCTGATCCTGTGCATCGAGGGCGACACCAAGGAAAAGCACTTCCAGACCGTCAGCGACATGCTGAACGCCAATTACAGCTTCATCCGCATGTATCAGTTCATGATGCTGCCGGGCACCCGGTCAGCCAGCAAGGAGCACCGGGAAAAATATGGATTCCAAACCAAGTGCCGGGTGCTGCCCCGGTGTTTCGGGACCTACCGGTTCCGGGACGAGCACTTCCCGTCCGCCGAGATCGAGGAAATCGTCATCGCCACCAATACCATGCCGCACGCCGATTACCATGACTGCCGCGATCTGCATATGTCGGTGGAAATCTTCAACAACGATTCCATTTTCTTCGACCTGATCCAGTTCCTGAAGTTCAGCGGCATCCCCCGCATCGATTTCATCACCGCCACCCATCGGCGTATCCTCGACAAGGGTGGGCCGCTGGCGAAGCTGTATGCGGAATTCCGGGCGGAGGAGGAAAAGAACCTCTGGCGGGACGTGGACGAGGTCGAATCCTTCGTCAAGGAGGACGGCGTCATCGACCGTTACGTGGACGGCGAATTCGGAACCAACGAGCTTTACAAATACCGGGCCCTGGCCGTGTTCGAACATATCGAGGCGCTGCACGAGATGGCCTTCGGCGCCGCCCGCGACTTGTTGACGGCGCAAGGCGCCATGACCAACGAAGCCGGCGCCTACCTGGACGAGCTGTCGGAATTCAGCCTTTTGCGGAAATCGGCGCCCCTGGAAACGGACCGGGCGGAAAAGCGCACCTTCCATTTCGATTTCGCCAGGCTTTTGGAGGACCGCTTCCGCACCCACCCCTCCGAGGTCGAGTGCCCGGACGGGATGGAAATGGAAATCTTTCATACGGACCGGCAAAAGAAACTGATCGACAGCTATGTCAATCAATACACGACGTCACTGATCGGGCTCGGTCGTATTTTGCTGCGCGCCAACATGAACCGACTTTACCGCACCGTCCGGCCGACGGGTGGCGGCGCCATCAGGCCGCCGAAGGAAGTGCTGGCCAAGACCGATCGGCTGGGCGGCGACCAGAAAGCCTGACGCGACGGACGCTTCCACCCCACGGCCCAATTCCATGCAGGACATAAGAGAAGAAAGCGAAGAGGTCCTCTACACGACCGCGGACATCGCCACGGCCGGGGATGCGGATATTGCCGCGCTCAAGGAACGGGCCGCAAGGAACCCCCGCAAGCGGTGCCGGCTGTGCACCCATTCGGATTCGTTGGCGGAACTCCACGGCATGCTGATCGTCCACGGGCGGGACGCCTATGTGCGCCCGCACCGGCACGCGGGCAAGGCGGAAACCCTGCACGTCATCGAAGGGACGGCGGTGCTGGTGGTGTTCGACGGGGACGGCGCCATCACCCGCGCCGAAGCGCTCGCCCCGGTGGGGTCGGGGCGCAGCTTTTATTACCGCATGCCGGAAGGCGTCTTTCATTCCCTGCTGATCACGTCGGACTGGCTTGTTTTCTATGAATCCACCACCGGCCCCTTCGACCGGACGAAGACGGAAAACGCCCCCTGGTCGCCGGAAGACGGCGACGACGACGACGTAAAAGACTACATGGCCCGGCTTCTGGGCGAAGCAGATTGCCTCGCCGCCAACAGCGAAAAGTAATAAAACACCCATGACCGACACCTGCCGCCTTTGCAAGGGAACGGACTTGGAGCCGATGATCGACCTCGACCGCCGGCCCATTGCCCACCGGTTGCTGGAAAGCCGGGACGAAGCCGAAGACACCTATCCCATGGCGCTGCATTTCTGCCGCGACTGCGGGCTGATCCAGGGGCTCGACCCCATCGACCCGGAAATCCTCTATACGGACTTCAATTACAACTTCAGCGCCTGGAAGCCGGAACCCCACCTGGAAGACGAAATCGACGCCATCATGGCCCAGGGGCCTTTTGCAAACGCCATTGAATTCGGCTGCAACGACGGCACCTTCCTGAAGGCGCTGGCGGACAGGGGAATCCCCGTCTGTGTCGGCATCGAACCCAACCCCGTGTCCGGGAGCATGGCTCGCGACAAGGGGCTTGGCGTCTATAAATCCTGGGTCAACAAGGGCGTCTGCGACAAGATCATCGCCGAACACGGGTTGTTCGACCTTGTCCTGTCGCGCCAGGTGATTGAGCACGTCCCCGACCTGGACAACTTCGTATCCTGCATCAACCGGCTTCTGAAAAAGGACGGCGTGCTGTTTCTGGACATGCCCGACTTCGAGCCCAGCCTGCTTGTCGGCGACTGTTCGGCGGTGTGGGAAGAGCACGTTAGCTACTTCACCGAGCCGGTGCTGCGCAACCTGCTCGCCTGCCACGGGTTGGAGATCACCGAAGTCCGGAAATACGATTTTTCCAGCGGCTGCCTGGCGGTGATCGCGCGTGCGAAAGAAAGCGTCACCCTTGCCGACGACGGAGAGACCAAGCGCGTCATGGACCTGGCGGGTGCCTACGGCGGCGCCGTCAGGGGGTTCGAGGCGGGCCTGCGCGAAGGGCTGGCCCGGGCCCGCGCACAGGGTGCCGAGGTGGTGCTCTACGGTGTCGGCGTCAGGGGCTGCTGCACCCTCAACGGACTCGACCTCTCTGGACTCGTCGATTATGCCGTTGACGACCAGCCCGAACGTCAGGGCAAGTTCATGCCCGGCTGCCGGTTGGAAATCCGGCCGTCCAGCGTCCTCAGCGAGGGCAGCGGGCCGGTCGTCTGCCTGCTCGCCGTCAACAACGAAAACGAGGACAAGGTCGAAGCCAAGATCCGGGAAACCGCTGACCGCCCGCTGACCTTCGTGACCCTGTGTTCGCCGAAAGACATCAATATCCCCCTTGCCGCTTTGGGCCGGGCCGGGGACGCCGCCTGAACGGGAAAAACGCTTTATGACGGGCTTATATTACAAACGGGACAATTGCCGGTTATGCGGTTCCATAAACGTGGAAATGGCGGTGCCGCTGAAGCCCATGCCCATCGCGACGCCCAATTTCCGCGTCCCCGGCGCCGACAGGGACGCGCCGGTCTACCGTGAAGGGGTGCCGCTGGAACTGTACCTGTGCCGTGACTGCGGGCATTCGCAGGTACTGCACGTCGGCAACCCGGACGTACAGTACGGCAACTACGTCTACACCACGTCCCTGTCCCTCGGCCTGCCCGAGCACTTCGTCGAATACGCCAAGGCGGTGCTGGCGGTGCGGAAACCGGAAAAGGATTCGCTGATTGTCGAATTCGGCAGCAACGACGGCACGTTGCTCCGCTGCTTCAAGGCCGAAGGCATGCGGGTCGTCGGCATCGACCCGGCCAAGGCCATTGCCGAGGCGGCGACCAAATCGGGGATCGAGACCTATAACGCCTTCTTTTCCCCCGACGTGGCGGAAACGATAAAGAACGCCCACGGACCGGCCAGCGTCCTAATCGCCAATAATGTCATCGCCAACATCGACGACCTGGACCCGGTGGCGTCGGGGGTAAAGACGCTGATGGCGCCCGACGGCATGTTCGTGCTCGAAACCCAGTACGGCGCCGACGTCATCCGCGACATGCTTCTGGATACGGTCTACCACGAGCACCTGTCCTATTTTAACGTCAGGCCGCTGGCGGCGTTTTTTGAACGCCGCGGCATGCAGGTCATAGACGTCGAACACATCTGGACCAAGGGCGGCTCCATCCGCGTCACCGTCCAGCACGCCGACAGCCCCGGCGAAGTCTCGGATGCAGTGACGAAAATCATCGCCGAGGAAGACGCCCAGGGCATGAACGGCATTTCGTGCTACCGGGGCTTCGCCGGCAGGGTCGCGGCGCTGCGCGAAAAGCTGAACGCCCTCGCCGACGAGCAGCACGCGGCGGGCAGGACGGTCGGCGGTTACGGCATATCGGTGGGAACGACGACGCTGTTGGCCCAGTTCGGGCTCGCCGACAAGATCGACTTCCTGTTCGACGACGACCCGGACAAAGAGAGCCACCTTTCGGGCCCCGGCTACGACATCCCGGTCATGGGCCCCGACAGCGTCTATAACAAGAATCCCGGCCTCATCGTCATCTTCGCCTGGCGCTACGCCGAACCGATCATGGCCAAACACGGGAAATACCTGGAGCAGGGGGGGAAGTTCGTCATTCCCTTGCCGGAGATTTCCGTTGTTTGACGTGACTTCCCACCCGGCATGCGGAGCGGACGCCGACCTGCCGTTTCCAAGCCTGTCCGATCATCACCATTGTTTCCAACGTGAGTAAACTCGATCCCCTCGAACCGGCCTTGGACTGGCGGCTGATCGTCGGTCTCGGGGTTCTTCTATCGGTCCTGTTCGCGATTCGAGTGCCCGACGTGGATTCCGAAAACATCGGCAACTGGTTCCACGCGAGATTGTTCGTCGAGGAGTTCCGGTTCATCAATCTGCCCAAGTCGCCGCTCTATCAGCTCTACTTGGTACCGTTCTCGCTCCTGCCGCACCCCATGTCCATCGTCGTCGAGGGGATGGTCAGCAATTTTCTCAGCTTCCTGCCCGTGGCCGTGGTCATGTGGGTTTGTTTCGGCCGTGGGGTCGGCCTCGCCGCGTCGGTGTTCGCCGCCCCCGACGTCCTTCAAACGTCGCCCGCGTCCCAGGCCTTCGCCTTTGCCTTCATATGCTTGGCGTTCCTTGTCCGCATGCGGCGGCCGTTCGAGGGCGTCAGCAACGTGAACGCGGCCTACGCCCTGTTGCTATTGGCCTGGCTGCTCAGGACCAACACCCTCGTCGTGCTTGGTGTCGTCGGCGCTTATGACTTGTATCGGATGTATGCCGATCGCCGTTCGAAAGGCGGGCCCAGCGTCGGACCTCTCTCCCGTCATTGGCCGGTCCCGGCGGTCGTTCTGAGCATCGCCG
Source organism: Rhodospirillaceae bacterium (assembly GCA_002686255.1). Taxonomy (GTDB): domain Bacteria; phylum Pseudomonadota; class Alphaproteobacteria; order Rhodospirillales; family Casp-alpha2; genus Casp-alpha2. The sequence goes on from NZAZ01000072.1 coordinate 14,174, forward strand.
TGATGGCGGTGGCACAGTCGCCGCACCGCTGGAACAACTACCAGCAGATCGAGATGACCTGGCAGCCCGTCAAGGGGCAGATCGGGAGCGTGATCTCGCAGATGGTCGCCAATCACTACCGTTATCGCGATCCCAAGACCGGTGGGCTTCCCTTCGACACCTACTTCATGCACAAGAAGTTCTTCGGCGACGCCGAGACCATCACCGAAATGGTCCGCGCCAACCCCGGGGAGCTCGTCCGGCATGCCGGCCGCAACGCCGGCGGGCTCCTGACCACAGCGGTATCCATGACCAACGCCGGCCAGATCGGTCTCCGTTTCACCGGGTTGAAGGGGATGGGCGGCAACGGCGGCCCTCTGGATCACCGGGCGGTCGCCGTGGTGCTGGGCACGGTTCTGGCCGCCCTTTGCGGGTTCATGGTCTGGCGACTGTGGGTGGAGCCGGCGCGCCGTGAGCTCGCCGTCCTCGCCCTCGGCCTCGCGGCGGCGGCCCTTGTGGCCGGACTTCTCACCAACGGGACGTCGCCGAGAATCCTCCACACGGTCTATGGCCTGTTCATGATCATGGCCGCGTTCCTGGCGGAACGGGTATTGGTTCGGTTTAGGGGACTCCGTCCGGTAGCCGTCTTCGCCGCCTTCCTGGCGGTCTTTCTCGTCACCCAGGGCGGCTGGGCGCGGGCGGATGGGGCCTTCGGTTGGGGTGGCGTCGTCCGAAAGATGGCGACGATCCCGACGTGGACGCCAGGGGCCCTTTTCTACGCCGGCGGCCGGTCTCGACTTTTCGAAACCGTCAGCCGCGAATGGCGCCACTGCGCCGGCCTGATGACGATGGAGATGCCCCAGCACCTGGGCGCCTTTTCCACCATCCCGCGGGAACGCCTTTTCTCGCCCTTCGAGATTCCGCCCTTTGGCACGTTTGGCGGCGCCGACTACACAGGCCTGCGGGTCGACCGTGTGAACTGCGTCTACGCGCCCAACGGCGCGTTCGCCCCGGGGCAAGGCTCGATCACCAACATCAAACTCCGGTTTCGGTCTTATATCGGTCCCTACATGCAAGCCCTGATCGATGCCGGCGCGGACAGGATCATCGTACCCTCCGGCGTGCTGGTGATCGCGAAATGAGATCCAGGGGACGGTGACGGGCGCGTTCAAGAAATTGATCGGGGCCGTGTTCCGGTTCGGACTCCGGTGCCTTCTGGTGTTTCCCGTGTTGCCGGCGTTCTACCTGATGGAGCCCTTTTTCAGGCTCCGCCTCGGCACCATGCACACGCAGCGCATAGGGCACTTGGCGGGGAACACGGATATCTTCTTCCGCCGCCGCCAGTTGGAAGGCCGGCCGGCTAGGATAATGTATCTTTTTTTCGGCTGGGATCCCTGCAACCGTCAACTCTTCGACATGTGGCTGCGGCTGGACGAGCCCGGCGTCAAGTTCGTCGAAAGCCGCCTCGGCGCCCGGGTTATTTTCGCCTGGCGGCCGATCCTGAATAAAACCCGGTTCTGGATGGACCAGAGGATAACGGGGACGGAATATTACCTCTACAACCACACCCGGCCGGTCCTTTCCTTCACCGAAGAGGAGGAAGAGCGAGGCCGGGCGGGCCTGGCGGAAATGGGCATCGGCCCGGACGACTGGTTCGTCTGTTTCCACGCCCGCGACGGGAACTATTTCCGCAAATGGCGCCCCGAACTGGAAGAACACTGGCAGAAGACAGATTTCAGGAACGTCGACATAACGCGGTATCTGAAGGCCGCCGAATATATCGCGTCAAAGGGCGGATACGCGCTTCGTTTCGGGGCCAATGTCGAAAAGCCGCTTGCCGAGACCGGCAACCCCGGGATCATCGACTATTCGACAAAACACCGCAGCGACTTCATGGATATCTACCTGTGCGCGAAGTGCCGATTCTTCATCGGCAGCGCGTCGGGGCCCGACGCCATCTCGGCGATTTTCAACGTGCCGGTCCTTTCGGTCAGCCACTTCCCGTATAATCACGCCTATCGCCTGGGGTCCGACATCATGGTTCCGAGGCTGCTTTCGACCACCGACGGCAAAAGGCGGGCGGGCTTTTTGGAGGCGCAGAAGGCGGGCTACTACGTCGGCTGGAAAGAGGCCGACGCCCGCGACCCGAACATGCATCTTTTCGACATGCTTGATGTTGATCCCGACGACATCGTCGACGGCTGCAAGGACATGATCGAAAGCCTGAAAGGAACGGCCCCTCCGGCGGAGGCCCTGGCGCTCCAGGATTTCTACGCCGAGCAATATTTTTCCCATGCGGCGGATTACGAATACGCGGGAAAGATCGGCGCCCGTTTCGCCATGAAATACCGTCGCCTGATCCTTCCGGAGAATGACAGCGTCGCACCGTCCGGCGAAGGATAGCCGTCGGCGTTCACGCGGACAATTCAATTCACCAATGGAAAAAAACAGAATGCAGGAAATTAGCTGGTGGCGGACGTCCATAGGCGACGAGGAAATTGCCCGCGTTAGCGAAGCCATTTCCGCAGAGCATCTGAGCCAAGGCCCTGTTACGGCCAAGTTCGAGTCCGCACTTTCGGACGTATTAGGCGTTCCCTATGTCATGTCGGCGCCGAGCGGCAGCGCCGCGCTTTTCATGGCGATGCTGGCCATCGGCGTCGGCCCCGGCGACGAGGTGATCGTTCCCAACATGACTTGGATCGCCAGCGCCCACGGGGCGGCGCTTCTGGGCGCCAAGATCGTGCTGGCCGACACCGTCGCCGACAGGCCCGTGCTGGACGTCACGCGGGTCCGGGACCTGATCACGCCGAAGACCAAGGCCGTGATTCCGACCCACCTGAACGGGCGTGCGGTGGATATGGAGGCGCTGAACCGGCTTGCCGACGAGCACGGTTTCCATGTAGTCGAGGACGCCTGTCAGGCGCTGTTCTCGAAAAACGGGAATGGATATCTGGGAACGCAATCGGACATCGGGTGTTTTTCGCTCGGCGTGACCAAGCTGATCACCACCGGGCAAGGGGGCTTCGTGGCGACCCGAAGCGAAGAGACCTACCGCGCCCTCCAGGCAATTAAGATGCACGGCGTCGTAACCGACGAGGACGGCCGCGAGACCTACCTCCGGCCCGGTTTCAATTTCAAATACGCCGACATCTTGGCCGCCATCGGATTGGCGCAGCTCGACCGCGTCGAGGAGCGCCAAGAACATGTCCGGGCCGTTCATGAACGGTATGCGCGGGTGCTCGAGCGGCTGGATTATCTCGAACACATCGGCGTCGACGTCGATGGGGGGGAACTGCCGCTTTGGGTCGAGGTGACGACGCCGTACCGCGAGGCGCTGAGAAGTTATCTCGCCGGGAACGGGATCGAGACCCAACGGGTCCACCTGCACCTCGACCTCGCCGCCCACCTTGCGGAGCCCGGAATCTACCCCAATTCCCACCGCTTCAGCCGCGAGGGGTTGATCCTGCCGTGTGGGCCGTCGCAGCCGCTGGAAAACGTGGACCGGGTGATAGGCGTGTTGTCTGATTATCGGCCGCCTGCATGAACCCGACGGCGCACGGTCGCGTCACTTTGACAGACAACGGGAACCGACGGTGATCCAGCAACTCAAGGACTGTCTCTATCTGCTCGACAGGCGGGCGCGGACGCAGTTCGCCGCGCTCGGACTGATGATGATTTTCGCCGCTTTGCTAGAATCGTTGAGCGTCGGACTGGTTTTGCCGTTTCTGCATTTGATCGAGGATCCGGCCCGCTTGGCGAACGTGCCCGTTTTCGGCGATCTGTTGGACGCTTTCGGCGACGTCAGTCGGGGCCGGCTGTTCGCCTATGCAGCCGTGGGCCTTCTTGCCGTGGTGCTGGTGAAGAACCTCTTTTTGGTGATTTTGGTCTATTTCCAGTACCGCATCGCGTATCAGAATCTATGGGCGCTCTCGAAGCGGCTTTACCGGCTGTATTTGGAGAGCCCCTTCGTCAACACCCAGCATCGAAACTCCGCCGAACTGATCCGCAACGTCCACGAAGCCGTGAACGAAACCACCAACAGCGTCATCCTCGGGTTCGTAACCGTTTTCACCGAAATCTCCGTCGTCATCGCCATTGCCGTCCTGCTGCTTTTACTGCAGCCCGAAGCGACGCTTGCGGCGGGCGCCATTCTGGTCGTCGCCGTCGTCGGCTACCACTTGGCCGCACGCCAAAAGTTCACGGCATGGGGAGCACGGGCGCTTTCGTTGCAGAGGGATGTTTTCCAGGCCCTTCAACAAGGTCTGCACAGCCTGAAAACGACCAAAGTCCACGGCCGGGAGGATTATTTCCTGGAAGCCTATTCCCGGGCCAGGCGTGAGCTTTCGTTCCTGGGCGCGTTGATCAATACCGCCAACAACGTGCCCAGACTCTGGGTTGAAATGGTCGTCATCGCCGGTGTCCTTATTGTGCTGGTTTTCCTGATCGCCGGCGGAACGGGCGAGGCGGAGATGCTGCCGGTATTGGGTCTTTTCTCCGTCGCCGCGTTCCGGATGATGCCTTCGGCCAACCGAATGATCGTTGCCTTCAACAACATCAAGCACGGCAAGGCCGCCCTCGATTCCGTTGTCACCGACATCCGCTCCCAGGCGCCGCGCCGGAGCGCCGCCCCCGAGGCGGAGAGCGCCCTCGGCGCGGAGTCGCTTCGGTCACTGCAATTGGAAGCCGTTTCCTTTACCTATCCCGGTGAACAAACGTCAGCCATCGACAATGTGTCTCTGCAAATAACGCCAGGCGTTTCGCTGGGCGTGGTCGGGCCGTCCGGGGCCGGAAAAACGACCCTGGTCGATATTCTGCTCGGGCTGCTGGCGCCGACGAAGGGCCGGGTCCTGGTCAATGGCCGGGGCCTGTCGGGCATGAGACAGGCATGGCGCCATCGGCTGGGATACGTGCCGCAATCCATTTACATCTTGGACGACACGCTGCGCCGAAACATCGCTTTCGGTTATGCGGATGACGAGATCGACGAAGACGCCGTTCTGACGGCAATCAAACGGGCCCAGTTGGAGGATTTCGTCGACGGGCTGGCGGAAGGCCTGGATACGGTTTTGGGCGAACACGGGGCGCGGCTATCCGGCGGCCAGCAGCAACGGATCGGAATCGCCCGCGCCTTGTACCACGACCCCGAGGTTTTGGTGCTGGACGAGGCGACGTCTTCGCTGGATACCGAGACGGAACAGGAAATTACCGCCGCCATCGACAACCTGCGCGGCATCAAGACCCTGGTCATTATCGCCCACCGGCTGAGCACCGTTCGCCAGTGCGACCGCCTGATCTATTTGGAAAA
>NZAZ01000073.1 GCA_002686255.1 Rhodospirillaceae bacterium
CAATGCAGCCAACACAGCGTGCACTTGGTGCAGGTGTCGAAATTGATCACCGGGCGCATGGTGCGGGTCGAGAACTTCTTGAACGATTCGTTGCGGCCCGGGACATAGCCGCCGTCCCGGCCGACGTCCCGCTCAACGGCCTGGCCCCGGATGACCAGGCCTTCCTCCATCTGGGTATAGCCCGGCAGGCCGAACGAGAACGGCTCCTCGTCGTTGCCCTGCTCGGCGCCGACCTCGGTCGATTTGATCTCGTCGTGGGCCTTCTTGGCCGAGGCGACCTTCTTTTTGTCTTTCCATTGTTCCTCGATGACCTCGAGGATGGCGTCCAAGGTGATGATGTGCGGGGCGGCCTTGGCCAACGCGCCCAGCAGGCGGACGTCGGTATGGTCGTCCTTGAACACCCAAAGCCCGGAAAAACTGGCCTGCCCCTTGATGGTCGAGAGTTTGTAGGGCGCGCCCTTGCGGTGGATGGTGCCGATCAGCTTGTTCGCCGACTGGGTGGTGGGGATCAAAAGGGTGCCGCCGTCGGCGGTCAGCTTGTTGATCGGCTGCAGGCCGTACCACGCCCACGACTCGATGCCCTTGCACAGCGTGTCGTCACAGGCGATGGTGACGTCGTTGTTGTCGGGTTCGTACCGGGACAGATATTCCTGGAGTTCTTCTTCGGTGTCGGAAACGACGGCGAATTGCTTGGCCGGAATGCCGTTGCGTTCGGGCGAATCGCTATAGCGCCCGAAGGCAATGCCGATCTTTCCCTCTTTCCTGGCGGCAAAAACGATCCCGCGGCAGATGTTCCTTGCCAATGTTTTCTGAAAAATGCCGCGGTAAATGACTTCCACGGAACCAGTGGTCATGGTTGTTTCTCCCCTTGGAAATGGTTTTTTTTGTTGATTGCAGCTAGGGGCATTTTTATAAACGCGCGCTTTTCTGACTGGTGTACGTTATACCAGATGATTTCGATATCAGGAAGGTCTATCTTCCCGATGCTCCAAGAAGAAACCTGAAAACGTTAATTCCCCTACATTTCAAAGGGATAAAGCGGGCCCCGTGGCGGAAAATTCATTACCGGCCCGCACAACCCCTTCGGGTTGCCGTTAAATAAAGGAAACAAACGCTTTTTTGAGGGTTATCGCTTGCTAAAAGACTGGTATCTGGAGTACCGTATACCAGTATTTCATTTTTTCACCCTTGGACCGAACGAATCCAACAGCAAAGAAATTTCAGATGCCATTAAAGAGAATAGCACACGCCGAGTTGTCGGTCGAACCTATCGACGCCAATTTCAGCTTGAAGGATAAGATTTACGATTCCTTGAAGCAGGCGATCTCGTCGATGAACATTTACGCCGACGACGCCAAACTGCGCCTCGACGAACGCCGGCTTTCGGAAAAACTGGAAATCAGCCGCACCCCGGTGCGCGAGGCCCTGGCCCGTCTCGAACAGGAAGGGTTGGTCCACATCGTACCGCGCCGGGGCGTCTATATCGTGCGCAAGACCAAGCAAGAAATCCTCGAAATGATCTTGGTCTGGGCGGCCCTGGAAAGCATGGCGGCGCGCCTGATTTCCGAGAACGCCACCGACGAGGAAATCGCCTCGCTGCGGAAGCTGTTCACTACCTTCAAGGGCGAGGAGGTGCGAGGCCATATCGATGAATATTCGGAAACCAATATCCAGTTCCACCAGGCGATCCTGAAACTGAGCTGCTGCGACCTGTTGTGGAAAATGGCGGAAAACCTGTTCATCCACATGCGTTCCATCCGGGCGCGGACCATTTCCGAGGAAGACCGGGCCGACCGGTCGATCATCGACCACATGCACATCATCGAAGCCCTGGAAGCCCGTGACACCGAACTGGCGGAACGCCTCGTTCGCGAACACACGTTGAACCTGGGCACCCACATCAAGAAACACGTCGATTATCTGGATTAATGAAGACCGGGGTTCGGCCGGAGGACCCAAAGCCGGTTATTACCATTAAGAGGAAAAACACATGTCCAGCACAACAACGGACACTCTGGCGAAAAAAGACCAATCCGGAAACCTCATCTCCGGCGGGCACTTGGTTGCCAAGGCGCTCAAGGCCGAAGGCGTCGATACCATCTTCACCCTTTGCGGCGGCCACATCATCGACATTTACGACGGCTGCCTGGATGAAAACATCCGCATCATCGACGTCCGCCACGAACAGACGGCCGCCCACGCCGCCGACGGCTATGCCCGCCAGACCGGCAAGCTGGGCTGCGCCGTCACCACCGCGGGACCGGGGTGCACCAACGCCATCACCGGCATCGCCACGGCGTTCCGTTCCGAAAGCCCGGTCCTGCACATCGGCGGCCAAAGCTCGCTCGCCCAGCACAAGATGGGCTCTTTGCAGGACCTGCCCCACGTCGACATGATGACGCCGATCACCAAGTTCGCCGCCGCCGTGTTGTCGACCGAGCGGGTCGCCGACATGATCTCGATGGCGGCCCGGGAATGCTTCGCCGGCGCCTACGGTCCCAGCTACCTGGAAATCCCCCGCGACGTCCTGGACCGCGAGATTCCGGTGAAAACGGCGGTCCTGCCCAAGGCCGGCCACTACCGCGCCTCGGTCAAATCCATCGGCGACCCCGCCGACATCGAGAAACTGGCCGGGATACTCATCAAGGCTGCGACGCCGGCGATGCTTGTCGGCTCTCAGGTCTTCATGTCGCGCGGCCATCAGGCGGCCATCGACCTGGCCCGCGATCTCAACATCCCGCTCTATATGAACGGCGCCAGCCGCGGCATCCTGGCGCCGGGCGATCCGCATTATTTCAACCGCACCCGAAGGCTCGCCTTCAACAGCGCCGACGTCATCGTCATCGTCGGCACGCCGTTCGACTTCCGCATGGGGTACGGCAAGCGCATCAGCGAAAAGGCGACCCTGGTGCAGATCGACCAGGACTACCGCACCATCGGCAAGAACCGCGACATCTCATTGGGTCTGGCCGGCGATCCGGGCTCGATCCTGAAGGCCGTCCACGACGCCACCACCGGGTCGAAGAGCAACGGCGCCAAGGGCCGCGAAGGCTGGCTCAAGGAACTGCGGGCCGCCGAAGGCGAGGCGACGGACAAGCTGATGGGGTTGTTCATGTCCGATCGGACCCCCATCCATCCCTACCGCCTAGCCTGGGAAATCAACGAGTTCCTGACCGAGGACACCATCTACATCGGCGACGGCGGCGATGTCGTCACCATTTCCGCCCAGGCCGTGCAGCCCCGCCAGCCCGGCAACTGGATGGACCCGGGCGCCCTGGGATCGCTCGGCGTCGGCACCGGCTTCGCCATGGCCGCCGGATTGGCGCATCCGAAAAAAGAGGTCATCTGCCTTTACGGCGACGGCAGCTTCGGCATGACGTCGTTCGACATCGAAACCGCCAACCGCTTCGGCGCGCCCTATATCGCCGTCATCGGCAACAACTCGGGAATGAACCAGATTCGCTATGGGCAGATCGCCAAGTACGGCAAGCAGCGCGGCAACGTCGGCAACAAACTGGGCGACGTGCCGTTCGGCACCTTCGCCGAAATGCTCGGCGGCTACGGCGAGGAAGTCCGCGACCCCAACCAGATCCAGCCGGCGCTCCAGCGCGCCCGCGAAGCGGTCAAGAAGGACGGAAAATCCGCGGTCATCAACGTCTGGGTCGATCCCGACGAATACGCGCCGGGGACCAAGGCCCAGACCATGTACAAATAACCCGCCGCCCCCGGTTGGACGTGCCTTGGGGCGCGTTCCCCCGGGTCCCCCGGACTCGACAAGCGGCGGCGCGGGACCAAGATTAAGAAATTTGCCAAGGGGATGGAAATGACAAAGGCTCTTGAAGATATTCGCATCCTGGACATGACCCACGTTCAGTCCGGCCCGACCTGCACGCAATTGCTGGCCTGGTTCGGCGCCGACGTGATTAAAGTCGAGCGTCCGGGCATAGGCGACATCACGCGCGGCCAGCTTCGGGACATCCCCGACGTGGACAGCCTTTATTTCACCATGCTCAATGCCAATAAACGCAGCATCACGCTCAATACCAAGACCGATAAGGGCCGGGCCATTTTCACCAAGCTGATCGAGACATGTGACGTCATGATCGAGAACTTCGCCCCCGGGGCGCTGGACCGCATGGGATTCAATTGGCAACGCATCCAGGAAATCAACCCGCGCATGATCTATGCCTCGGTCAAGGGGTTCGGCCCTGGACCCTATGAAAACTGCAAGGTCTATGAAAACGTCGCCCAGTGCACCGGCGGGTCGGCCTCGACCACCGGCTTCGGCGACGGTCCGCCGGTGGTCACCGGGGCCCAGATCGGCGATACGGGAACCGGCCTGAACCTCGCGCTCGGCATCATCACCGCCCTTTACCACCGCGAAAAGACGGGCAAGGGGCAACGGGTCGAGTGCGCCATGCAGGATGGGGTCTTGAACCTGTGCCGGGTCAAGCTGCGCGACCAGCAGCGCCTGGCCCACGGCCCGCTAAAGGAATACCCGCAATTTCCGCACGGGACCTTCACCGACGAGGTGCCGCGGGCCGGCCACGCGTCGGGCGGCGGCCAGCCCGGTCACGTGGTGAAATGCGCCCATAGCGGCCCCCACCCCGGTGAGCACGGCGCCCATGGCGCCAACGATTACGCCTATGTGATCATCCAACCGCAGGGCTGGGAACCGCTGATGAAAATCGTCGGCCGCGAGGATCTGATTGACGATCCCGAATGGGCGACCCCGGAGGCGCGGTTGACCAAGCTCGATGACTGTTTCGCGTTGATAGAAGGCTGGACCATCACCAAGGATAAGTTCGAGGTCATGGAGATTCTGAACGAACACGAAATCCCCTGTGGTCCGATCCTTTCGATGAAGGAACTGGCCGAGGAGCCGTCGCTGCGTAAAACCGGCACCGTGGTCGAGGTCGACCATCCCGAACGCGGCAAGTACCTCACGGTCGGCAACCCGATCAAGCTTTCGGACTCGCCTACCGATGTCGAACGCTCGCCGCTTTTGGGAGAGCACACCGAGGAAATCCTCAGGGATGTCGTCGGTTTGAGCGATCAGGAAATAAAGGACGCCAGGGAAGAAGGGGCCATTTAGCCCCCCCTCCCGGCGCCGGTCCAAGGGAGAAACATTTCATGCGGATCATCGTCAACGGCCAGCAGGCCTTCGGCAAGGCTTGCCTGGAAGCGATGCTGGAACGCGGCGACGACATCGTTGCCGTCTATTGCGCGCCTGACAAGGAAGGCAAGCCGGCCGATCCGATCAAGGAATTGGCCCTCGAAAAAGGCCTCACCCTGATCCAGCCGCCCAATTACAAGGATGCGGAAGTCCTGGACGAGATGCGGGCGCTCAACGCCGACCTCATGGTCATGGCCTTTATGATCATCTTCGTGCCCGAGGATGCCCGCGACATCCCCACCCATGGCTCCATCTGCTTCCACCCGTCGCTGCTGCCCAAGCACCGGGGGCCCAGTTCCATCAACTGGCCGATCATGGCCGGCGCCACAAAGACCGGGCTGACGATCTTCTGGCCCGACGACGGTTTGGACGAAGGCGACATCCTGTTGCAGAAAGAGATCGACGTCGGCCCCGACGACACCCTGGGCAGCGTCTATTTCGACAAGATCTTCCCGCTCGGCGTCGATGCCGTGCTCGAGGCCGTGGACCTGGTCAAGGCCGGCGATCCGCCGCACATCAAGCAGAACGAGGACGACGCCACCTATGAAAGCTGGTGCAGGAAGGAACACGCCGAGATCGACTGGTCGAAGCCGGTGGACGAGGTCTACAACCTGATCCGCGGCACCAACCCGCAGCCGGGCGCCTGGACCGTCCACGACGGCAAGGAACTGAAGATTTTCGACTGCGCCAAGGTGGCCGACGTCACCGGCCGGCCGGGCGAGGTGACGGACGTTTCAGGCGACGGCTTCACCGTTGCCGCCGGTGGCGGCGGGATCCAGGTGCAAAGGGTCCGGCCCGCCGACAACAAGAAAATTCCGGCCGCCGAATACGTAGGCCTTAGCGGTCTCGCCGCCGGCGCCGTCCTTGGCGGCGCGGCCGGATAATCCGGGCGACACGGATTTATTTAAGAGGGAATTCCATGGCCAAGACCGATATCGAAATAGCCCACAAAGCCAAGATGGAACCGATCGCCGACATCGGCGCCAAGCTGGGGATCGCGGCCGAGCACCTGCATCTTTTCGGCTCCACCAAGGCCAAGGTGTCTTTTGATTTCATCAATTCCCTGGAGGACAAGCCGGACGGCAAGCTGATCCTGGTCACCGCCATTACCCCGACGCCGGCCGGCGAAGGCAAGACGACGACCACCGTCGGCCTTGGCGATGCTCTCAACCGGATCGGCAAGAAGGCGGCCATCTGCCTCCGCGAACCGTCCTTGGGGCCGTGCTTCGGCATGAAGGGCGGCGCCGCCGGCGGCGGTTTCGCCCAGGTGGTGCCGATGGAAGACATCAACCTGCACTTCACCGGCGACTTTCACGCCATCGGCGTCGCCCATAACCTGCTGTCGGCGCTGATCGACAACCACATCTATTGGGGCAACAAACTGGGATTCGACGAACGCCGCGTCACCTGGCGCCGGGTCGCCGACATGAACGACCGGTCGCTTCGCTCCATCGTCTCGTCCTTGGGCGGCGTCGCCAACGGCTTTCCCCGGGAATCGGGCTTCGACATCACGGCGGCGTCCGAAGTCATGGCCATCTTCTGCCTGTCCACGAACCTCACCGACCTTGAGGAAAGGATCGGACGGATCGTCGTCGGCTATACGCGGGGGCGCGAGCCCATTTACGCCAGGGACCTGAAGGCCGAAGGGCCGATGACGGTGCTGTTGAAGGAAGCCTTGCAGCCGAACCTGGTGCAGACCCTGGAAAACAACCCGGCCTTCATTCACGGCGGCCCGTTCGCCAACATCGCGCATGGCTGCAATTCGGTCATCGCCACCAAGACGGCCTTGAAATTGGCCGATTACGTGGTCACAGAGGCCGGGTTCGGGGCCGACCTGGGGGCGGAGAAATTCTTCGACATCAAATGCCGCCTGGCCGGGCTGAACCCCAGCGCCGCCGTCATCGTCGCCACCGTTCGCGCGCTGAAGATGCACGGCGGCGTCGGCAAGGACGATCTCGGGACCGAGAACGCCGATGCCGTCAACAAGGGATGCGGCAATCTGGCCCGGCATATCCGCAACGTGAAGTCCTTCGGGGTGCCGGTGGTGGTCGCCGTCAACCGGTTTTCCGCCGATTCCGATACCGAAGTCGCCGCCGTCCGCGAAGGCGTCGAAGGTCTCGGCGTCGAGGTCATCGAATGCACCCATTGGGCCGATGGCTCCAAGGGCACCGAAAAGCTGGCCGAACACGTCGCCGCCCTGGCCAACGCCTGCACCGGCCAGTTCGTCCCCCTTTATGACGACCGCCTGCCGCTGTGGGAAAAGGTCAAGACCGTGGCGACAAAGCTTTACGGCGCCGACGACATCATCGCCGACAAGAAGGTGCGCAACCAGTTCACCGACCTGCAGGACATAGGCTACGGGGACCTTCCGGTGTGCATGGCCAAGACCCAGTTAAGCTTCTCCACCGACCCCAACCTGAAGGGCGCGCCGTCGGGGCACGTGGTGCCGATCCGCGAAGTGAGGCTGTCGGCGGGCGCCGGGTTCATCGTCGTCATCTGCGGTGAAATCATGACCATGCCGGGTCTGCCCCGGGTGCCTTCGGCCAATGCCATCCATCTCAACAAAGCGGGGATGATCGAAGGCCTGTTCTAACAGGCTGCTGCCCCCTTCGAGACGGACCTCTGGTCCTCCTCAGGGCGAGGTATAAGGAAATGGTGCTCCTCATCCTGAGCAGCGAGCGCGAGCGAGCGTGTCGAAGGATTGTTCTGGGACCGTCTAATAGCCCAGCGCCTGGCCGTCCTTGCGTGGTTCCGAGGCCCCGGTCAGCACGCCTTCGTCCCAATCGATCCGGATCGCCTGGGCGCCGCCGATGGGCTTTGCCGCCGCCGCGGTCTTGTGACCCATGGCCTGAAGACCGGCGACGGTATCGACGGGCATGGCGCTTTCGATCTCGACGGGACCGTCCAACGCCGGAAACAGCCTCGGCAGGTCCATGGCTTCCTGAAGGCCGAGGCCGTGCTCGAACAGGTTGGTCAGGAAATACATGTGGCCGAAGGCCTGATACTGGCCACCCATGACCCCGAACGGCATCACCGTCTTGCCGTCCTTGACCACCATCCCCGGAATGATCGTGTGCATGGGCCTTTTGTTGGCGGCGATGCAGTTGGCATGGCCCTTATCGAGGCTGAAGCTAAAGCCCCGGTTTTGCAGGAGGACGCCCGATTCCGGCCCGACCAGCCCGGAGCCGAAGGATTCGAACAGCGAATTGATGAAGCTGACGGCGTTGCGGTCCTTGTCGACGACGCAAAGGTAGACGGTGCTGGCGGCGGGAAGGGCGGCCGGCGCCGGCGCGTCCATGGCCCGGCCGTCGGTGATCCTGTCCCTCAACCCGGCGGCGAATTCGGCCGACAGCAGCCTGTCCACCGGCACGTCCACCTGGTCCGGGTCGGAGACCACGGCGTCGCGTTCCGCGTACGCCAGCCGGGACGCCTCGATGCACAGGTGCAGGCGCTCCGGCGACAGGGGGTCGAGCTTGTCCAGGCCCATGGGGGCCAGGATGTTCAACAGCAACAGCGCGATCACCCCCTGGCCGTTGGGCGGGCATTCGTAAACGTCATGACCGCGATAGGACGTCTTGATGGGGTCCACGTATTCCCCGTCGGCGGCGGCGAAATCGTCGAGCGTATGGGGGCCGCCCAGGCTTTGCAGGTGGCCGACGATGTCCTCGGCGACGGCCCCGGTATAGAAGGCGTCGCGCCCGTCGGCGGCGATTTTTTCCAGCGTCGCCGCCAATTGCGGCTGCAGATGCAGGCTCCCGGCCTTGGGCGCCTCGCCGCCCGGCAGGTAAATTCGCGCCGCCCCCGGGTCCTTGCCGAGCAACTCCGTGCACCGCCGCCAATCGAAGGCCACCCGGTCGTGGACGGGATGCCCGTGCCTGGCATAGCGGATGGCCGGCTGGAGAAGCTCGCCGAGGCTCATCGTGCCGTGGTCTTCGATCAGCCGGCACCAGGCGTCGACGGCGCCGGGCACGGTGACCGCGTGGGCTGAGTGTTCGCCGATTTCCTCGACGCCGTTCTCAGTGAACCATTCCGGCGTCGCCGCCGCCGGCGCCCGGCCGGAGCCGTTATAGGCGATGATGCCGTCGCCGCCCTTGGGTGAATAGAGCACGAAGCAATCGCCGCCGATGCCCGTGGACTGGGGTTCGACCACGCACTGCGCGGCGCCTGCCGCCACCGCCGCGTCCATGGCGTTGCCGCCGGACTGCAGGACATTGAGGGCGGCCGCCGTCGCCAACGGGTGCGACGTCGCCGCCATGCCCTTCGTTCCCAGGACGGCGGACCGGCCGGGCAGTTCAAGGTTTCTCATCCGGGTGCGCCTTTTGGATGAATTTTTATATGCAATTACGGGCTTGTCGAGGGATAATGCGGTTTCCCCTGAAATCGCCGAAGGTTGCCGATGGTCCGATGGGCTGACGATATTTTCAATGTCCTGATCGGGGCCGGCGTCCGTCAGGTCGCCTATGTCCCCGACATGGGCCACAAGCGGCTGATCGAACGTTGCAACGCCGACGAGCGGATGACCGCGGTGACCCTGACCACCGAGGAGGAAGGCGTGGCGCTGCTGGCCGGGGCCTGGCTCGGGGGCGAGCGCGGCGTGCTGTTGATGCAGTCGTCGGGCATCGGCAACTGCATCAACATGTTTTCCCTGACCCGGTCGTGTGAATTCCCGCTGCTGATGCTGGTCACCATGCGCGGCCAATGGCGCGAATTCAATCCGTGGCAGAAGCCCATGGGCAAGAACGCCAAGAAGCTTCTGACCGCCGCCGGGTTCGACGTCGAGGTGGTGTCGGAACCGGGCGCCGCCGCCGACACCGTGGCCAAGGCCGCCGAAAGCGTTTTCAAAAATAACGGCCGCACGGCGGTGCTGCTGCACCAAAAACTGATGCCCCGAAAGGCGTTCGGGAAAAAATAGGACGGGATGATGGACGCGGACGAAAAACGAAGCGAAGCCTACCCCCTGCGCCGGCGCGACGTCGCCCGGGCGTTGCTTCGGGACCGCGGCGGTTTGCTGGTCGTCGCCGGGCTGGGGTCGTGCGCCTGGGACATCACGGCGGCCGGCGACGATCCCCTGAACTTTCCCCTCTGGGGGGCCATGGGGGGCGCCCCCGCCATCGGCCTCGGCCTCGCCCTGGCGCGGCCGGACAGGCGGGTCCTGGTAATCACCGGCGACGGCGAAATGCTGATGGGGCTGGGCAGCCTCGCCACCATCGCCATAAAGGCGCCCCGAAACCTCGCCGTCGTCGTCTTCGACAACGAACGCTACGGCGAAACCGGCATGCAGCAAACCCACACCGCCCATGGCGCCGACCTGCCCGGCGTCGCCAAGGCGTCGGGCTTTCCGGTCACCGGCCAAGCCGGCGACCAGGGCGGGCTGGATGCGGCAATCCCGGTTATCCTGGAAGCCCCGGGCCCGGTCTTTTTCAACATCAAGGTGCGGGCCGAGGATCTGGATTTCGTGCTGCCGCCGAAAGAAGGGGTTATTCTTAAACAACGCTTCCGCCAGGCTCTGTTGGGCGAAACGTAGGGAGGACGACATGGCCGAGGGCGGGAAAAACATCTTCGAGACCGGCCTGGAGGCGAACGCAGCCAATTTCCAGCCGCAAACGCCGCTGTCGTTCCTCGACTGGGCGGCCGGCGTCTACGCGGAAAATACCGCCGTCGTCCATGGTGAGAGGAAATTCACCTACCGGGAATTCGCCGGACGCTGCCGCCGGCTGGCCTCGGCCCTGAACAAGCGCGGCATCGGCGTCGGCGACACGGTATCGGTGATGGCGCCCAATTCGCCGCCGATGCTGGAGGCCCACTACGGCGTGCCGATGTCGGGGGCGGTGCTGAACGCGCTCAACTTCCGCCTCGACTCAGGCGGCATCGCCTTCATCCTCGGCCACGGCGAGGCCAAGGCGCTGATCACCGACCGGGAGTTTTCGCCGGTGATCAAGGGGGCGCTTTCACAACTCGATTCCCCGATCACCGTCATCGACATCGATGATCCTTATGCTGACGGCGGAGAATTTCTGGGCGAGACGGATTACGAGGCGTTGCTGGCCGAGGGCGATGCGGATTACCAATGGACCCCGCCGGCCGACGAATGGCGGGCGA
Source organism: Rhodospirillaceae bacterium (assembly GCA_002686255.1). GTDB lineage: Bacteria > Pseudomonadota > Alphaproteobacteria > Rhodospirillales > Casp-alpha2 > Casp-alpha2. The sequence goes on from NZAZ01000073.1 coordinate 11,276, forward strand.
TCACCCTCAATTACACGTCGGGCACCACCGGCAACCCCAAGGGCGTCGTCTATCATCACCGCGGCGCTTTCCTGAACGCGCTCGGCAACGCCCTGGTGTTCGGGCTCAACGCCGACTCGATCTACCTGTGGACGCTGCCGATGTTTCACTGCAACGGCTGGTGCTACACCTGGGGCGTGACGGCGGTCGGCGGCACCCACGTCTGTCTGCGCCGCATCGACCCGGCGCTGATCTTCGAGTTGATCGGCGAACACGCCGTCACCCACATGTGCGCGGCGCCGATCGTCCTCAACATGCTGGTCCACGCCCCGGACGGGGCGAAGCAGGTCCTTGGGCGCACCGTCGAGGTGGCGACCGGCGGCGCCGCGCCGCCGAGCGCCGTCATCGCGGCGATGGAGAAAATGGGCTTCAACGTCACCCATCTCTACGGGCTGACGGAAAGCTTCGGCCCGTCCACCTATTGCGCGGCCAAGGAAGCCTGGGCCGATATGGACCCGCAAGACAAGGCCCGGGAAATGGCCCGCCAGGGGGTGCGCTATCCGACGTTGTTCGAACAGAGGGTGCTCGACCCGGAAACCATGGCCCCGGTGCCCGCCGACGGCGAAACCATCGGCGAGCTGATGCTGCGCGGCAACACGGTGATGAAGGGCTACCTGAAGAACGAAGACACCACGGCCGAAGCCTTCGCCGGCGGCTGGTTCCATACCGGCGATTTGGGCGTCGTCCACCCGGACGGCTATGTGGAGATCAAGGACCGGTCCAAGGACATTATCCTGTCCGGCGGCGAGAATATTTCGTCGTTGGAGGTCGAAGAAACCCTTTACCGGCACAGCCAAGTGATGGAGGCCGCCGTGGTCGCCAAGCCCGACGACAAATGGGGCGAGACGCCTTGCGCCTTCGTGACCCTGACGCCGGACGCCGAAAACGTCTCGGCCGATGATATCATCCAGTGGTGCCGGGACAATCTGGCCCACTTCAAGGCGCCGAAGGAGGTCGTCTTCGGGCCGCTGCCGAAGACCTCGACCGGCAAGATTCAGAAATTCGTCCTGCGCCGGCAGGCCAAGGAGTTATAAACACCGCCATGACCCCTGATTTCAATCTCGACGGCAAAACCGCCCTCGTCACCGGGGCCTCAGGCGGCCTCGGGCGGCATTTCGCCGGCGTCCTGGCCGCCGCAGGGGCCCGCGTCGTCGTTTGCGCCCGGCGCATGGACAAGGTGTTGGAAACCGTGGCCGGGATCGAGGCCCTATCCGGATCAGGGGGCGGCAAAGCCATCGGCGTCGAAATGGACGTCACCGACGCCGCCAGCGTCGCCGCGGCGTTCGAGGCCGTCGAGGAACAGGCCGGCACGGTGACGGTGGTCGTCAACAACGCCGGCGTCGCCGACGGCAAGGCGGCGCTGGAACTGACGGAAGACGACTGGGACCGGATCCTGGACACCAACCTGAAGGGCGCCTGGACCGTGGCCCAGAAGGCGGCGAAGCGCATGGCGGCGGCGGAAACCGGCGGCGTCATCGTCAACATCGCCTCGGTGCTCGGTCTTCGCGTCGGCAAGGGGGTTTTGCCTTACGCCGTCTCCAAGGCCGGGCTGGTGCAGATGACCAAGGCGTTGGCGCTGGAGCTGGCGCCGCTGAACATCCGCGTCAACGCGCTGGCGCCCGGGTACGTGGGAACCGACCTGACCCGGGAATACCTGGCCAGCGAGCACGGGCAAAAGCAGATCAAGCGCGTTCCCTTCCGCCGCCCCGGCACCATGGAGGAACTCTCTGGGCCCCTGTTGCTGCTGTGCTCCGACGCCTCCGCCTACATGACCGGCTCCGTCCTCGCCGTCGACGGCGGCCATCTGGTAAGCTCGCTTTAGGACCAATACCCATGGACTTTACTCTCAGCCCCGAGACCGAGGACATCCGAAAGCGCATTCGCGCCTTCGTCGAGGACCATCTATTGGCGCTGGAAGCCGAGCCCAGGTCCTTCGACGAGCACCAGAACATCAACCAGGACCTGCTCGGCAAAATGCGCCAAAAGGCCAAATCGGAAGGCCTGTGGGCGCTCGCCATGCCCACCGAAAGGGGCGGGCGGGGGCTCGACACCGTGTCCATGGCCGCGTGCTACGAGGAAATGAACCGCTCCATCTTCGGCCCCGCGGTCTTCAACGCCGCCGCGCCGGACGACGGCAACATGATCGTCTTGAACAAGGTCGGCACCGAGGAACAGAAAGACCGCTGGCTGCAACCGATCATCGACGGCGAGGCGCACTCGTCCATCGTTATTACCGAGCCCCATCCCGGCGCCGGCTCGGACCCGGCCGGGATGATGAAGACGACGGCTACGAAAAAAGACAATTCCTGGATCATCGAGGGCCACAAGTGGTTCATCACCGGGGCCGAGGCGGCGAAGCACTTCCTTCTCGTGGCGCGGACCAGCGACGATCCACGCAAGGGCCTGACGGCGTTCATGTTCGACCGCGACCAGCCGGGATGGGGGATCGTTCGCCGCATCCCGATCATGGGGCCGGAGGAACACGGCGGCCATTGCGAGTTGAAGTTCTCGGACCTCGAAATCCCCGACGAGAACCGCCTGATGGAAGTCGGCGACGGGCTCAAGGTGATGCAGATCCGCCTCGGCACGGCGCGGCTGACCCATTGCATGCGTTGGCTCGGCATGGCCAAGCGGGCGCTGGAAATCGCCGGGGAGTATGTATCCGAGCGCGAAGCCTTCGGCCAGAAGCTGATCGAGCGCGAAAGCGTGCGGATGAAGCTGGGACAGGCGGCCATGGCCATCCACAGCGGGCGGCTGCTGGTCATGAACGCGGCCTGGAAGCTGGACCAGGGCGACTTCGCCAGGAAAGAGGTCTCCATGGCCAAGGTCGCCGTCGCCGATACCCTGCACCTGGCCGTCGATACGGCGGTCCAGCTTTGCGGCGCCCAGGGCTATTCCAAGGATACGTTGCTGGAATGGATGTACCGCTATGCCCGCCAGGCGCGGCTGGTGGACGGCGCGTCCGAGGTCCACGAAATGGTGCTGGCGCGGTTCTTCCGGGACGAAGGGCTGGACTTCTGGCAATGGGGATGAATAAGGGCGCCCGGGAACGGCTCCGGGACTTCCTGGCCAAGGCCGCCGAAAGCGCGGTCACGATCACCGATTTCAGGCGGCTTCCCGGCGGCGCCGTTCAGGAAAACTGGCTGTTGGACATCACCGTCGCCGGTGGTGAATGGGCCGGCGACCATAATTTAGTGCTGCGCCGGGACGCGGCGTCTTCGGTCGCCGCCAGCCATGGCCGGGGCGAGGAATTCCAAATCCTCAAAATGGCCCACGAGGCCGGGGTCACGGTGCCGACGCCGTGCCTGATGGTCGAGGACGCCGCCGTCATCGGCGGGCCTTTTTTCATCATGCACCGCCTCAGTGGCGAGGCGGCCGGGCACCGGCTGGTCAAGCGGCCCGCGGACGACGCCCCGGCCCGGGCCCTGGGCGAAGAGCTGGCGAAAATTCACGTCATCTGTCCCCAGGGCGAGGCGCTGTCGTTCCTGGCGCTTCCGCAAGCCTCCCCGGCGCTCGACGCCGTCGCCCGCTACCGGCTCTGGCTCGACGATCTCGGCGCCGCCCGCCCGGCGCTCGAATGGGGACTCCGGTGGCTGGAGCTGAAGGCGCCGGAAAAGGCCGACATCGTGTTCTGCCACCGGGATTTCAGGACCGGCAATTACATGGTCGATGGCGGCCAACTGACCGGGATTCTTGATTGGGAGTTCGCCGGCTGGGGCGAGCCGGAAGAAGACCTGGCCTGGTTCTGTGCCCGCTGCTGGCGGTTCGGGGCTTACGGCCGCGAAGCCGGCGGTATCGCCGATAGAAAACCCTTCTTTGACGCCTACGAGCAGGCCTCGGGGCGGACCATCGACCCCGTCCGCGTCACCTTTTGGCAGGTCATGGCCCACGTGCGCTGGGCCGTCATCGCCTGCCAACAGGCCGCCCGCCACGTTTCCGGCGGCGAGGAATCCCTGGAGTTGGCATTGACCGCCCATGTGGTGCCGGAGCTGGAGCTGGAAGTCCTGCGCCTGACCGGGGCTTTGGTGGGGGAGGCGGCCTGATGCGCGGCCGGCCGACGGGAGAGGAACTGCTGGCCCTGGTCGAGCGGATCGAGGGCGGTGACGATTCCATCGTCCTGCCCGCCGACGGGCGCTACAAGGAACTGATGATCGCCGGCGCCGGCGCCATCGCCGAGCGCCAGCGGGACATCGGCGACGGGCCGGAAAAGCGGGAGCGGGAAGACCTTGGCGGAATTTTAGGCGTCGAAGGATCGCTTGCCGACCTCAACAAGGCCCTGGCGGCGGCGATCCGGGCCGGCGACCGCGGACCGGGGACGGCGGATTCCGCCGCCGTGGGCCGGCACCTGTGGCGGACGGCGCTGGAAAGGGTGCGCGAAAGCAACCCCAAGATACTCGGCCCCCTGGGGTTGAAATAAGGGCCGTGGCGGTGGGGTCAGGAAACGCGCATGGCTTATAAGACCCCGAAATCCCGAAGCGCCGCAAGAACGCCGAAGACGCCGACGGCGGAAATCATGCCCGGCAGCATGTTGCGCTTGAAGGCGGCGAAAATCAGAAATCCCGCCGCCAACGCGACCAGGCGATCCATCAGCGGCGTTTCGGCGAGGATTCCCACCGGCAGCAGGATGATCCGCGATATCAACCCGGCCAGCATCCCGTAGGCGAGGCACGAAAACCACTGGAACCAGGCGCCGCCGGGATCGATGCGGGCGGCGATGGCGGCGCCGGTGGCGCGCCAGACAAAGGTCGCGAGGCTGACCAGCCCCAGCAACCCCCAAAGTCCCCATGTTCCCCATAGGGTGGCGCTATCCATTGCGACTTCCCATGCTTTGATCGATGAAGAAAGCGGCCGTCCCCGCGATCACGCCACAGAGCGGCAGGCCCCATTCCGGCGAGATCAGGTGGAACAGGGGCCCCAGGGCGGCGCCGATCATCAGCGCCAGCAGGCAGTTGCGCTGCCGCACCCCGGCGAACAGGAAGGTAAAATACATGATGTTGAGGAAAATCAGGCTGACGGTGATGTAGAAGGGCATGGCACCGGCCAGGTAATAGCCCAACCCCGTCGACATGACCCCCACCGTCATGCAGGTGGTCGACAGGCCGATGAAATAGGGTGCCCGGTGCTGTTCCGGCATTTCCGGTGTGAAGCGAAGTGTCAACGCCCAGGTGTTGACCGACATCATAGCCGCCAGCAGATAGCGCCACCGCCAGGCCGCCTTGTCGGCCCGGAACAGCGGCAGCATCGATATGGACATCGGCAGGAAACGCATGTTGGCCATGGAGGACGCGACGACGATGGCGAGCACCGGCGCGCCGACGGCGAACAGCTCGACGAACGCAATCTGCCCCGGCAGTCCCCAGACGGTGGCCGTCGAGACCACGGCGACACCGAAGCTGACGCCGCTGTCCCGCGCCAACGAGCCGAAGCCCATCATCGACGCCGAGACAACCCACACCGGCATCCGAAAGGCGGCGGCGACGCCGCCCCTGAAGGCCCGGCGCCGGCCGTCAAAAGCCCCGGCGGGCTCCGTCGAGTCGCCGGGGGGGGATGGCGGTTGGGCGGAAATAACGCGTCCTTTTCAGTTGCTTGCGGCGGGGTTACTTTATGTCGGCGAAGGGGGCAGGAAAAGGTCATAGCAGTGAATGCGGACGAAAACCCGAAAAGGGGCGACATCACCCTGGTCACCGGCGTCATCGGCGCCGACACCCATATCGTCGGCAACCGAATCCTTTCCCTGGGCCTCGAAGAGGCCGGCATGGATAAACCCGTTATCGCATTCATCGTCGGCGGCGCGTTGAAGGAAAGGCTGGGTCGGTGAAGGCGATACGGATCGCCGAATACGGCGGCTCGGACACCTTGGTGATGGCCGATGTCGCGGCGCCGGAACCCGGCGGCGGCGAGGCCCTGATCAAAATCGCCTACGCCGGCGTCAACTTCATCGACGTCTATATGCGAAGCGGCGTGTTCAGGAAGCTCGACACCTATCCCAACAAGCTGCCGTTCACGCCGGGCATGGAAGGCGCCGGCACGGTCGAGGCCGTCGGTTCCGGCGTTGATGCCGTCGCCGCCGGCGACACGGTGGCCTACTGCCTGGCGGTCGGCGGCTACGCCGAATACGCCACCGTCCCGGCGTGGAAGCTGGTGCGCATCCCTGATGGCGTGCCGCTGGACATCGCCACGGCGTTGCAGCTCCAGGGCATGACCGCCCACTACCTGACCCATTCGCTTTTTCCGCTGGCCGAAGGGCACACGTGCCTGATCCACGCCGGCGCCGGCGGCATGGGGCAGTTGGCCATCCAGCTCGCCAAGATGCGCGGCGCCGAGGTCATCGTCACCGTCGGCAGTGAGGAAAAGGCCGAAATCGCCAGGGAGCGCGGCGCCGATCACGCCATCCTCTACCGTGACGTGGATTTCGCCGGCGCGGTGCTGGAAATAACCGGCGGCGCCGGCGCCGACGTGGTCTACGATTCGGTGGGCAAGGACACGATTGCGGGCAGCCTAAAGTGCCTGAAGCCCCGGGGCATGCTGTCCAACAACGGCAACGCCTCGGGCCCCATCGGCGCCCTGGACCCGCTCGACCTGGCCGAGGCAGGCTCGGTGTTCTTCACCCGCCCGCACCTGGCCAGCTATATCGCGACGCCGGAAGAACGCAACCGGCGCGCCGACGACCTGCACCGGCTCTACCTGGAAGGCAGGCTGACGGTGACCATCGACCGGGAATTGCCGCTCAGCATGGCCAAGGCGGCGCACGACGCCATCGAAGGGCGGCTCTCGAAGGGCAAGATTCTGCTGAAGACGTGAAACGCCCGTCAAAGCCTGTTGACCAGGATCCAGGCGATGGCCGCCGGGGCGACGAAGCGGCAGACGAAGCGCCACACCCCGGCCCAGCGGAATTCGTGCCCGATGCCGCCGTTGTCTGCGTCCATGACCTGGGGGTAGACGGTCCAGCCGACGAAAAGGGCGATCAGGATCCCGCCCGTCGGCAGCAGCACATTGGACGCCAGATAGTCCATGATATCGAAAAACCCCTTGCCGGCGACGGTGAAGTCGCTCCACACGCCCAGCGAAAGCGAAGACGGGATGCCCAACAGGAAAATCACCATCCCGGCGCCCCAGGCCGCCTTGGCGCGCGGCACGCCCTTTTCATCCACCAGATAAGCGACAACCACCTCCAACAGCGACATCGCCGAGGTCAGCGCCGCCACCGCCAGCAACACGAAGAACAGGGTGCCGAAAAACGCGCCGAGGGGAATCTGCGAGAACACCGCCGGCAGGGTGATGAATGTCAGCCCCGGCCCGGCCGCGGGGTCGAAGCCGAAGGCGAAGACGGCGGGCAGGATCAGGAACCCGGCCATCACCGCGATCAACGTATCCAGGGACGTCACCCAAAGGGCGGCCTTGGGCAGGTTTTCGCGGTGCGAGATGTAGGACCCGTAGGTGATCATTGCCCCCATGCCGAGCGACAAAGAGAAAAACGCCTGGCCGAGGGCGGCGGTGACCGTTCCGGCCGAGACCTTGGAAAAATCGGGCTCGAGGAAAAAGGCGATCCCGGCCCCGGCCCCGGGAAGGGTCAGCGAGCGCACGCACAGCACCGCCAGCAGCACGAACAGCACCGGCATCAGCACCCGGCACGCGCGCTCGATGCCTGTATCGATGCCGCGGGCGACGACGATGACGGTCAGCGCCATGAACAGGCCGTGATAGCCGACCGGGCCGATGGGATCGGCGACGAAGGCGCCGAATGCGTTTCCCAAAGCCTCGGCGTCGGAAAGCGCCAGCAGGCCCGTCGCCGTCTGCAACGCGTAGGCCAGCGTCCAGCCGCCGACGACGCTATAGAACGACAGGATGATAAAGCCGGTGAAAACGCCCATATAGCCGACAACCGTCCACGGCCCGCCCTTCAGGCGGGCGAAGGCGCCGACCGGGTTCTTCTCGCCGGCGCGGCCGATGGCCAGTTCGGCCAGCATGACGCTCAAGCCGATGGTGAAGACGAACCCGAGATAGAGGATGAGGAAAACGGCGCCGCCGTTCTCGCCGGCCAGATAGGGAAACTTCCAGATGTTGCCGAGGCCGATGGCGGAACCGGCGGCGGCGAGGACGAAGCCGACCTTGGAACCGAATTGCCCGCGTGGCTGAGCCATGGCCGTTCCCCCCTTAGACTTTTTAGAATACCGCCCTTCGGATCAGGTTCAAGCCGATGATGAACATGACCACCAGGATCGCCTTGCGGAAGGTTTCCTGGTCGATGCGGTCGCGGATCTTCTCGCCGATGCGGATGCCGATCATGCCCGGCACGCAGGCGGCGAAGGACAGCGGCATCACGTCGCCGGCGAAGATGCCGTTGCGCCAATAGGCGAAGGTCAACGGGACGGCCAGGGAAAGCCACGCCAGCCCGATGGTGCGCACGAAGGTGTCCTTGTCGAGCTTCAGCATCACGAAATACATCATCATCGGCGGCCCCCAGATGGTGGTGATGCCGCCCAGAAACCCGCCCAGGGCCCCGGCCAGCGGCCCGGCCCATTTTTCCGTTTCCGGCTTCAAGGGATGCACGCGGGGCTTCATAAGGTTGGTGGCCGAGAAAATGACGACAAAACATCCCAACACCGCGAACAGGACCGCGGTGTCCATGCCGACGATCAACTCGGCGCCGATGAACAGGAAGATCAGCGCCATGACGATCATCGGCCAGAACCGGCCCAGGGGTTGCAGCAGGTTCCCGGCCCGGAGCGACTGCCACATATTGGTGATAAGGATCGGCGCCACCATAAGCCCCAACACCGTCAACGGCGGCAGGAAGTTGAGGAGGATCGCCATGGACACGATCGGCAGTCCCAGTCCGACGACGCCCTTGACGACGCCGCCGATAATCAGGGCGCCCGACATGATGGCGAGCATGATCCAGTCGTATCCGAACATGGCCGCCGATCATATCCGCCGCCGGCGGTGGGGAACACCGCTAATGAACGCCCGCTGGCCCAGTACTCACTTTCCTAATTCCATGACACGTAGGACGGCTTCCCGAGGTCAACCGGTTAGGCGCCGGCCCCGCCGTGATGTGGCCCATCACAAGGGGGCGGCAACGCGGCCGGGGGCCTCGGGAAGCCGCCCGCGGGGTCGCCTGTCGCGCCCCCTCGGTGCGTCGGGACCGCTTGCCCCCGTGGTTTCCGGGGGACACCCCCGTGCCCCCAGGGCCCCCGCATCGCCCGCGCGTCCCCTCCTGCCGAGGAAACGCGACAGGCGATCCTACGTGTCACGGAATTATGAAAGTGAGTACTAGCCCCGAAATCCGCCCCGACATGCAGCCCGATCCGGCGAAGGTTCCCTTCGACCTGGAACGGACCCTGTCGGCGGTGGTGTCGATCCATACCGAGATTCCCGGCGACGCCTTCACGGCGCCGACGCTCGGCACCGAACGCCGCGGCCACGGCGTCGTCATCCGCGACGGCGGCCTGATACTGACCATCGGTTACCTGATCGTCGAGGCGGCCTCGATCTGGATGGTCGATATCACCGGCCGGGCCATTCCCGGGGATGCCTTGGGCTATGATCAGGAAACCGGGTTCGGCCTCGTGCAGGCGCTGGAGCCCATCGCCCTGCCGCCGATGGAGATCGGCCGCTCAGGCGAGCTCAGCGAGGGCGAGCCGGTGATCTTCGCCGGCGCTGGCGGCCGCGCCCAGGCGCTGAATACGCAGGTCGTTTCGATCCGGGAGTTCGCCGGTTATTGGGAATACCTGTTGAACGAAGCCATCTTCACCACCCCGCCGCATCCCTTCTGGGGCGGCGGCGCGTTGATCGGTTCCGACGGCACCCTTCGCGGCATCGGCTCGCTGTTCGTGCAGGAAGCCGTCCCCGGTCAGGATTCGCTGGACGGCAACATGGTGGTACCCATCGACCTGCTGGAGCCGATCCTCGACGACCTGGTGTCGACGGGCCGGACGCAAGGGCCCGGGCGGCCGTGGCTCGGCATGTTTACCGCCGAAGCCGTCGGCAAGGTTGTCGTCGCCGGGCTTTGGAACGGCGGCCCGGCCGAACGGGCCGGGGTCGAGACCGGCGACCTGGTGCTGGAAGTGGACGGCACGCCGGTGACCGGCATGGCCGACATGCTCCGCCATATCTGGTCCCTGGGCGAAGCCGGTGTCGAGGTGCCGCTGATCATCTTCCGCGACCGCTCGATCCTGGAAATCCGGGTGCCGTCGGCCAGCCGCTCTGACTACTACAAGGCGCCGAAGCTGCACTGACCCCTAATAAATCTTGCTCAGGTCCTCGCGCCGCTTACGATCGGCCTTCTCCAGCGCCGCCTGAATGGCGGGACAGGCCTCGCGCACCTTGTCGAAGTCGCGGCGCCGCAACTCATATACCGCCGCCGGCGTCACCGCGCGGCAGGTGGCGGTGCGCGGCTCGCCATGCAGCAGCGCCATCTCGCCGAAGAAATCGCCGGCCATCAGTGTCGCCAGATTGTGTTCTTCGCCGTTCGCGGTATGCGACACCCGGACCACGCCGCGGGCGATCAGGTAAAGCGTGGCGCCACGGTCGCCCTGACGGATGATGGCCTCGCCGGCGGAAAGCGTGCGCTGGCGCAGCTTCGCCGCCGCCTTGTCGAATTCTTCCGCCGGCGTGTCCTCGAAAAACGGCACCTTGCGCAGAAGCTCGGCCGGGTCGAGACGCAGCTCGGCCACGTCGCCGCCGCGCAGGTCGTGGATTTCGCCGGAAAGCTCCTCGATCACCGAATCGCGGACGCCGGACGGGATGGTGCCGGCGCGGGCCTCGCCTTCGATGATCTTGGTCTCGGCATGGACTAGAAGCCGCTTGCCCAGGCGCTCCTGCACGGCGTTGACGAATTCCGGGAACTGTTCGGCGGTGCTGTCGATCCGTTCCCGGGCCGCGTCCTTCCACTGGCTGTAACGCTTGCGCACTTCGGCGACAATGCCGGCGTGGGTCGATTCCGACAGCACCAGGGTTTCCATGTCGTCGAGAATGCGGCTGCATCCCTGATAGCGGCCCCAGGCTTTCTCGTATTCGCGGGCGACGCGGGCCAGGCGCATCCGTTCCGGCCAGCCGGTGAAGCCGAGCACGGCGTCGAACCGGCGGTTCAAGGCAGCCAGGAAGGGCCGTGCCGACGGCAGGTGCAGGGGGTCCTTCGACATCGTCAGGCCATGACGGACGGCATCGGCTTCAAGGTCGACGACATGGCAAAGGTCCCGGTAGGCCCGTTCCGAAAGGCTTCCCTTGGAAAACAGTTCGTAGAAAATGGTCCTTTCGGCGGCGAAGGCGCGGGCATAGATCAACTGCCGCTCTTCGGCGGTGTCCAACTCCTGATAGCGCAGTTCTTCCAGGTCGGCTTGAAGGGTTTTGGATTCCACGTTCAGCTCGTTTTCCAGGCCTTCGACGATGCGGGCCGAGAACAGGCCGCCGGACTGCACTTCCGGAATCCGCTCCAAGGCCCGGTGCTTGGCCGACAACAACCCCTCGACGCGGCCGATCCTGTCCGCCATCGGCGGCTTGTCGAGCCCCAACCGGTGCACCAGGCCTTCGATGGTCATGGCCTGCACCAGCAGCGTGAACAGCACCGCCCCCATGACCACCGCGACGAAAGTTTCGGCATGGGCGAAGCCTTCCAGGCTGAGTACGATGGCGAGCGCGATGGCGCCGCGCAGCCCGCCCCAGTACATGACCGCCTGATAGGGCCGCCCGACGGGCGCCGACCCCGGCAGCCGGCCGACCAGGGGCACCAGGCCGAAGATGACGGCGGCCCGCGAGATCAGCATGGCGGGGATGACCCAGACCAGAATATCGAGCGAATCGTAAAGGGCGCCCAAATCCACCCTGAGGCCGACAAGAAGGAAGATCAGGGCGTTTGCCAGGTTCGCCATGTATTCCCAGAAATGTTCGATGTATTCGGCGACCGAGGCGTGAATCTTGGTCCGGCCCCAACTGCCCATGGTCAGCCCGGCGGCCACCGTCGCCATGACGCCGGAAACGTGAAGCGAATGTTCGGCGACGATGAACGACAAATAGGCCAGGATGGTGGTCAATGAGGTCTCGATGAAGGTATCGCCTTCGACCCGGCCCAGCACCCAGCCGAACAACAACGCCAAAACCCAGCCCACCAGGGCGCCGCCGATAAAGACGGTTAAAAACCCGACGGCGCTTTCCATAACCGTTGCCGGGGTCAGGAAATAGCCTCCCGCGACGACGCCCAAGAGGATACGCGCGGCAACGATGGCGGTGGCGTCGTTGAACAGGCTTTCGCCCTCGACCAGGATGGTCAGGCGCGCCGGCACGCCCAGGTTCTTGAACAGGGCGATCACCGCCACCGGGTCGGTGGCGCTGAGGATGGCGCCCAGCAACAACGCCGACGGCAGATCGAAGGGCGTCACCAACCACAACAGGCCGCCGATGATCGCCGTTGACAGCGCCAATCCGGGCACCGCCAGGACCAACACCGGCAACAGGTTCCGCCTCAATTGCCGGGCATCCAGGTTAAAGGCGGATTCGAAGATGATGGTCGGCAGGAAGACGAACAGGATGACGTCCGGCGAAACCTCGAATTCGGCAAACGGCCCCAGGACCGCCGGTCCATGCACGCCCAACTGCTTCAGCGCGATGCCGACCAGGACCAGGACAACGGTGAAGGGAATCTTCACGCGCTTGGTCACCGCCCTGACCCCGCCGGCGATCAGCAACAGCACGACGATGGTGCCGACCAGATCAACGACCGTTAAACCGGTGTTCATCGGCGCCCCTCAAGATCGATGCTTCGTCATCCGGAAGCTTCCGGAACCGACGTTATCACGTCGGGGCCCCTATCTTTAAGGGATTAGCGGGTTCGGGCCTTGATCGGTGTCAAACGCCGGGAAAAGGTGGGTTTTGGTGGAACCGTCGGCAGGGTGGGGGGATCAGCCTTCGGCCAGTTCCTTCCCGAGGATGGCCCGAAGATTGTCGGGAATGGGGATGGTCTTGCCGTTTTTGGTGTCGAAGAAGACGTTGACGCTGCCGGCGGTGGCGACGTTTTCGCCGTCCTTGAACAGGCCGTAGCCGGTGGTGATGGATTTGTTGCCGATGCGGATCAACCGGGCGCCGATGTCGACGGCGCCGGGGAAGTGCATCTCGTTGTGAAAATCGATGTGGACGTGAGCCAGGACATAGTCGATGTCCCGTCCGCCCTGGGATTTCAGGAAAGCGTCGATGAAGGCGACCCGGGCCTGTTCCACATAGGCCGCAAAGGCGACGTTGTTGATGTGGCCCATGTTGTCCTCGTCGGAGAACCTCAGGCTGACCTTGGTCCAATGCCGGAAGGTCCCGGCGTCGGTCAGATCGGGGGCCGTATCCGCGTCTGTTTTGCCGTCCACGGTCAAATTACCTCGCGGTTGCGAAGGTCGGCGATCTCATCGGTCCCGAACCCGAACTCGGCCAGCACCTCGTCGGTGTGCTGGCCGCGCATCGGCGTCGCCATGCCGGTGCGCGGCTTGTGGCGGCTCATTGTTAACGCCTGGCCGAGGACGTTGAACTTGCCGAGCTCGGGGTGCTCCACGGGATGCTCCATGCCGATATGCTTGACCTGTTCGTCATCGAACATCTCATCGATGGAATAGATGGGCCCGCAGGGAATGCCGGCTTCGTTCAACAGGTCGATCCATTCGGCGCTGGTTTTCCCGACCGTGCGCTTTTCGATCCCGGCGTTGACGGCGTCGCGGTTTTCGGACCGCTCGGCGCCGGTGGCGAAATCCGGATTTTCGGCCATATCCGGGACGTCCAACACCTTGCACAGCCGATCCCACATGGCGTCGCCGGACGCCGCGATGTTGATGTGGCCGTCGGCGGTCTTGAAGACGCCGGTGGGGATCGAGGTCGGATGATTGTTGCCGGCCTGCGGCGCCACCTCGCCCTTCATCAGCCAGCGGGCGGCCTGGAAATCGAGCATCGCGATCTGCGAACTCAGCAGCGACGACCGCACCCATTGGCCCCGACCGGTTTCCTCGCGCTCCAGCAGCGCGATCAGGGTGCCCAACGCCGCATATAGCCCGGCGGTCAGGTCGGCGATGGGAATGCCGGCGCGCACCGGTCCTTGCCCCGGCAGCCCGGTGATCGACATCAGGCCGCCCATGCCCTGGGCGATCTGGTCGAAACCGGGGCGGTTGGCGTAGGGGCCGTCCTGGCCGAAGCCGGAGATGCTGGCGAGCACGATGCCGGGGTTGATGGCCTTCAGGCTTTCGTAATCGATGCCGAGGCCGTTCTTGACGCCGGGGCGGAAGTTTTCGACCACCACGTCGGCCTTTTCGACCAAACGCTTGAACACGGCGAGCCCGTCCGGGTCTTTCATGTTGAGCGTGATGCCGCGCTTGTTACGGTGAATGTTCTGGAAATCCGGGCCGTCGCGGGACCCGCCCATGCCTTTCGAGGGGTCGATCTTTTCCGGCGCCTCGATCTTGATGACGTTGGCGCCCCAGTCGGCGAACTGGCGCACCGCCGTCGGTCCGGAGCGGACGCGGGTCAGGTCAAGGACGGTAAAACGCGATAGCGGTCCGGTGCGTTCGGTCATCGGCGGACCCTAGCGTGCCATACCCGGGGGGGCAATATCATCGCAGGGTCCGAGGCGCCGCGTCCTTCATGCGCCTTCGGCCATCAACAACGGCGGCGGGCCCGCGCCCGGGTCATGGCGGCGGCAATGCTCGAAGTTCCGGGCCCGAAGACCGGCGCAACCGCAAACCGGAACAAAAAAACCGGGCCGTGGAGGCCCGGTGAAGGAGTAGAGTGAAGCGAATATCAGAGTGGATTATCTGATATTTCAGTCAAATGCGCTGTGACGGCGGTCACACGGGGCAAAGAAATCAACCGAGCCATTTTTTCTCCCGGCGGCGAAAAACGCCCGGAAAACTCAACTAGCAGGCTGCTGAAAAACGCACGATCTGGAGCAATTACCCTTCGAGACGGACCTCCGGTCCTCCTCAGGGTGAGGCATAAGGAAATGCAACTCCTCATCCTGAGCAGCGAGCGCAAGCGAGTGTGTCGAAGCCTCATCCTGAGGAGCTGGCCAGCGGACGGCGTCTCGAAGGATTGTTGGAGAAAATCCACTTTTTCAGCAACCTGCTAGTGGCCTGTATCATCTAAGCGGAATGGGTTATCGTCCCCGCGCCACGAAAAATCAAAAAGGCCGAAAAGGAAGCAAAAATGGCGGCGAGGGACAACCTGAAGACGGGCGGCCAGATCCTGGTCGAGGGCCTCAGGACCAACGGCGTCGGGCGGGTCTTTTGCGTCCCCGGCGAAAGCTACCTTGCGGCCCTCGACGCCTTTCACGACGTCCCGGAAATCCAGCTCGTCGTCTGCCGCCAGGAAGGCGGCGCGGCGATGATGGCCGACGCCCACGGCAAGCTGACCGGGCGGCCGGGCGTGTGCTTCGTCACCCGCGCCCCCGGCGCCACCAATGCGTCGAGTGGAATCCATGTGGCGTTCCAGGATTCGACGCCGTTGGTGTTGCTGATCGGACAGGTGCCCCGCCGCCATTCGGAGCGCGAAGCGTTTCAGGAAATCGACTACCGCCGCATGTATGGCGAGATGGCGAAATGGGTCGGCCAGGTCGACGACGAGGCCCGGGTTTCCGAATACCTCAACCGGGCCATTCAATTGTCCATTTCGGGACGCCCCGGGCCGGTGGTCCTGGCGCTGCCGGAAGACATGCTCCGGGCCCGCGCCGCGCCGGTGGACATCGCGCCGGCGGCCGAAATCCAGCCCCACCCCGGCGCCGAGGACATGGAGACCCTGCGGAAAATGCTCGGCAAGGCGAAGCGGCCGTTGATGATCCTCGGCGGCGCCGGCTGGGACCAGGACGCCTGCGACAGCATCCGGGCCACGGCCGAGGCCAACGACCTGCCCGTCGCCGTCACCTTCCGTTGTCAGGACCGGTTCGACAACAACCATGACAATTACGCCGGCGATCTGGGTTCCGGCCCCAACCCGAAGCTGCACGAGCGGGTCCGTGACTCGGATTTGCTTCTGGTCGTCGGCACCCGGTTGGGCGAAATGTCCACCGGCGGCTATTCCCTCCTCGATATCCCGGTGCCGAACCAGACCCTTATCCACGTCCATCCGGGGACCGGGGACCTGGGCCGGGTCTATCAGCCGTCGCTGGCCATCAACGCCGGCATGAAGGCCTTTGCCGCCGCCGCCCGGGCCTTTAAGCCGGTAAATCCCGGATGGGATGAATGGACGAAGTCCGCCCGCGCCGATTACCTGGCCTGGACCGAACCGCCGAAGATTCCGGGCCCGGTGCAGATGGGCGAGATTATGGCCTGGCTCAACGAGCGCCTGGACGACGACGCCATCCTTTGCAACGGGGCCGGCAATTTCTCGGTCTGGGTCAACCGTTTCTACCGCTATCGGAGTTTCGGCACCCTCCTGGGCCCGACCAGCGGCTCCATGGGCTACGGCCTGCCGGCGGCGGTGGCGGCCAAGTTGTGCCATCCCGAACGCGCCGTCGTCGCCTTCACCGGCGACGGCGATTTCCTGATGACCGGACAGGAACTGGCGACCGCCGTCCAATACGGGGTCAATTTCATCGTCCTGGTCGGCAACAACTCCATGTACGGGACCATCCGCATGCGCCAGGAAAAGGAATACCCGGGCCGGATTACGGGCACCGACCTGGTCAACCCGGACTTCGCCGCCCTGGCCCAGGCCTATGGCGCCTTCGGCGCGGTGGTCGAAAAAACCGACGAATTCGCCCCCGCCTTCGAGGCCGCGCTGGACTCCGGCAAGCCGGCGGTGATCGAGATTCGCATCGACCCCGACGCCATCCTGCCCCAGGCGACGCTTTCGGGCCTCCGCCGGGCGGCGCTGGAAAAAGCAAAAGGCTAGAAATCCGGTAATGCGGGGCCTCCCAGGACGGGCGCTCAAGGGATTCCGGGCGTTAACTCCCTGCCGGCGGGGTCACAAGCCCAGCAGGCTGCTGAAAAACGCACGATCTGGAGCAATTACCCTTAGAGACGGACCTCCGGTCCTCCTCATGGTGAGGCATAAGGTATTGTAATTCCTCATCCTGAGCAGCGAGCGCAAGCGAGCGTGTCGAAGCCTCATCCTGAGGAGCCGGCCAGCGGACG
>NZAZ01000074.1 GCA_002686255.1 Rhodospirillaceae bacterium
ACCAGCGAGCTCTTCAATGCCCTCAGGTAATTGCCAATTACTCATTACTAACTAGTCCGAAGGATTAAAGTGACGGAAAAACTCAGTATTAGGATTTAGCACCAACACATCTCCTTGGTCACTAAATGACTTCCTGTATGATTCAAGGGCGCGATAGAATGAATAGAATTCAGCATCCTGGCTATATGCTTCGGCATAGTTACTAGCTGAAATTGCATCGCCTTCACCTCGAATCTTCTCAGAGTCTCGGTAAGCATTAGCTAGAATGATAGTGCGCTCTTTATCAGCAAAAGCCTGAATTCTTTCGGCTTCCTCAGCGCCTTCAGACCGATACTTATTTGCCAGGCCTTTTCTTTCCGTCTCCATACGCCTGTAGACTGAGTTTCTTACTTCCTGAGACAGTTCGATTCTCTTGATTCGGACATCGATAACATTTATTCCATATTCATCCTCAGCTATCGCTTTGAGTTTAGATTTTACGCTAGCCATAATCGCTTCTCTCTGATCTGAAACAACCTCCTTGATTGTTCTTTTGGAGAATTCACTTCTAAGTGCATCTTGGTTGTTTTGGGCAAGCCTAATATTGGCTGATGCCATAGTTCCGCCAGTAGAAATATAGAATTTTTCAGTGTCCACAATACGCCACTTAACATAGGAATCAACCATTACATTTTTCTTCTCAACAGTTAAAAAAGACTCGGCTACCGAATCAAGGGTTTGAATTCGGTTATCAAAGTAAACAACGTTGTTAACAAATGGTGTTTTAAATTTCAAGCCAGGGTCGGCTTCAATAGAGACGATCTCACCTAAACGTAATTTGATCGCGACCTGTGTTTCATTAACTGTGTATAGGGATGAGCTTAAAAGGATAGCAATTAGTGCCGCTAAAACAATGATTATTTTTTTCATTATCTATTCTCCCTTGAGCGTAAAACACTGCCGTCACTGTTTACATCTTCAGACTGATCAAAAGTATTGCTTTCGGAAGAAGACAAATTAGATGATCTTGGCCTATTAATTAGCTGGTCGATTGGCAGATACATCAAAGAGTTTGAATTTTCATCAACCACAACCTTATTCGTTGTTCCGAGCACCTCTTCTAAGGCTTCCCTATAAAGACGTTCTTTTGTTACTTTAGGGGCCTTTAAGTACTCTTCTAGAATTTTTGTGAAGCGATAACTCTCACCCTCTGATTTAGAAACAACCTGTGATTTATAAGCTTCAGCTTCTGCAATAATTCTTTGATTAGCACCTCTAGCCTTTGGCACAATGTCATTGGCGTAAGCGTTAGCTTCATTGATATATCTTTGTTCATCTTCTCGAGCCTTTACAACATCGTCAAATGCCGCTTTAACCTGAATTGGAGGCTGTGCGTCTTGCATTGTCACTGCAGTGATAAGCAAACCAGTTCCGTAGTCATTTAATAAACTCTGAGATCCACTTTTAACCTCCTGTGCAACTTGCTCACGTCCAGTTGTTAAAACTAGGTCCATGATATTATCACCGACAACCTGTCTAATCATGCTTTGGACAACGTGGCTTAGAGATAATTCGGGCTGTAGTACATTGAACAAATATGCTCTCGCGTCAGCTATCTTGAATTGAACAGCCAATTTAACGTCAACCATGTTTTCATCTCTAGTCAACATCAATGATTCAGAGCTTACATTGCCGCTATAGTTTTGAATATTTCTAAAACCAATTTCTGTCGCTCTTATCTGTTCTACATTAACTTTGAACACTTTCTCAATTGGAAAAGGAATATGCCAGTGTGGCCCCTGCGTGGTAGTATTCTGGTAGGCCCCAAAACGAAGCACAACCCCCCTTTCAGCAGGATCTACAATATAGATACCAGATAATAGCCATAATAAAACAGCTAGAATCAGAAGGTATTTAAGTCCACCTCTTGCAGTTTTTGCGACACCGCTGCCTCCAGTCGAGCCTCCACCTGAAGAATCGCCACCAAAGGTAGATTTGAATTTGTTTTTAAAGTCTTTTATGACTTCTTCTAATTCCGGAGGTGTCTGGTTACTTCCACCCCAAGGATTTTGATTATTATTATCGTTCCAAGCCATTAAAACTCCATTTTGTTTTTGACCCACTTAAATTCCTTTTTCAATTAAAGTCAATGTTAAGATATGGTCAACAACTAAAAAAACAAGTGCTAAACGAGTATTTAGTTAACAATCTTTCGAAAATATGTCGGAAAAATTCTTATACCCATAAATCACGCATAACATTATTGTTAAAGCAAGAGATATTTTACCCAATAAAATATTTATTAAAAACTGATTTTGATTAACAATTAGGAAGAAAATGTGGTTATGTATTAGCTAAATATAATGATAAAATGTTTTCCATTTGGATAAACAAATTTTTTCATGAAAAAACGCTTATTCGTTTATTTTTTTGCCCTAAGTGCTTTTTCAATTCAAGCTGACGGAGTTAATCTTACTTGTACCCCATATCAAACTGTTTGTGTTAACTGCCCTGAGTATCAAACACTTTTTCCTATTGAGCAATTTTCTAGTGATAGCGGAAGTCTTGATGTTGAAGCAGATCAAAGTGAAATCACTCGAAATGCTGATTACCATCTAACTGGAAACGTCAAATTAAAGTCTAACTCTTATGTTCTTTCTGCCGATGATGTTGAATTTTCTTCGGTAAATCAATCAACAATAGCACAAGGTAATGTTCAATTTCAGGATGCAACTTATCTCATAACTGGAGAATCTTTTGCGGCAAATAAAATCAATGAAGACCTTGAGGCAGAAATTCAGAGCGCCGACTACCAAGAACTTAAATCGAATGCTAACGGATCAGCTGCAAGCATTAGTAAAACCGCTAAAAAAGTCATATTTCATGATGCTACATATAGTTTTTGCCCGATCAATCAAAATGATTGGCAAATTAAAGCTAAAACCATTGTAGCCAACCTAGAAAAAAATAGAGGTATTGCTGATCATTCGACGATTGTTTTTAAGGGTTACCCAATATTTTATTTGCCAAAATATAGCTGGGTCCTTGAAGGTCGAGGTTCTGGCTTCCTTCAACCTGAATACGATACATATATAGAGCCTCTCTATACAGATGAGCTATCTCTCTTGTATGACGCTAACTATAAAAGGTCTTACAGATTAAGAGTTCCATACTATTTTAATATCGCACCTGATAAAGATTTGACCCTAGCTTACACTTATATGTCAAGCCGGGGCTCCATAATAGATAATAGATATCGACAATTACTTGATAGAAAACTAATTGGAGGTGAAATGAAAGATTCTATGTTTGATATAGAATCTGAATACCTATTTAGTGATGATATTACAAAACTTAAACGCTGGCTAGTTAACACCACTACTGAGTTAGATATCAGTGACAAAACCCATATTAGCACCAAGTACAATCGTGTATCTGATGCTGAATACTTTAAAGAAATTAAGCATAGTGATACTGACTTAGAGCGGCTCTTGTCTCACCTCAAAATTACATACAATAACCAAGAGAGTCACTTAAATGCTGAACTTTTGACCGAAGACGAACAGATTGTTAATAGTGGCACTTCAAAATATACTAGAGCTTTTGAAACTTCAATTTCAAAGTCATTCAATACTAACGGCAGTATTCCCATACAACTAGATCTAGTTAGTACAAAATTTAAGCATGACATTGCTAGCAAAGATTCTGGAACTAGAATCCATGGCAATCTAGGAATCACAAAAACTCTTTCAACTAAATTCCCGGTAGTGACCACAAAAGCTAACGTTTCTAATACGCATTACAAATTAAAGAATAAAAATAATATTAATCGCACAGTTGCTGGAGTCGGAATTGACTTTGCCTTTCCTCTTATAAGTCAAAGAGAATTGTTTAATACCAAAACTATTCGCACAATTACTCCAAAAATTTCATACAACTACAGAGCTAAGGAACTCCAGGGAAACATTCCAATCTTTGACACTGAAGATAAATATGACGACATAATGACATTTGCCGACCTTACCTCTGGTGAAAGATACACTGGGCTTGACAGGATAACTAACGCGAATGACGTTACGCTTAGTTTCGTGTCAAATTGGACGGCATTAGATGCTGAAGAAGATGATTTAGATCTTTTAAATTTTGAGATTGCTCAGACTTTTTATACTGATGATGAAGTTGTAAGTGATACCACCAATACTAACTACGAAACTAGACTATCTCGCTCTGATATCGCTGCCGGTATTGATTTAGCTGTAAACCAGTATGTTTTCAATACTGATCTCCAGTTTAACCCAGGCACCTCAAAGATAGTCAAAAGAACTAATGGGATTAGCTATAAAGTTAGTCCAAGAAAATTTATTACTCTTGCATACAATGATGAGGGTACTGAAACATCAGGTACAATTTATGGCGCTTTCCCACTCAGTGATTCTATTCATCTATTTGGCGGTTTAGACAAAACATTTTCGACTGGTATAAAAAACAAAGAAACGACTGGACTTGCATATGAATCATGTTGTTGGGCATTCCGCCTTGCGCACTTTAAAGAACATACTGGCACCTACTATGACTATAGCACTGGAATTGAATTAGTCTTCAAAGGCCTGGGTTCAACTTCATCAAGCATAAGAAAACATATAGAACAAAATATCCCATATTACCGAGCCAATCTTAGTGAATGAGAAGATTCTTTCTTCTCCTGTTACTATTCTCACTAAATATAAGTATTGCGGCAAATACTATCGTTGCTGTTGTTAATGAGGATGTAATTACACTTGACTCTATTGAGTGGCAGTTAAGTTTCGCTAATTCCTATGATGAAAAGATAGACATTGTAAGTCGGCAAATTGACTTATTACTTCAATTAAATGCAGTCAATGAGTTAAGCATCGAACCAGAGAATAATGAAATTAACGGAGCACTCACACAATTAGCTCAAAATAATAACTATTCAATAAGTAAGCTCAAATCTCATCCTCAATTTATATTACTTGTTGAGCAAATAATTGAAACTCTTTCTGTAATCAAATTGGAACAATTCATAACCAAGGATTTTAAACCTGAACTTTCAGAAAATGAGATTTTACAAAAATGTAGAAATGAAAAACCAACTAGAATTAAACAAATTAAAATTGCCCAAATAATTGTCTCAGAAATACTAGATTCAAGCTCTTCAAAAAGTGAACAAAAAAATGCTGTTGTAGGTTTTCTAGAGAAGCTCTCAAAACACATCTCAAAAGGTGCATCTTTTGAAGCTATTGCTAAACTGCATTCTCAACACCCTTCATATTACAATGGCGGTCTTTCTGAGTGGCTTTTTGTTAATACTCCAAACATAGAAATTATTGACTCTCTTCAAGATGGTAAAGTCTCTAAAATCTATGAAACTGGTGGCGGATGGGCAATTGCAATAAAAGTTGATGAGAGAAATATTGATCCAGATATAGAAACCTGTAAAGAACAAATCAAAAGCCAGAAATCTCAAAAATACTATTTAGAATGGTTAAAAGAGCTTCGAGAATCAGCTTATATTGAAATTTATACTGATAAACTATGAACATTTAATATTTATTTCTTCTAATGCCTAACACTATCCATATATTTGGTTTTCATAGTCTTGAAGCAATCTTAAATTCTAAACCTGAGTTAATCCTCAACGTTTTTGTCCAGGCCGGAAGACGAGATAGACGAATGCAAGATTTATTAAATAAACTTGACGCTCAAAAAATTAACCATTCATCAACCGATAAAAACACCTTGGATAAACTTGCAAAGGCCGAGCTTCATCATGGAGTCCTAGCGGAAGTTACCCAGCCAGCCTTCCCTGGACAAGATAAGTTAATTGAAAATATTAAACATTATTCAATTAATCCGCTAATCCTAATACTTGACTCAATACAAGACCCTAGAAACCTTGGGGCTTGCCTTAGAAGCGCAAACGCTGCTGGAGTAGATTGCGTAGTTGTTAATAAAGATCGTTCAGCTCCAATTAATGCTCTAGTTCATAAAACATCTGCCGGAACTATCAACCAAACTAATATATTTCAAGTTACTAATCTGGCAAGAACTATTAGAGAACTTCAAAAGAATGGAATATGGGTTATAGGGCTTGATGGTTTATCTAGCAATTCTCTCTATCAAGCTAATCTTCGTGGGCCTACTGCTCTTGTAATGGGAAGCGAAGGGAAAGGTTTAAGGAAATTAATCAAAACAAATTGTGATGAATTAGTAAGTATTCCAATGATGGGAAATGTTGAAAGTTTAAATGTTTCAGTAGCTACTGGAATTGCACTTTTTGAAAGTAGAAGACAAAGGCAAACTAATTAACAAAATGGTGACTTTCTAGTATAATCTTCAGGCTTTAGAAAAATAAAAAATGGAATTAGGTAAAGCCCCAATAGACTGGCCAAAACTATTTAAGTTTGCTAAAAAAAATCTCAGTGTGATAGATGAGTTCAATATTGTGGACTTACCTAGAATAAATGAAATTGCTGGCAATAATTCAGACAAGATTAAAGTTAATTATTCGTTTTACTTAGAAAATAATACCACCCCTTGTCTTAATGGTGAAGTTTCAATAAACATTTATCTGACTTGTCAGAGATGTTTAGAAGAATTACTTGTTAGTTTAAATCTTAATTTTAGTTTGGCTTTTGTGAAGAATGAAAATCAGACAGAAGAGCTTAGTAAGCATTTAGAAATTTATTTATTTGAAGGCGAAGAACTATCATTGATTGATCTAATTTCAGATGAAATTTTACTTTCAATACCTATGGTTCCAAAACATAATTCAAATTGTTTGTCTTCTTTTAAAGAACATAACAATTATGAGCAAGTGGAAGAGAGTCCATTTGCCATATTAAAAAATATAAATAAGCCTATGGAGGCAAGGAGTAAAAATGGCGGTACAAA
>NZAZ01000075.1 GCA_002686255.1 Rhodospirillaceae bacterium
CTGTCTCATCTTCATTCCCCTTAGGGTCATTACGATGAACCAGAAATCCTCTCTTATGCAATACCGCTAATTTGTTCCATAGGCGCTGACGTTAGACAGTCTGACAATAGGCCACGACGTCCACGGCGGTCTGGATATCCAAGGCCGCCAACGCAACCATGGCGACGCCGGGCTGGCCGAAGCGGATCTTATGCAGGCCTTCCCACGGGTTCTTCTTGCAGACGGTGCCGACGTATTCGGCCTTCGGCGGATCCTTGAAGTTGATTTCCTTGCCGTCGAAGCCGTGGCAGATGGCGCAGGCGGTCTGGAAGATCGCCGCCCCGCGCTTGACGTTGCCGCGCGCCACCTTCGATTTGCGGTCGATGTACCTGTCGTTGTCGACCTGCCCCTTGCTCAGGAACAGCGCCAGCTTCTCCATCGCCGAATGCGGTATCTTGTTTTTCATGGCATGGGTCTTGTCCATGATGATGCCGTGGATCTTTTTGACGTCCATACCGACCATCGCGCGCACGCCCTTGATCCCGGTATAGTGCGAGCCGCTCTTATAGGTGCCGTCCTTGCCCATGTAATCCCAACCGTGGCATTCCTTGCACCGCCACGTTGAGGCGCCCTTCTTCTTGCCTGCCTTGGGATAAGCCGGATGGGTGCCTTTCGGCTTGTCGGCTTCCAGCACCGCCATCCAGTTGTCGTAGAGCTGCCCGCCGCGAGCCATGGCCCAGACGTTGCTCAGGTCATGGGCGTGACCGGCGGCCCCTTTTCCTTCGTCGCCGGCGGCCGCCGGCAGCGGCACGGTTAACGCGCCGCCAACGGTCATAACCGCGGCAACCATTAATGAAAGTGTTGGGTTCAGGATTTTCGTCATCTTCCGCCTCCTTCTCCTCCGCTATCTGGCGCCAAGGCGTTGTTTCTTCGGCGGCGCGTCATTTGTTTTTCAATTTGGGGGGATTTTAAATGCCGGTTCATCAAAAAACCTTGATAAGGGTCAAGTTTGAGGAAAAACCATTATATTTTATTGCAAAAAATCAAGAGGTTTCGCCAGCCTGCTGTTGGCCTTTGGAATGAGGTAGTATTCTCCGTTTTATCCTATAAAGTTGTTTTCGATATAATAGGTTAGGTGAAAATTTTGAGGCTGAAACCGCGCCTTAGACATCTTCTGGCCGCCGCATTCATCGCCATCGCCACGGTGCCGTTGCTGATCCTCGGCGTCTGGGTCGAGGAGACGGCGATGGAAAAGGAGTTGGCCGCCGTCTCGGAAAAGCACCTTCTGCTGGCGCAAAACGTCACCGCGGCTCTGGACCGTTATGCCTTGGACGCGAAGGCAACGTTCGGATTCTTCGCCGAACCGTCGGCCGATAATCAAACCTCACCGGCGATGGTCGAATTGGCCCGGGATCTGGGGTTTCGCCACCTTTTCATCATCGACGATTCCGGCCGTGTGATCTCCCGCCTCGACATCACCGACTCCATCGGTGACCGAATACCCGCCGAAACGCTAACCCGGCTCCACCCTTACATCACCGACGCGGGCGTGGTCTTTACCGACGTCATGGCCGATGCGGATGGCCGGGCCACCGTTTATTTGATCAAACGGCTTCAACCCGGGCGGGTCGCCATTGGCGCCCTGGGCCTTGAATACGTACGGCAACTGCAAAAATCCATTGCCTTTGGCCGCGGGGGTCATTCCGCCATCGTCGACAGGAAGGGCAGCCTGATGGCGCACCCCAACCCCGAATGGCAACGCCAGATGAAGAACATCGCCAAGGTCAAGCCGGCGGCGAAAATAATGGCGGGCGAAACAGGGGTCACCACCTTTTACTCTCCGGCCGTCGAGAAGGACATGATCACCGGCTACACCACGGTTCCAAGCACCGGTTGGGGGGTGATGGTGGCGCAGCCCCTGGAAGAGCTCGAAGAACGCGCCGGCGACGTGCAACGGGTTGCGCTTACCCTGATCTTCATCAGCCTCCTGGTCGCCGGGGTGCTCGGTTGGTTCCTGTCGGGTTTGCTGGTGCGGCCGGTGGAAGCCGTGGTGCGGGCCGCACGCGAAATCAAAGGCGGCAACCTGGAGGCCAGGGTCCGCCAACAGCCTTCTTTCAGCCCGACGGAATTCCAAGAATTAGGCTCGGCGTTCAACGCCATGGCCCGGGATATCGCCACCGTGATGATCCAGCGCGAACGGGTCGAAGACGAACTCCGGAAAGCCCACGACGAGCTGGAATTGCGGGTCCGGGAACGCATCCGGGAACTGACCGATGAAATCACCGAACGAAAGCTGGCCGAGGCCGCGTTGCGCGAAGCCAAGGAGGAGGCCGAGTTCGCCAACCGCGCCAAGACCGAGTTCCTGGCCAACATGAGCCATGAACTGCGCACGCCGTTGAATTCAATCATCGGGTTTTCCGACATCATGAAGGACATTGCGGCGGAATCCCTTGATAATCCCAAGCACCTGGAATACGCCGAAGACATCAACGAATCGGGAAAACACCTTCTGGAATTGATCAACGATGTCCTCGACGTCGCAAGGATCGAAAAGGGTCTTCTGGAATTAAATGAAACCAAGCTGGACGTGCCGTTGTTGGTGGCGTCGTGTCGGCGGCTGGTCAACGATCGCGCTTTCGAGGCCGGGCTGAAACTGACCGCCGATGTCGCCAAGTCCCTTCCCGCCCTGCTGGCCGACGAGTTTCGGACCAAGCAGATACTGCTCAACCTGTTGTCGAACGCCATCAAATTCACGCCCAAGGGCGGGTCGGTGAAATTTAAGGTGGACATCGATTCCGAAAACCGCTTTCTACTTTCGGTCATCGATTCAGGGATCGGCATCGCGCCTGAGAATATCGAAACGGCGCTTTCCGATTTCGGTCAGATGGACGGTTCCTTGACCCGCAAATACGACGGTTCCGGCCTTGGCCTGCCGTTGAGCAAGAAGCTGGCCGAACTGCACGGCGGCAAACTGGTCATTGAAAGCAAATTGGGCGCCGGCACCACGGTGACCGTCCTGTTCCCCAGCGAACGCACGATTCGGCTTTCCTGACCGGCTGTCCCTTGTTCCCGCATTGGCCCAAGAAAGCTGCGCCCCAACATTCATTTCACTGGCGAGGTATGATGAGCACCCCACCGACCCCCTCCTTGACCCCGGATGACGTCGAAGTCGTCGAAAAAACCACCCCCTACGATGGTTATTTCAAGCTCGATATCTATCGGTTGAAACACAAGCTTTTCGAAGGCGGCTGGAGCGGCGAGATGACCCGCGAAATCTTCGAGCGCGGACACGCTGTCTCCGTATTGCCTTATGACCCGGTTCTCGACCAAGTGGTGTTGATCGAGCAGTTCCGGCCCGGCGCCTACGCGGCGCTGGCTTCCGACTGGTTCGACGGAGATGCTTCGCCGTGGCTTATCGAATGCGTCGCCGGCATCATCGAAAAAGAAGAAGACCCCGAAGACGTCGCCCGGCGGGAAACGGTCGAGGAAACCGGATGCCGGCTCGGGGAAATCATACCCGTCTGCCACTACCTGTCATCGCCCGGCGGCACCTCTGAATCGGTGTTCGTTTTTTGCGGACAGGTCGACGCGTCGAATGCCGGAGGTATATACGGGCTCACGGAGGAGCACGAAAACATCCGCGTTTTCCGCATTCCCGCCGAGGAAGCCTTTCAGTTGCTGAACAACGGCCGGATCATCAACGCCATGACCGTTATCGCGCTCCAATGGCTTGGCGCCAACCGCGATCGTGTCCGCGTCCTTTGGGGGGGCTTGGGCGCTTGATCGCCTCCCTGGCGGTCATTATCTTCAAAGGCGAACCCAGAGAGGTGCGCCAATGAAAGTCCTGGACGGTTTTGCCGAAACCGTCGGCAACACGCCGTTGATTCGCCTTCGCGAGGTTTCCGAGGAGACCGGCTGCGATATCCTCGGCAAGGCCGAATTCCTCAATCCCGGCAGCTCGGTGAAGGATCGCGCGGCGCTGTTCATCATCAAGGATGCCGAGGAAAGAGGCGCCCTTGAACCCGGCGGCCTGATCGTCGAAGGAACCGCCGGCAACACCGGGATCGGGTTGGCCCTTTGCGGCAACGCCCGGGGCTATCGAACCCTGATCGTGATTCCGGAAACCCAAAGCCAGGAAAAGAAAGACATGCTTCGGCTTTGCGGGGCCGAACTGAAGGAGGTCCCCGCCGTTCCCTACAAGGACCCCAATAATTACGTCCATGTCGCCGAACGGCTGGCCAAGGAAATGGCGGAAACCGAATCCAACGGCGTGCTTTACGCCAACCAATGGGACAATACGGCCAACCGCCGCGCCCACCTGGAAGGCACCGGACCCGAAATATGGGAACAGACCGGCGGCAAGCTGGACGGCTTTATCTGCTCCATCGGCACCGGCGGCACGCTGGCCGGTATTTCCATGTTCATGAATGAGAAAAATCCCGACGTCCGGATCGGTATCGCCGACCCCTTGGGCGCTTCCATGTACAGTTACTATTCCACCGGCGAATTGAAGGGCGAAGGCGAGTCCATCGCCGAAGGCATCGGCCAGGGGCGGATCACCGGCAACCTGGAAGGCGCCCGGGTCGATATGCCGTTCCAGATTCCCGACGCCGAAGCCCTGCCGTACCTCTTCGACCTGCTGAAACATGAAGGGCTTTGTCTCGGCGGCTCCAGCGCCATCAATATCGCCGGCGCCGTCCGGATGGCCAGGGAAATGGGCCCCGGGCACACCATCGTCACCATCCTCGCCGATTACGGCGTCCGCTATCAAAGCAAGCTTTTCAATCCGGCGTTTCTCAAGGAAAAGGACCTGCCGGTGCCCGACTGGCTGGAATAAGGGGTTCGGGCGCCATGGATTACGCCAACCCGCGGGCGCTCGTTTCCACCGAATGGCTGGCCGAAAACCTCTTGGCCCCGGGAGTCCGCATCGTCGATGCGACTTTTTACCTGCCTACCCAGGACCGGGACGCCGAGGCCGAATTCGCGGCGGCCCATATCCCGGGCGCGGTTTTTTTCGACGTCGACGACATCTGCGACCCCACCTCGGACCTGCCCCATATGCTGCCTTCGGCGGAAACCTTCTCGGCCAAGGCCGGGCGCCTAGGCATCGGCGACGGCGACCATGTGATCGCCTATGACGCCAACGGCGGCGCCATGGCGGCGGCCCGCGCCTGGTGGATGTTCCGGATCTTTGGCCATGACAATGTCTCGCTTCTTGACGGCGGGCTGCCGAAATGGCTTGCCGAGGGGCGCCCGGTGACCGGCAAGACGGTCGCGCCCGAAACCCGGTCGCTCACGGCCGAGAAAAACCCGATTCTGGTCCGCGCCATCGAGCAAATGCTGGCCAACGTCGAAACCGGGGCCGAGCAGGTGGCCGACGCCCGCAGCCGGGACCGTTTCGACGGCTTGGCGCCGGAACCCCGCGAGGGCCTCAGGTCCGGCCATATCCCCGGTTCCGTGTGCCTTCCCCATACGATGTTGATGGATGGGGAAAACCACTTCGTCATGCGCCCGGCCGAAGACATCGCCGCCGCCATCGCCGATGCCGGCCTCGACATGGAACGCCCCGTCGTCGCCAGTTGCGGGTCTGGCGTCACGGCGGCGATGCTGGCTTTCGGTTTTTACCTGTTGGGCAAGGAAGACGCCGCCGTCTATGACGGATCATGGACGGAATGGGGCGGCCGCGAGGACACGCCGGTCGAGACCTGAGGGCCGGCGCGATCTAGCGCATCGCCGACAGATTGGCCACCAGGGCCGTGTTGATGCGGTTGATTTCCTCGGCGATTTTGTGCGCCTTGTCCAAGTCTTCCGAACAGCATTTGAAGGCCACGGCGGCGCAGCGCTGGCGTTCCTCAAGCAACGCATTGATAATCGTGCGTTCCACGGCGTCGGCGATCTCCTTCGGGTGGGTGTCCGCCGACACGCCGAGAATATCCTGAACCTCTTTGGTGACGGCTTCCGCCCGCTCTCTAAGGCTTAAGGGCATTTCCCATTTTCCTATGTCAGTGGGCAAGAATCTGGCTGAGGAATAATTTGGTGCGGTCGTGCTTCGGGTTGTCGAAGAATTCGTGTGGTTCGTTCTGCTCGATGATTTCGCCCTCGTCCATGAAGATCACCCGGTCGGCAACCGTCTTGGCGAAGCCCATTTCGTGGCTGACAACGAGCATGGTCATCCCCGTATCCGCCAGCTCGATCATCACATCCAGCACTTCCTTGATCATTTCCGGGTCCAGGGCCGAGGTCGGTTCATCGAACAGCATAATCTTCGGATTCATGCACAGCGACCGGGCGATGGCGACGCGCTGTTGCTGACCGCCCGAGAGCTGGCCGGGGAATTTCAACGCCTGCTCAGGGATCTTCACCCGTTCCAGGTATTTCATCGCCGTTTCATCGGCTTCTTTCTTGGGCGTATTGCGGACCCAGATCGGCCCCAAGGTGCAGTTTTCAAGCACCGTCAGGTGCGGGAACAAGTTAAAGTGCTGAAACACCATGCCGACCTCGCGGCGGATTTCTTCGATCTTTTTCAAGTCGTTAGTCAGCTCGATCCCGTCAACCGCGATCAGGCCCTGTTGGTGTTCCTCAAGCCGGTTGATGCAGCGGATCAGGGTCGACTTGCCGGACCCCGACGGCCCGCAAATGACAATGCGTTCCCGCGCCTTGACGGTCAGGTTGATGTTCTTCAGCACATGGAACTCGCCATACCACTTGTGCATGTCAACAATCTGGATGATGTCCTCTTCGCCTATCGACGACTCGATCGGCGAGGTGGTTTCGTCAAGGCTTTCGGTTTCAGCCATATTCCCGGTTCCCTATTCAGTGCCCAGTATGCAGCTTCTTCTCCAGCCACAGCGAATAGCGCGACATGGAGAAGCAACTGAGGAAGAAGAAGATTGCGACAAAAACGTAAACTTCGGTGGACAACCCCTGCCATTTGGTGTCGGCAAGCGACGAATTGCCGATGCCCAGGATATCCAGGCGCCCGATGACGATGACCAGGGTAGTGTCCTTGTAGAGGCCGATGAAGGTGTTGACGATGCCGGGGATGGAAATCTTCAACGCCTGCGGCAGCACCACCTTTCGCATGGATTGCCAGTACGTCAATCCCATTGCGTCGGCGGCCTCGTACTGGCCATTGGGGATCGCCTGCAGGCCGCCACGGATGACCTCGGCCATGTAGCCCGACGCGAACAGCGTCCCCATGATCAGAATCCGGACCAGCAGGTCGAAGTTGGTCCCCGGCGGCACGAAGTAGCTCAGCATCACGGCGGCGACGAAAAACAGCGTAATCAGCGGCACGCCGCGGATGAATTCAATGAACGAAATGCAGAGAATCCGGACGATCGGCAAATGGGACTGCCGGCCGAGCGCCAGGACGATCCCGATCGGCAGCGAAAAGGCGATGCCGGTGACGCCGATAATGACGTTCAGCATCAGGCCCCCGAATTGATCGGTCGGAACCCTTTCCAGCCCTATTCCGCCGACAAGAAAGAAAGCGGCGATAAGCGGATACAGGCACGAATAGATGATCGCCTTGCCCCTTTGCGGGGTCCCTTCGTAGAGAATCGGCACAAGCGCCAGGATCAGCAACACAAAGGAAAGATCGACCCGCCAGCGTTCCGCCTCGGGATAGAATCCGTAGATAAACAACGGCAGCCGATTGCCGATAAACGCCCAGCAAGCCCCCTGGGCAACGGCGCGGCAATCTTTTCGCGATTCCCCCTCATAAGCCGCGTCAATGAACATCCATTCGCCAAGCAAGGGGATCACCGAATACAAGAAATAAACGGCCAGCAGCGTCAACACCGCATTGGTGATGGAGCCGAACAGGTTGACCCTGATCCAGTGGACGGGGCCATAAACGCTGGACGGCGGCGGCAGGTCCGGATGGGTGCCGGGAAGGTAGCCGCCGTCCCCGGTGGCGATCGGAAGGCTTTCCGTTTTACTGGGCGTCATGGCCTTCCCCTACCTTTCCACCAGCTTAATTCGTTTGTTGTACCAGTTCATGAACGCCGAAATGAGCAGTGAAAAGCTAAGATAAATCGCCATCACCAGGATCATCGTTTCCATTTCCTTGCCGGTCTGCATCATCGTAATGCCGCCGATGGTGGCGACGATGTCCATGTAGCCGATGGCGATGGCCAGCGATGAGTTCTTGGTCAGGTTCAGGTACTGGCTGGTCAGCGGCGGCACGATGACCCGAAGCGCCTGCGGGATGACGACCAGGTGCAGGATCCGGCTCCGTTTGATCCCGACGGCTTGCGAGGCCTCCCACTGGCCCTTGCTGACGGCGAGAATGCCGGCGCGCACGATTTCGGCGATAAAAACAGACGTATAGAGCGACAAGGCCAGCCACAGGGCCAGAAATTCCGGGATCATGGTGATCCCGCCCTTGAGATTGAATCGCCCAAGTTTCGGGATTTCCCATGCGAGCGGCGAGCCGGACAAGAAAAACACGAACAACGGCAAGCCGATCAGGATTCCTGTGGAAATCAAGAACACAGGATAGATTTTGCCCGTCGTTTCGCGGACCTTCTTGGCCCATTTGCGGAAATAGATAACGGCGCCAATGGCGATGAAAAAAGCGATAACGGTATAGGAAAAGCCATCTCCAAAAACGGGGTCGGGAGTGGTCAGGCCCCGATTGGAAAGGAAAATACTATCGCCGATATCAAGCGCTTTGCGCGGGCTCGGCAGGACATGAACGATAATGCCATGGATCAGCAGGATGTGCAGCAGGACCGGCACGTTGCGGACTATTTCGATCAGGCAGTAGACCATTCGGCTGGCAATCCAGTTGTTGGACAGCCGGATAATGCCGAACAGGAACCCCAGGATGGTCGCCGTAATAACACCGAAAAAAGCCACCAGCGCCGTGTTCAGGAGCCCCACAAGCATTGCCCGGAAGTGTGTGCTTTGGGACGTGTATTCGATCAGCCGCTGGTTGATGTCGTAGGACGCGGACATACCAAGAAAGTCGAAACTGAAGGTCTTGCCCAGCGCCGCCAGGTTTAGGATCGCGTTGTTGACGATGTAAGCCAGGAACGCGAACAACAGCGCAACGGTCAGGATCTGCAGAATGACCGAGCGCGTGTCCTTGTTGCGCCAAAGCCTCAGCAGAACATTCGGCTCACCGGCGTCACGTGCTTCAATCACCTGGCTTTTGGCCGTCGCCACCCTTGCCCCCTGTTCTTGCGTCCCTGAATGTTTTTGGGTCGAATTTCCGGGCGGGCCGCCGTGACCGGAAAAGAAAAATCAAAAAATAAAAAGAATTGATGTCTTTGAAACAAGGCACGCCGGACGGGAAATCCCGTCCGGCGTGATATTCTTGTTCAGATTACAAGGATAAACCCTGTTTTACCGGAACGGTGGGGAATATTGCAGGCCGCCGTCGGTGTAATGGGCGTTCAGGCCGCGAGCCAGCCCGATTGGCGTCTTCGTGCCCACGTTGCGTTCAAAAATCTCGGCGTAGTTGCCTTGCGCCTTGATTGCGCGCTTGGCCCAATCCTTGTCGAGACCGATCATGGCGCCAAGGGTGCCTTCGGAACCGAGTAGGCGGGCCGTGGCGGGGGTCTTCTTTGACGCCATGGCGTCCGCATTGGCAGCAGTGACGCCATGCTCTTCACCGGCGATCAAGGCATAAACCGTCCAGCGGACGATATCAGCCCACTGATCGTCACCATGGCGGACAACGGGACCCAAGGGCTCCTTGGAGATGATTTCGGGAAGGATGACGTGGTTGCCTGGCTTGTCGAAGGTGGCGCGGGTCGCGGCCAGGCCCGAAGCGTCCGTGGTGTAGGTGTCGCAACGGTCGGCGACATAGTTCTTGCGCGCTTCTTCGTTGGACTCGATCGGCACCGGCTTGTAGCTGATCTTGTTGGCGCGGAAGAAGTCAGCCAGGTTCAGCTCGGTCGTCGTGCCGGTCTGGATGCACACCGTGGCGCCGTCCAGTTCCTTGGCGCTTTTGACGCCCTTGGACTTGCGAATAATGAAGCCCTGGCCGTCATAGTAGGTGGTGTGGATGAAGTTCAGCTTGACGTCGACGTCGCGGACAAAGGTCCACGTGGTGTTGCGGATGAGTACGTCGCCTTCCTTCGAGTTCAGCAGCGTGAAACGGGTCTTGCCGGTGGCCGGGATGAACTTGACCTTTTCCCCGTCGCCGAGAACGGCAGCGGCGACCGAGCGGCACATGTCGGCGTCGAAGCCTTTCCAGCGGCCGGACTTGTCGGTGTACGAAAATCCCGGCAGGCCGGTGTTGACGATGCAGTTGAGCACGCCGCGCTTCTTGACGTCATCCAAGGTTCCGGCTTTCGCGGCCGGTGCCCCAAGAGTCAACGCCGCCGCCGCGACGGCGGCAAGCGCAATAGCTGTTTTTTTCATAAGAATTGGCTCCCTGGTAAGCGTTGAGTTTAAAATTTAATGGTTCCTGGTCCATCACCGACGGTGATAACTGGACCACTTGTGAACCGTAACAGACTTTATGAAACCGCCTCAAGGACTAAAGGTCAGTCAAATGAAAGCTTTCTGGTATACCAAAGAATCATCATTATCGCCCTCCCCGCCCCGGCATAGTATCTTTCGCGGGTTGAGGGACCGTCCCTCCTTGCAATCGAACGAAACGACAAGCCGATGAAGAAAGACACCTTGATAATCCATCGGGGCCGTCATCCCAAAGACCATCACGGCATCGTCAATCCACCGGTGTATCACGCTTCGACGATGGTCTTCCCGACCCTGGCCGAGTACGAAGACAAGGCGAAAAAACCGTTCGAGGGCGTTCAGTACGGGCGCGCCGGCACGCCGACGACCTTTGCCCTGGAAGAAGCCGTCACCGCCCTTTACGGCGGCCACAAGACGATCGCCCTGTCCTCGGGGCTGGCGGCGATTTCCGTCACCTTGACGGCATTGCTGAAGTCCGGGGACCACATGCTGATCGCCGACAATATTTACGCCCCGACGCGCAAAAGGGTCGCCGACGTGCTTCTGGCCCGGGCCGGCGTCGAAACCGCCTATTTCGACCCCGGCGCCGGAATCAAAGATATTCTCCAGCCTCAAACCAGGGTCGTCATGGTGGAATCGCCGGGCTCGGTGACCTTCGAAATGCTGGACGTGGCCAAGATCGCCGCCGAGGCCAAGGCGGCCGGCGTTACGGTGGTCATGGACAACACCTGGGCGACCCCGCTTTTCTTCCAACCCTTCGAGCATGGGGTCGATATCGTCATCGAGGCGGTGACCAAATACATCAGCGGCCACGCCGACGTCATGCTGGGCACGGTCACCGTCTCGACGCCGGAACAGTTCCAGTCGGTCAAGTTTACCGCCAACGCCCTCGGCAATTGCCCGGGGCCCGACGATTGTTATCTGGGGCTGCGCGGATTACGCACCCTATCGGTCCGGCTCGAGCGCCATCAGCGGAACGCCCTCAGGCTGGCGGAATGGCTTCAGGCCCGGCCGGAGGTCGACTGCGTCCTCTATCCGGCGCTCCCCGGCGATCCCGGCCACGAGATATGGAAACGGGATTTCACCGGCGCGTCGGGGTTGTTCGGCGTCGTCCTCAAGGAAGTTCCGAAGGCCGCCGTCGCGGCGATGCTGGACGGCATGGAGTTGTTCGCCATGGGCGACAGTTGGGGCGGCTATGAAAGCCTGATGATCCCGACCGACCCGGCCAAGGTCCGCACCGCCACCGAATGGCGCGGCCCCGGTCCCAGCCTTCGCATCCACGCCGGCCTCGAAGACCCGGACGACCTGATCGAAGACCTTGAACAAGGGTTGAAGAGGCTTACGAAAGCCTCTTAAACGGCGGCGTCAGCGCCGACACCAGGAACAAGGCGAAGGCGGCAACCACGATCGACGGCCCCGACGGCGTGTCGAAGGCCATCGACCCCCCCAGTCCCCCGGCCACGGCAATGCACCCGATGACGGCGGCGAGGACGGCCATATATTCAGGCGTCGCCGAAAAACGCCTGGCCGCGGCCGCCGGAATGATGATCAGCGACGTTACCAGCAGGATGCCGACGATCTTCATGGCCAACGCCACCACCACCGCCAGCAACATCATGAAGCCGAGATTTACGGCGGTCACCGGCACGCCCTCGACGACCGCCAGTTCCTCGTGGACGGTGGCCGACAGCAACGGCCGCCATATAAACGCCAGCACCCCGATGACGATGGCGCCGCCGCCGTAAATCAACGCGATGTCGCCCATCGTCGTCGCCAGGACGTCGCCGAACAGATAAGCCATCAGATCGACGCGCCGGGCCTCCATGGAGGCCAGCGCGATCAGCCCCAGGGCCAGGCTGGCATGGGCCAGTATGCCCAGCAAGGTATCGTCGGCCAGCCGAGAGCGGCGCCCCAGCGCCACCAGGGAAACGGCGACGACGGCGGTGACGGCGAAGATGCCGACGTTGAGGTTGATGCCGAGAAGAAACCCCAACGCCACCCCCAGCAGCGCCGAATGGGACAGAGTGCCGCCGAAAAAAGCCATCCGGCGCCAGACCACGAAGGCGCCCAGCGGCCCGGCCACGGCGGCGACGCCCGAGCCGCCGATCAGGGCCCGGATCATAAAATCATCCACGGCTGGCCCTTTCATCGTCTTCGCCGGGGGAATCCCCGGCCGGCCCGTCGAGCGGCACCACGCGGCCGCCGGAATCGTGGGCATGGTCGTGGTGGTGGTGATAGACGGCGAGCGAGTCCGCCACCTGCTTGCCGAACAATTCGATGTAGCTGGGGTCGTTGGCGACCGTTTCAGGATGCCCGGCGCAACAGACATAGTGGTTGAGGCAGATCACCTCGTCGGTCTGCGCCATCACCAGATGCAAATCGTGCGACACCATCAAAACGCCGCAGCCCCGTTGATCGCGGATACGGGTGATAAGACCGAAAAGCTCCGCCTGCCCGGTGACGTCAATTCCCTGCGAGGGTTCGTCCAGGACTAAAAGGTCCGGATCCCTGAGCAACGCCCGGGCCAGCAGGATTCGTTGGAACTCGCCGCCCGAAACGGCTTGAAGGGGCGTGTCCATGACGGTTCCGGCGCCGACTTCCTCCAGCGCCCCGGCGGTCCGGTCCGGGGTCCGGGCGCGGCCCCTTCCGGCCCCCAGGGCCAGGAACCGCCCGACCGTCAACGGCAGGGTCGGGTCAATGTGCAGCCGCTGCGGCATATAGCCGACCACCAGGCCCGGGCGGCGAAAGACTTCTCCCCGGTCCGGCTTCATCAGCCTGAGAACGATCCTGACAACCGTCGTCTTGCCGGCCCCGTTGGGGCCGATCAGGGTGACGATCTCGCCGCCGCGGACCCGAACCCCGGCGTTCGACAGGATTTTCTTGCCGCGGCGGGTGACCGAGATGCCTTCGGCCTCGATCAGGATTTCGGCGTTGGGGAAACGGTCAGTCATCCGGGGGACCCTTCGCCCGCGTCCCGGCAATGGGGGCACAAACCTTCGATTTCGATCATCGGCCTGCCGACCGCGAAACCGGCCCGGTTGGCGCTGTTCCGGATCGCCTGGTCGATGCGGCGGTCGTTCAATTCGGCCGTCAGGCCGCAGGACCGGCAAATCAGGAACTGCCCGCCGTGGGGTTTCAACGGGTCCGGGCAGCCGACGAAGGAATTGAGGCTCTCGATCCGGTGCACCAGTCCTTGTTGCAACAGAAAGTCCAGGGCCCGGTATACCGTCGGCGGCGCCGCGCCCCGGCGCTCGGCTTTCAGGGTATCGAGGATTTCATAGGCGCCGAGGGGTTTGTGCCCGCCCCAAACCAGTTCCAGCACCCGGCGCCGCAGCGGCGTCAGGCGGACGCCGCGTTCACCGCATAACGCCGCCGCCCGGTCGAGGGCGGATTCCATGCAATGATCGTGGTCGTGGCCGGTGTCCATAAAGGCGGCGGAGGGAGTCATGGGTTCCATTTCGATGCGCTTGGGCTCCGTTGATAATGTTATAATATAACATTATAACCATCCTCTCCCCGCGCGTCGAGCCCGGTTGACAGATCGCCCGCAAAAGCCGATGTAGGGCTTTCCGTAACCCGAAAGGACCCCCGATGAGCGACGACATGGGCAGCAAGGACAAGGTCGAGGCCGCCGCCGAACAGGTCGCCGACGCCATCGCCTTCAACGGCGACGGCCTGGTGCCGGCGATCGCCCAGCAGTTCGACACCGGCGAGGTGCTGATGATGGCGTGGATGAACCGCGACGCCGTCGTCGAAACCCTTAAATCAGGGCGGGTCTGTTACTGGTCACGGTCCCGGGGCAAGCTGTGGCGCAAGGGCGAAACCTCCGGCCAGACCCAGGCGTTGAAGGATTTTCGCTGGGATTGCGACAACGACACGGTCCTGGTCCAGGTCGACCAAACAGGCGTCGCCTGCCACACCGGGCGGCGGAATTGTTTTTTCAATGCCGTCAGGGACGGCGAAGTTTCGGTCATCGCCGACGTCGAAACCGACCCCAAAGACCTTTACGATTGATCGTCAGGTCCGGCGCCATAAGAACCCCGGCGCCCTCAAGACCGGGAACAACTTCTGGAATTCAAGGGTGGCACGCCCAAAGAAAAACCGACCCGTTAGCCTGGGCCGGCGAGTTTAGCGACTCCGTTCGCAACAGAGAGGACAGGGACGCCAGTTCGGGGGGGCAAACGTGGCAGGAAGCGTCCCCGGTAATCATCATCGAAGCATAGATGGCAAAAAACCGCAGTGACGGTGGTCACTCGACAAGCGCCGCGAGTATGATGCGTTTCATCTTCCACCCCCATATCAATCATATGCGCTAACTTGATTCCTCCAACGCTTTAAACAGATCGGCTGTATTTAGCATTGCGGCAATGCCTAGAAGAATTGCCAAGATTTGTGCAGTTTCCACGTCGATTACGAAATTCAACAGATACCTAGCTGCAAAAAAAGTAACGACGCCCGCAAACGAGTAAACGCCAAAATCAAAAACGAGCACCGAAAACATTGGCCCTTTCATGGTCCCCTCCCTTGCTGATCTGTGATGCTAATTCGCAGGGGTGCAACGAAATATGTTAACTGCCCCCCCTTACACATCCCCCCAAGGTTACTACCAAAGCGAGGCCCGATTAAAGGTCCGCGAGTGGAAGGGTTTTCCTGCTATCATCCCTCGATGATATAGGTTGTCCTAGCCACCGTCTTTCTCGCGCTTCCCTCCGTTGCGGTGGGGACATCACCGGCAAGCCCCGCATCATCGACGGCGACACCATCGAAATAGCCGGTGAGCGCATCCGGCTCCACGGCGCCGACGCCCCGATCCATGCCGCGATGATGGCCGAGAAGATGCTAGAGGCTGGCGACTTTGACGGGCTGGCGACCTGGAAACGGACTTTGAAGGCTATAGACGAACTGCAATCAACGAAGCGGCCCGAGGGCGCAGAGGTTCATTGACGCCCAACACCGGGAGCCCCGGCCCCGCCCTCGGGCGGGGTTTTTTGTTACTTGTTTTTTGTTACTTACAGTGTTGCCTATTGGCCTTTTTGACGAAAACAGAGGCTAGAGAAAAACCCCTAACCCCTTGTTTTTGTTGGCACGCCCGGCAGGACTCGAACCTGCAACCTCGGGATTAGAAATTTCCAGGAACCGATTATAGGGGAAACTGGGGGATTGGTGACGATAACAGTTGGAAAGGGTTACGTCATTTTCCTGGTCGCCGCATTTCCCTGGATATCTCGGTTTTTCGCCTCCAATTGTGCCACGGATTGCTATCATTTCCATGATTGAGACATGGAAATTTTACCGGAAAAGGAAAAACATTAAACAATCAACCCGTAGAGAATGTAATAAGGTTGGCCCGATGGTTTTGGCAACCACCGGATGACGACCTGGAACACTTATTCTATGAACAAGCTGATAGCCATTTTGTTGCTGGGAACATTTGCTGCCTGGGTGCTGTCATCCGGTATCGCCCAGGCCGATGAGGCGGCGGAAGGGAAAATCCGCACCATCACCCCGACCGAAGCGACATCGGATTGCATCGGCGATCTCAGTACGCCGCTTTGCGCCGTGGAGACGCTGATCGGATGTAATAGCTATGTCCGGATTAAGGGCTGTAAAAAAATTAACTTCGGAAACTCGGAAAAAAGGCAAATACGGATTGAATATATCATCGTCAAGACCGGCTTCGTCGATCCGGAATTGGTCGCCGAGGCAAAATACGAGAAATTCCCCTCCGAGTTCGGCTCCTTTCCTTGGTTAAATCCTGGCCAGTTTCAGGCCCGAATCAAGGAACGCAATTGTTCTGTCGAGAAAAAAAGCTGCAAGGACGCCCCGTGGCTAGATGTCGAATATACTGTATCCAACCACGGGGCTTATTGGGACTGGGCCGCTGATGGGATATTCGATCCCCGTAACTGGTTCGTCAAAGAGTGATTTATCGCCTATCTTTCGGCAGGACCATCGGCGTCGGGTCTTTGAACTTTTTCTTGCCCCCGGACCAATCTTCGACCTCCACATGGATGTGGTTGGTCATGACGCCCTCTTTTTTTGGCGGATAGGATGGCGTGATGTCCTGGGCCGCGCCGATCGGCGTTTCACCCGCGATCACCCGCTGGCCTCGTTTGAGGTCGGGGTCAGGGCTGATATACATGATCTGGACCCTGTCGCCATTATCGGCTTCGATTTCGACGCCACCGTATAATCCCTGCTTTGATTTTCCATCATAGGGGTCGAGTCTTCGTTTGTACTTTCCGGAAACGGGACTGACGACGGGTTCACCGGGTTCGGTGACGACATCGACGCCCATGTGGTGGTATTTGGTTCCGTCTTTTCTTGTCCGTTCTTCCAAAAAGGCTCCTGACTTATAGCCATCTTTTCCCCGGACGCGGGGATTGGCGACCAAATCTTTCGAGGCCGGCAATGGTTTGTCGGAAATTTGCTCCTTGGGGTCGCCGCCGCCTTCACCCGGTGCCGAGCGGACGTGGTCGGTGACGTGCACTAGGCTGCCGCCCCGGTGCTGCTCATAAGCCTTGACATGGACTTCACCGGCGTTCTCAAAGACGCGGAGATCACGATCTCCATGGATGGGCGGGGCCGGTGCATGGACAACATCTTCATCGAGCGCCTGTGGCGGTCGCTCAAGTACGAGGCTGTCTACCTGCACGAGCTGACGGACTGCTTCAAGGCCGAACGGGTGATCGGCGAATGGATCGACTTCTACAACACCGATCGGCCTCATTCCGCCCTCGACGGTCAAACGCCGGCGGAGGCTTA
>NZAZ01000076.1 GCA_002686255.1 Rhodospirillaceae bacterium
ATCGCGCCGCGCCGCGCGCCTAGCGGATCGTCACACAGCGGAGCCATCAGAATGAGTCAATGTGGTCGGAACATGCTCTAGTGGCCTGTATCACCTAAATTGCACCCCTACGACGGCGCTGCGAGGTTTCCGGCTAGGAGCGCGTTGCGCCGTGGTGCCAACCCACCACAAGTGGCGCGCGACGACGTCCGGAAGCCTTGCAACGCCGCCCCGCGGGTCGCTTTTCCCGTCCCCTCGGGGCGTCGGGAAGGCTTGCCGATGGGCCGCCATCGCCTGCGCTTCCCCTCCTGCCGAGGAAACGGGAAAAGTGATCGTAGGGGTATTATTTAGGTGATACAGGCCACTAGGACCCGGCCCTTCGCAGGCCCGCTTATTTAGCCGGCCGGTTCCACCACCCCTTGCGGCTCGGGGATTTTCCCGGCGCCTGATCCTTGCCGGTCCCGCCGCCGATATTGATGACATTGGTTTTCGCGGCCTCGCCGCCGGGGGTTTTCGCGGCCTCGCCGCCGGGGGTTTTCGCGGCCTCGCCGCCGGTCGACGCGGCGGCCTGCCTGGCCGGGACGGAGGGCCCCGCCACCGTTGCCGAAGCGCCGGAATCATTGGGAACCTGGATGGGAATATTAATGACGGTCTTTTTCCCGGCCGGCTTGTCCTCTTTGGTTTTGGCGCTGCGCCGGGGGCGGCGGGCCGGTTTCCTGGCCGCCGGTTTGGCATCATCGCCGGTGTTGTCCTTATCGGCAGTAGAGGCTTCGGTTTCTGCCGCCGTTTCCGCCCTCTTGGTCTTTCTGCCGCCGCTCCGCTTGGCCGGTGTTTTCGCTTCCTTCTTTTTGGCCTTGTCGTCGTCGCCGTCCGGCTTTTTCGCTTTTCTCCCGCGCGGGGACTTGCTCTCGGCCGGGGCCTCGGCGGTCACGGGGACGTCTGGGCCCGGCAAGGGGATAACGTCATCGGCGCCGCTGGTTTGCGCTTCGGCCACGGCCGCCGGCGGAGCGTTGCCGGTCCGGTCCTGGGCCTGCCGATCGGCGGGTTTGCGGCCCCGCCGCCTTCCTCCGCGGCGTCCGCGGCGGCGGCGCTTGGCGCGGGCGGGTGGCGCCTCTTCGTCCGACTCCGGCCTAGACTCGGCGGCTTTTTCGGCGACCGGCCTTTCAGGGGCGGCTTCCAGGGGCTTGGCGGTTTCGGCTTCGTCCGCCGCGGTCACGGCGGTTTCGTCGCCGCGCCGGTGGCGCCGGGAACGCCGCCGCCGTCTGCCGCCTTCGCCCGGTGCGTCCCTGCCGCCGGCGCCGGCCGCCTCGCCTTTGCCTTTGCCCTTGCCGCCATCGACCCGTTCGATCCGGCAATCGGGCGGGATCAGAGTATCGTCGGTCTCCAGGGTCACCGCCAATTGGTATTTGTTTTCGAGGTCCGCCAGCGCCAGGCGGTGGTTGTTGAGAATGTAAAGGGCCACGGACGAGGGGATGGCGACGCTCACCGCCTTCGAGCGTTTCCGCATGCCTTCCTCCTCAAGGGCGCGGAGAAGATGAAGTGCCGCCGAATCCGTGGACCGGCGAATGCCCGTTCCTTCGCAGTAGGGGCAGGGTTCGGAACTGGTTTCGATCAGGCTCGGGCGCAGCCGTTGGCGGGAAAGTTCCATCAGCCCGAAGGGGCTGATGTGGCCGATCTGGATGCGGGCGCGGTCGGAACGCATGACATCCTTGATCCGGCGTTCCACCTTGACCTGGTTTCGGTGGACTTCCATGTCGATGAAGTCGATGACGATCAGGCCGGCCAGGTCCCGGAGTCTTAGCTGCCGGGCGATTTCGTCGGCCGCTTCGAGGTTGGTTTTCAAGGCCGTTTCCTCGATGTTACGGCCCCGGGTGGCGCGGCCCGAATTGACGTCGATGGACACCAGCGCCTCGGTCGGATTGATGACGATATAACCGCCTGACTTCAACTGCACGGTCGGGGAATGCATGCCGTCCAGTTGGCCTTCCACCGAAAAATGCTGGAACAGTTGCTTGTTGGTTTCCTTGAAGGGCTGCACCCGTTTTGTATGGCTGGGGATCAGCATTTTCATGAAATTCTTGGCGATGCGGTAGCCGGCTTCGCCTTCGATGATGATTTCATCGATGTCCTTGTCGTAAAGGTCCCGGATCGAGCGCTTGATCAAATTGCCTTCCTCGTGGACCAGGCAAGGGGCCATGGATTCCAGGGTGACGTCGCGCACCGAGCTCCACACCCGCATCAGGTATTCGTAATCGCGCTTGATTTCGGCTTTTGATCGCTTCTGGCCGGCGGTTCGCACGATCACCGCCATCCCCTTGGGAATGCCGAGGTCGCCCAGGACCGTTTTCAGGCGCTTGCGGTCGGTGCCGATGCTGATCTTGCGGGAAATGCCGCCGCCCCTGGCGGTGTTGGGCATCAACACGCAATACCGTCCGGCCAGCGACAAATACGTTGTCAACGCGGCGCCCTTGGTGCCCCGTTCTTCCTTGACGACTTGCACCAGCAGGATCTGACGACGCTTGATGACTTCCTGGATTTTATATTTGCGTCTGAGCGTCACCGGGCGGCGGGCTTCGACCTCCTCGGAATCGTCTCCGCCCAGGGTCTCGACGCCGGCGGCATCGGAATCCTCGCCGTTGCCGCCGTCCAGGGCCTTGGCCTCGGCCTCGGCCTCGGTCTCCGCTGCCTGCTGTTCCGCCAGCAGTTTTTCGCGGTCGGCGACCGGAATTTGATAATAATCGGGATGGATTTCGCTGAACGCCAGGAACCCGTGGCGGTTACCGCCGTAATCGACAAACGCCGCCTGCAGGGACGGTTCGACCCGGGTTACCTTGGCAA
This sequence comes from Rhodospirillaceae bacterium, assembly GCA_002686255.1. Lineage (GTDB taxonomy): Bacteria > Pseudomonadota > Alphaproteobacteria > Rhodospirillales > Casp-alpha2 > Casp-alpha2. Next base: position 2,818 of record NZAZ01000076.1, read on the forward strand.
GATAGATGTTGCCTCTGAGCTGCCTTCGGGATTCAACCTCGACGTCGAAATCTTCCAGATGGTTTCCGATGACGATCGCCACCCGGGTCTCTTCCGGATGCGATGCGTCGATGAGCATTCTTTTGGTGGACATTAAATTTTAAACTCCGATGCACGATTTGCCCGGAACCCGGCTCCCGAGAGCGAGAGGCGTCGGGCAAAAAGGTGCGTGTTTCAGAAACGCCGGCGGCGCCTGCGAACGGTCCCGCCGCCGTCAGGGGCGGGGGTGTCTGTGAATAAGCTCGCGCTGCTCTATCCGGCATGAAAAAAGACCATATTCTATGAGGGGTGGCCCCTCGAACGTTCCGTATATAAGCCCGGACCAAACAAATTACCAGTAGCGGGAACCCGATCCCGTGCCCGGGCTTGAAGGGTAATGGGGGAAAAACGGCCTCGGGACGGTCAAAAACGGCGATAAAGGAAACCTGTCCGGCTGACCGCCTCGCCCCACGGTGTTAACATAACGGTAGGACTTTGGTTCGACAATCGTCTTATTGCCGTTACCGGGGCAAACGGCCGCCGGGGCCGCCGTGGCGGGAAGGAAATTTGTTGCAGTCCTTCGGCCCCTGTAATAAGTCCTATATTTGGGGGTAACTTGCTGGTGTTACACAAAATGTTGGGTCTTGGTCGGGTTTTCCGTTGGCCGCTGGTGGCCTTGTCGTTGACCGCCGGGCTTGCCGGCCCGGGGCCGGCCGTGGCCGCCGAATCGGTGGTCACCGACATCCGCGTCGCCGAGCGTGCCGGCGTCACGCGGATGGTTTTTGAGCTGACCCGGAAAGTGGCGTTCAGCGCCTTTACCCTCGGCAATCCCGCCCGCGTGGTCATCGACTTGCCGGAAGTGGGCTGGCGGCTGCCGGCGCGGCCGTTGCCGGGCGCCACCGGCGTCTTCGAGAAACTGCGCTACGGCCTCTACAAGCCCGGCAATTCCCGGGTCGTCCTCGATATCCGCACGCCGGCGGCGATCACTCGGGCCTTTATCCTCGAGCCGCAAGGGGAAAAGGGGTTCCGGGCGGTCATCGATCTGACGCCGACGACTTCCGAAACGTTCCTGCGCAACGCCGGCAAGGCGCCCGTCCGCGTGACCGCCCCCCGGCCGTCCCCACCGCTCCCGGCGGCCGCGTCGCCGAAGAATAAAATGGTCCTGGTCAAGGGGCCGGATCAGGCCGCCGCCCCCGTTGCCGTCACAGCCAAGGGGCCGAAGGCTTCCCGGTCCGGATTGCAGCCGCCGCCGCCCCCCCCCCAACAGGCCACGCCCTTCCGTCTGGCGCCGCGCAAGCCGGAACTAAAACGCCGTGGCAAGAAACGCGTCGTCATCATCGATCCCGGCCACGGCGGCGCCGATCCCGGCACCATCGGCATCTCCGGCATCTACGAGAAACACCTGACGCTGTCGATGGCCCGCGAACTCAAGAAACGGCTGGAAAGGACCGGCCGTTTCAAGGCCCTGCTGACCCGCGACAGGGACATCTTCATCCGCCTGCGCGACCGGGTGCAGGTGGCCCGCGACGCCAAGGCCGAGCTGTTCATTTCCATCCACGCCGACAGCGTCCGCGACAAAAGCATCAAGGGCTCGGCGGTCTACACCCTTTCGGAAAAGGCCTCGGACCGGGAGGCCCAGGAACTGGCGGACAAGGAAAACAAGGCCGACCTCATCGCCGGCGTCGACCTGACCTACGAAACGCCCGAGGTGACCAACATCCTGATCGACCTGGCGCAGCGGGAATCGATGAACCAGTCGGCCCGTTTCGCGGCGACCCTGGTCAAGGAGCTCAGGCGCAACATCAAGGTTCTCCGGAACAGCCACCGATTCGCCGGATTTGCCGTCCTCAAGGCCCCGGACATCCCGTCGGTGCTGTTCGAGATGGGGTTTTTGTCCAACCCGTCGGACGAACGCGCCTTGCGGTCGCGCAAATACCGCGCCCGCCTGGCGGCCATGGTAGTCCGGTCGATGGAGGCCTATTTCGCCCGCATCGAGGAAGCGACGCGCAAATAGGCGGCCATACCGTCGCCATATTTTTCCCCTTTAGTGACTCGAAGGTGTCCGGCCGACATGTGGTATGATGGTCTCCAGGCTTGTTGCCGCCATCAGGATCGAGGGACCCGGACCGAAGTGGCCTTGGGATTCCATGTTTAGAGCGTTTCTGACCCTATTGGGAATTTTGTTCATCATCGCCCTCGCCGGTGCCGGCGGGGTAGTGTTCCTTTTCCACAATTACGGCCGCGACCTTCCCGAATACCAACAGCTCGCCGACTACGAACCGCCGGTCATGACTCGGGTTTACGCCGGCGACGGGCGGCTGTTGGCCGAGTACGCGGTCGAAAAGCGGGTCTTCGTGCCGATCAAGGCGACGCCGCGGCGCGTAGTGCAGGCGTTCCTGGCCGCCGAGGACAAGAACTTCTACGTCCACCCGGGCGTCGATATCCTGAGCGTCGTCCGCGCCGCGTTGACCAACGTCAAGAACGTCGGCACCTCGAAGCGCCCGGTCGGCGCCTCGACCATCACCCAGCAGGTGGCCAAGAACTTCCTGCTGACCAACGAGCTGTCGTGGCGGCGAAAGATCCAGGAGGCGATCCTGGCCTTCCGCATCGAACGCGCCCTTTCCAAGGACCGCATCCTGGAGCTCTACATGAACCAGATCTATCTCGGCTTCGGATCTTATGGCGTGGCGGCGGCGGCGCTCAACTACTTCAACAAATCCATGAACGACCTGACCATCGCCGAGGCGGCGTTCCTGGCCGCCCTGCCGAAGGCGCCCAACAACTACAACCCGGTCAAGAAGCCCCGGGCCGCCAAGTCCCGGCGCAATTGGGTGATCGGACGGATGTTGGCCGAAGGCTTCATCGACGAGACGCAAGCAGCGAAGGCCGAACAGGCGGAGCTCAGGGTCCGCCAGCGTTCGGCCACCGAATTCCTCACCGCCGAATACTTCGCCGAGGAGGTGCGCCGCCGACTGGTACGGCGGTTCGGCGAAGAGAAGCTGTACAAGGGCGGGCTGTCGGTGCGCACGACCCTCGATCCCTCCCTCCAGACGATCGCCGACCGGCTGCTGAGAGAAGGGCTAGAGGCTTACGACCGCCGCCACGGCTGGCGCGGGCCGATCACCCGCCTGGCCGAGGGCACGCGGCTCGATATCGCCGGCGACTGGCGGCGCGAACTGTCCAACGCCGCCCCGGTCAAGGGGTTGGGATTGCATCGACTGGCCGTCGTCATCGGCCTCGACATCGATGGCGCGGTGATCGGCCTCGGCGACGGCACGACGGGGCGCATTCCGCTGGCCGAAATGAAATGGGCCCGGGCCTGGAAGAAAGACCAGAAGCGCGGCCCCAAGGTGACCAACCCGGCCGACGTGCTCGCCCCCGGCGACGTCATCGCCGTCGATCCGGTGGCCACCGAGGACAAGGACAAGCCGTATGCCAAGGGAATCTACGGCCTGCGTCAGCTTCCCGACGTCGAAGGCGCCCTGGTGGCACTGGACCCCCACACCGGCCGGGTGCTGGCCATGTCCGGCGGCTATGCCTATGAACTGAGCCAGTTCAACCGCGTCACCCAGGCCATGCGGCAACCGGGCTCGGCGTTCAAGCCTTTCGTCTATCTGGCCGCCCTAGACGCCGGGTATACGCCGTCGACTCTGATCCTGGACGCGCCCTTCGTCATCGACCAGGGGCCGGGATTGCCGAAATGGCGGCCCGCCAACTACACGAAAAAGTTCTACGGCCCGTCGACCATGCGCCTGGGCGTCGAAAAATCGCGCAACCTGATGACGGTGCGCCTGGCCCAGACCATCGGCATGGAAAGGGTTGCCGAATACGCCGAACGCTTCGGCATCGTCGATTCCATGCCCCGCACGCTGTCCATGGCGCTGGGCGCCAGGGAAACGACGCTGCTCAGGCTGACCACGGCCTATGCGATGCTGGTCAACGGCGGCAAGCGCATCACGCCGACCCTCGTCGACCGCATCCAGGACCGCCACGGCGGAACCATCTTTCGCCATGACCGGCGCAACTGCCCCAACTGCCGGGCCACCTACTGGACCCGCCAGCCGGTGCCGGAGATCGCCGACACCCGCCAGACGGTGACCGAGTCGGGCAGCGCCTATCAGGTGGTGACCATGCTCCAGGGCGTCGTCAAGAGGGGCACCGGAAAACGGGTCCGGGCCGTCGGCAAGCCGTTGGCCGGCAAGACCGGGACCACCAACAGGGAATTAGACACCTGGTTCATCGGTTTTACGCCCGACCTGGCGGTCGGCGTTTTCATCGGCTTCGACGATCCGAAGCCAATGGGACGCCGCGAAACCGGCTCCAGCGTCACCGCGCCCGTGTTCCGCGACTTCATGGCCGCGGCGTTGAAGAACAAAGCCGCGATTCCGTTCCGCATCCCGCCGGGCATCCGCCTGGTGCGGGTCAACGTTTCCACCGGCCAGTTGGCGCGGCCGGGGGACAAAAACGTCATCCTCGAAGCCTTCAAACCGGGTACCATTCCTTCCGGGCGTTCGGAAGTCCTGGAAGGGCAAAGCTGGACCGGCGACGACCGCCAGCCGGCTACCGGCACCGGCGGCCTTTACTGAGCGCCGAACAGAACCCCAGAGAGCCGCCGGCCTGATTCCCACGGTATGCATCGGTGGGCATCGGTCGGCATTCGGTGGACATTCGGTGTGCACCGGGTGGACATTGGGTGGTTATCGGGTCGGTGTTTTCTCCGTTTCCTGTCATTTCTTGGGCTTTCCTTGGAATTTCCTTGACGAACATATCCTTTCCCGCCACGGCCAACATGAACCCCGCAGGCGGGTGATGATCGATATTCACCACGCCAAAGAACAAACATAGAACACAAGCCTGAATGAAGGCGTTGTCAAGGGCTCCGGGAACGGTTGGCGGCGGCCCCCGTTCCGCCTTCGCCGACGACCATGAACGAGGCCCAGAACATCGGGTGCGCGTAATAGCTTTTTTCCTTGTCCCCGATCAGCGTCAGCATGGAGCGCCGGAGCGCCTCCGCCCGCCCGACCTTGCCGCCCTTGGCCTCGCGGAACATGCGCGTCGTCAATTTGACCGCGGCTTCCGATTCCACCGGCCAGTGTGAAACCAATAACGTCCGCGAACCGGCGTAGAAAAACGCCTTCGCCAGCCCCGACAGCCCTTCCGCCCCCGGCGTTCCGTCGGCGGCCGCGGTGTTGCAGGCCGACAGGATCACCCACTCGGCGTTGAGCTTCAGTTGCGCCACTTCCCCCGCCGTCAGCAGGCCGTCGTCCGTTTCCGTCGCTCTTGCCGGCGGCGTCATGACCAGGGCCGGCTCGTTGACGCCTTCGAATTCCCCGGCCATCAGGCCATGGGTGGCGAAGGCGAGGACCCGGGTATCGGAAAGGTCGGTGGCCTTGACGGCCGTTTCCGTGGCCCGGCCGCGCAGGTAAATCGATTCCTCTCCGGCGCCCAGGCTTTTGGCCATCGCCTTCAGCTCGCCGGCCGTCTGCGGCAACGGCGGAAGGCCGCTTTCCGAGCCGTCCTTGAGGTCCGGGTCGCCGAACCCGGCAAAGGGTTTCCCGGCCTCGGCCCGGGCCGCGAACCGCCGCAGCGCCGACAGCGATGAAACGGAAGGCAGCACCGTCAAGGCATAGCGCCGGGCCAGCCACGGCACCCCTTGATAGCCGGAGAAATCGGCGACTGGGCGTTCCGGCGCCCCTGTCACCAGCACGCCCAGGGGCAGGCTTTGCAGCGCCCGGTCGGGGATGACGAAGACATGGGTTGCCCCCTTCAACAGTTCCTCGGCCGGGGCGAAAAGCTGCCGGTAAAGCGCATGCGCCTCGGTGGTCGGAAATTGAGGAATATCTTTCAGCTTTTGAATCCCGGTCGGATCCATGTCGGCGCGCAGCGAAGCGACGGCGTCGTCGAGGTCTTCCGCCGCCACCGGCAGCGCGAACATGGCCGCGCGCCGGCGCCGGATGACCCAAAGATAGCTTTGCCGCTTTGCCACCGCATAGACCAGAAACGCCTCGTTATCGCCGAGCAGGTCCCGGACGTCCGGCAGGCTCAGCGGCTTCGGGTTGGCCATGGCCGCGTATTCGGGGAACTTTTCGGCCAGAACGGCGTCGGTCTCGGCGATCAGGCTTTCCAGCTTGTCCCGCTCTTGGCGCCACCGGGCCTCGGCTTCGGCGTTTCTTTCCTCGGGCGGGCTGGAAACGGCGGCCAGAAGCTGCTTGTCCAGCGCCTGCCAGCGGTCGATGGCGTCCTGGTTGGCGCGCACGGATTTCGCCAAATCGTCGTCGCCGGCGGCGAACCGCGCCGCCATCTTTGCGACCGCTTTCGCGGCGCCGCTGGAACTGGCGAACTGCGCCACCTCGAAGCCTTCGCCGGCGCCGGCGTCCTTGTCCACCAGGCCCGCCGCCATCGCCTCGGATAGGATGCGGAGATGGGAATGGAACGCCTTTTTGCCGAACCGCCGCCCGGTCGTCCGGGCCGCCGATTTCGTTGCCGCGGCATCGGCGACGCGGCTGCGGCGGATCGACGTCGCGCGGCGGATCAACTCCAGGGCCTCGGCGCTGTTGCCCTTGTCGTGGGTGAGCACCGACAAATGATCAAGCGTGCTGGCGACGGAAGGATGCTTGGGGCCGAATACCTTCTCGCGGATCGCCAGCGCCCGCCTGAACAGCGCTTCCGCCTCCGCCGGCCGTTTCAACCCCGATTGCGCGGTGGCCAGGTTAACCAGCGTCGAAGCGACATTGGCATGCTCGGGGCCCAACGCCTTCTCCTGGACCTGAAGCGCCCGCTTGAACAGGGTTTCCGCCTCGTCGTTCTTGCCTTGCCTAAGCCTGAGCTTGCCAAAATCGGCAATGGCCCTGCCGACGGACGGATGGTCAGATCCTAAGGCCTTTTCCTTGATCCGGATTCCCTGGGGGTAAAGCTTTTCCGCCTTGGCGGGTCTTTCGGTGTCGCGGTAGAGGTTGCCCAGGCTGTGCAGCGACTGCCCGACGCTCTTGTGATTCTCGCCCTTGGTGCGTTGGCGGATGGTCAAGGCGCGCCGGAGCGCTTTTTCCGCCGCCTCGAACCGCTTCAGTTTCCGGTACAGGTCGCCCAACCGGTCGAGGGTCTTAGCCAGGCCGGCGTGCCCGGCGCCGAGGGTCTTTTCCTAGATCACCAGGGCGCGCTTGTAGAAGGTTTCGGCCTCGCCGAAGCGTCCCCGCGAATACTGGAGCCGCCCGAGATCGTTGATGGTCTTGGCGACGCCGGGATGGTCCGGGCCCAGGGCCTTTTCCCGGATCGCCAGTGCCCGGGCGTAGAAATCCTCGGCCTCGTCGTAACGGCCAATTTGACGGTAAATGTTGGCCAGGTTGTGGAGCGACTGCCCGACGCTTTTGTGCTCCGGCCCCTTGCGTCGTTCGCGAATGTCCAGGGCCTGCTTGAGGACCTTTTCGGCGTCCTCGAAACGGCCCAGTTCCTGGTGCAGGTTTCCCAGTTGGTCGAGCGTCTTGGCGTATTTGGGGTGGTCTTTGCCCAATTTGTTTTCCAGCACCTCGAGGCTGCGCTTCAGGGTCTTTTCCGCCTCGTCGTACCGGCCCTGTTTCCGGTACAGGTTGCCCAACCAATTAAGAATTTTGCCGACCCTGGGGTGGCCGGGTCCCTTGACGTTCCGCCAAATCTCCAGGGCGCGCTTGTACAACGGCGCCGCTTTTTCGAGGTTCCCGGCCATGCGGTGAGCATTGGCCAGCCATTCCAGGGCCTTGGCCACTTTCGGGTGGCCGTCGCCGAACCTCTCTTCTCCGTAATCGACCGCTTGTTCTAAATACGGGATTGCCTCGGCGAAATTTCCCGCCTTCTGAAGCGCCTTTCCCTGCACCATGGCGTCCCTGAAATCGCCCGCTTGCGCTTGCTGACCCACAGGCCCCAGGCAGAGGGCGATAAAAACCGCCAGAAAAACGAACCGCTGCATTCCGCAACATCCCCTGGACACGACGTTTTGCGATGGGCCGGAAACTTCGCCCTAATTTAGCACAGGGTTCTTTCGGCTGTCGCGGAGGACTTGTTGCAGTGGCCTGTATCACCTAAATTGTGTCCCTACGATCGCTTTTCCCGTTTCCTCGGCAGGAGAGAGGGCGCAGGCGATGCGGGGCCCTTGGGGGTACGGGGGCGTCCCCCGGAAACCCCGGGGGCAAGCCTTCCCGACGCTCCTAGGGGACGGGAAAAGCGACCCGAAAGGGCGGCGCTGCGAGGCTTCCGGACGTTGTCGCGCGCCGCTTGTGGTGGTTGGCACCACGGTGCGACGCGCTCCTAGCCGGAAACCTCGCAACGCCGTCGTAGGGGTACAATTTAGGTGATACAGGCCACTAGGCCGGGAAGCCGGATAAAAAACGCTTCGGTGGCCACTAACGCCTCCCTTAACCAGCGGGCCTTCTCATGCGCGCGGAAATCGAAACCCTGGCCTCGGAAATCAAGCAGTCGCTGGAACTGCTGAGGAGGCACCTTTGACTACGACACCGCGCGCGGCCGTCTCGACGACCTGAACGCCCGGGCCGAAGACCCCGACCTGTGGAACGACAGCGAAGACGCGCAAGCCGTGATGCGCGAGCGCACGCGCCTGGAAGCGAGCCTGGACGAGATCGATTCCTTCGAGCGCCAGCTCGCCGACAACCTGGAGCTCCTGGAAATGGCCGAGGCCGAGGACGACGCCGAGGTCGCCGGCGAGGCCGAGGGCGCCCTGAGGAAACTCCAGGCCCGGGCCGCCAAGGCGGAATTGCAGACTCTGCTGTCGGGCGAGGCCGACGCCAACGACTGTTACCTGGAAGTCCATGCCGGGGCCGGCGGCACCGAGGCCCAGGACTGGGCCGAGATGTTGTTGCGCATGTATTCGCGCTGGGCCGAGGCGCACGGGCACAAGGTTGAATGGCTGGAGGAAAGTGCCGGTGAGGAAGCGGGAATCAAATCGGCGACCATCAGGATCACCGGCCGCAACACCTATGGCTGGCTGAAGACCGAAAGCGGCGTCCACCGGCTGGTCCGCATTTCGCCTTACGATTCGTCCTCGCGCCGCCATACGTCGTTCGCCTCGACCTGGGTCTATCCGGTCATCGACGACGAAATCGAGATCGAGGTCGAGGACAAGGATCTGCGCGTTGACACCTACCGGGCGTCCGGCGCCGGCGGCCAGCACGTGAATAAGACCGACAGCGCCATCCGCCTCACCCACGAACCGTCGGGCATCGTCGTCCAATGCCAGAGCAGCCGCTCCCAGCACAAGAACCGGGCCACCGCCATGAGCATGCTGAAGGCGCGGCTTTACGAACAGGAGCTGCAAAAACGCGAGGAAGAGACCCAGGCCGACCGCGGCACGAAAACCGACATCGGCTGGGGCCACCAGATCCGGTCCTACGTCATGCAGCCCTATAAGATGGTCAAGGACACCCGCACCGAGGTCGAGACCTCGAACGTCCAGGGCGTGCTGGACGGCGACCTGGACGACTTCATGGCCGCCGCCCTGGCGGTCCGGGTGGAGTAGGAGAATAAGGGAACAGTATCACTACTGTCCCCTAATCACCCTAATTACCGATGGTCATGGGGTCTTCTTCTTTTCGCTTTCGCTGGCCGGGTCCTCGATGATGTCCTTGAAAATAGCGTAAACCGCTTCCGCGGTGGCGCGGATTCTGTCCTCCAGGGCGGCGAAATCGGCGGCACCGCCGACCCGGACCAGGTCTTCCTTCAAGGCGCCCGGTATTTCCTCGACCCGCTCTTCGGTGATTTCGCCTTCGATGGTCAGCGCCAGCAGCCCCTGCAGGCCCTGCCACAGGCCCGAGGCGTCGATCAGCCGGGCGCCGGAGTCCCGGTCCAGGAGCCCGGCGTCCATGAGGGCGGCCAAGGTATCCCGGGTATCAAGGCCGAGGATTTCCGGATGCCCATGGCCGTGCCGCAGGGTCAGATATTGGGCGATGAACTCGATATCGACGATGCCGCCGCGCAGGTTCTTCAGCGCCCACAAGGAGGTCGAGCCGTGTTCCGTATCCAGGCGCTGGCGCATGTCGGCGACGTCGCGGAGCAACCCCTCCGGGTCGCGGGCAACGCTCAGGACGTCCCGGATCGCCTCGCCCAAGCGCCGGTGCAACTCCTTCGGGCCCAGCAATACCCGCGCCCGCGTCAACGCCATCTGCTCCCACGTCCAGGCGGCGGACGAATGGTATTGGATGAACCCTTCGAGGGTCGATGCGATGGGGCCCTTGGTGCCAGACGGGCGCAGGCGCATGTCGACCTCGTACAGCAGTCCCTCGGCGGTCAGCGCCGTCAACCCGTTGATCAGCCGCTGGCTCAAGCGGGCGAAATACTGCTGCGCGCCGAGCGGCTTGCCGCCGTCCGACTTTGCCTCGATGTCGCCATCGGGGATGGAATAGATGAAAATCAGATCCAGGTCGGACGACGCGGTCATTTCGCGGCTGCCCAGCTTGCCCAGCGCCAGCACCGCCATGCCGGCGCCTTCAATTCGGCCATGGGCGCGGGCGAATTCCTCTTCGACCACCGGATACAGGCCCGAAAGCGCCGCCTCGGCGATGTTGGAAAAGGCGCGGCCCGATTGCCCGGGGTCGATGGCGTCGCGCAGGCATTGGACGCCGATTTGAAAGCGGCGGTCGGCGTTCCAGCGGCGGCTGATGTCCAGCGCCTGTTCGAAATGGTCGGCCCGGGACAGCAGGTCCTTGAGCTCCGACAGCAGGGCCCGGGGGTCCGGCGGATGGTCGAAAAAGTCCGGCATCAGCACGCTGTCCAGGATCGCTGGGCGCCGGCTCAGGTGTTCGGCCAGGCGCGGCGCCTTGCCCATGATCTCGGCGACCAGGTCCAGGAGCTGCGGGTTGGAATGGAACATCAAGAAAAGTTGCACGCCCGAGGGCAGGCCGGACAAAAACGCATCGAAACGCAAAAACGCCACATCAGGGGCGGGGGTGGCGGCGAAGGCCTTCAACAGCACCGGCATCAGTTCGGTCAGGATTTCCCTGGCCCGGGTGCTCCGGGTCGCCCGGTAGCGTCCGTGGTGCCAGCCGCGCACGGCGCCATCCACCTTTTCCGGGTTGGCGTAGCCGAGTCCTTCGATGGTGGAGAGCGTCTCCGGGTCCGGGTCGCCGCCGGTGAACACCAGGCTGCCGGCGCCGTCGAAATCCCCGCCGGCGCTCAACGCGGGGGCATCGTCGAACAGCTTTCCATAATGGTCCCGGACGGCGGTCAGATGCCGTGTTAGTTCGGCGGCGAAATCATCCGCCCCGGGAAATCCCAGGAACACGGCGACCTTCTCTATCTCCGCCGCGGCCATGGGCAGGGCCTGAGTCTGTTCGTCGTTGATCATCTGCAGGCGGTGTTCGAGCCGGCGCAGGAATTCATAGGCCCGGATCAGGTCCTGGGTGACCTTTTCCTCGCAATGGCCGCTGGCAGCCAGCGCCGCAAGGGCCTCGCAGGTCACCGGCGAGCGCAAGCCGGCATCGCGGCCGCCCCAGATCAATTGCTGGGTCTGGGCGAAAAACTCGATTTCGCGGATGCCGCCGCGGCCGAGCTTGATATTGTGTCCGGCCACCGCGATATCGCCGCCGCCCCGGTGGGCCTGGATCTGGCGCTTGATGGAATGGATATCCTGGATGGCGGCGAAATCCAGGTTCTTGCGCCAGACATAAGGGGTCAACTGCTTGAGGAAAGCCTCGCCGGCGGCAATATCGCCAGCCGCCGGCCGGGCCTTGATCATCGCCGCGCGCTCCCAGTTCTGGCCCAGGCTTTCATAATAGGTTTCCGCCGCCAGCACCGACATCGCCACCGGCGTAACGCCGGGGTCGGGGCGCAGCCTCAGGTCGGTGCGGAAGACGTAGCCGTCGGCGGTGCGTTCCTCCATCAAACGCACCAAGCCGCGGGTCAGGTGGACGAAATGGTTCTGCAGGGCGTCCGGGTCGTCGGTGTCGATTTTTTCCGGATCGAAAAGGACAATGAGGTCGATGTCGCTCGAGTAATTGAGCTCCCGCGCGCCCAATTTTCCCATGGCGATGATGACCAGCCCCGAATCCCGTTCCGGATCTTCCGCGTGTTTGAGCCGCAACGCGCCCCGCCCGGCTGCCTGGCTGAGGACATGGGCGGCGGCGAGGCCGAGGGCGGTATCGGCGAAATCGGAGAGCGCCCCGGTGACTTTCTCCAGCGTCCAGGCCCCGGCGATGTCGGCGATGGCCACCGTCAACGCCATTTCCCGCTTGCCGGTCCTGAGCGTCCGGGCCAGGACCTCGGCGTCCTCGGGGGTCTGCCGGATTTGCTTCAGGCGGCCGATGATGTCGCCAAAGGCGTCGTCCGGCCCGGCGCTCATCAGCCGGCGGGCGAAGGCCGGATCCTTGAGGATCGAAGCCGTCAGGAAGGGGCTGTTGCCGAACACCGATTCCAAAAGCCGCCGGCCGACCGGGTCGTTGGCCGCCTTGGCGGCGAAATCCTCCAGGCCCTTCCCGCCGGCGGCTTCGCCATCCCTGGAAGCCGCTTCCAGCCAACGCTCCAGGCCCAGCGCCGCCTGTTCGGGCGAAGCCGGGGCCGGAAGCGCGCAATTGCTGTTTAGAAAGCCGAAATGGTGCATAATGAAGTGGCTCCGAACATTCAGAGACTGCGGGAACCGGCGGGTTCGGTCAAGACGGGGGGATCGGCTTTCAAGGCCGGGTATCATGTGCGGCCTGCCGCCGGGAGGGGGCGGCCAGGCTTGGAAAGGTGAATTTTTGATCAGGCGTACGTTCCGGAGAATCGTCCAATTGTTGGGGGGGCTTGGCGCCGGCTTGGCCGTCATCCTGATGGTGGCGGCGTGGCAGTTGTCGTCCGGGCCGATTTCCCTTGCCTTCCTGACGCCTTATATCGAGAAGACCGTCAACGCCGGACTGCCGAATTTCAAACTGACCCTGAAGGACACCATCCTGACCTGGGCGGGATGGGACCGGACCCTCGATATCCGGATCCTCGACGTCAGGGTCATGCGCCAGGACGGATCCCTGGTCGGCAATATCCCCGAAGTGTCGTTTTCGGTCAGCGGCCGGGCCGTTATCAGCGGCCAACTGGCACCCAAGAGCGTCGAGCTGTTCGGCCCCCGGTTGCGGGTGCGGCGGGAATTCGACGGCGGCTTCGACGTCGGCTTCATGGATAGCGAGGCGCCGGCGTCGGATTTCATCGAGCGGCTTTTGAACCAGTTTTTGTCGGCGCCCGTTCCCGGCAACGCCATGAGCTACCTCAGCCGTCTCGAAATCGTCAACGCCGAGGTGACCCTGGACGACCAGTTGCTGGGCAAGACCTGGGTCACGCCCTCGGCCAACGTGAGCCTGGCCCGCGACGCTTCCGGGATCAGGGGGTCCGTCGACCTGGACATCGACGTCGATGGCCGGCAGACGGAAATCTCCGTTTCCGGTGTCTATCAGACGGCGCTGAAGCGTTTCGACCTGATCGCCGATTTCAGCGAAGTTTCGCCGGTCGCCTTTTCCTCGATGTATTACGAGTTCGGGCCCCTTCGCGCCTTTGCCCTGCCGTTGAAAGGCATGGTGACGGCGGAGGTGACCCTGAATGGCGATATCGAATGGGTGGGCTTCGACCTGGTCGGCGGGCGCGGGGTGCTGAACCTCCCCGGCCCGGTCGAGCAATCCCTGCCCGTGGACCGAGTGGTGCTGAAGGGGCGTTACGAGGGCGCCGAAGACATGCTCGACATCGAGGAACTGACCCTCGACCTAGGTCCCCAGGGGCGCTTCATCCTGCCGGCCGCCGACGGCCACTCGATGCAGCTCCGCTCGGCCACCCTCAAGGGCCGGTTCCTGGGAAAGACGCAACGCCTGGAAATTTCCCAGGCCACCGCCGACCTGCATGGCCCGACGGTCAGGTTGAGCGCCGTGGTGGACGGACTGCCGGGGTTCAAGGGGACCAGCGGCGGGGCCGGCATATCCGTTGACGTCAAGGGGTCGATTCATGACGTCCCCGTCGATCAGTTGGAGAAATACTGGCCGGCGGCGTGGGGGACGTTGGCCCACCGCTGGACCGTGCCTCATCTTTCCGACGGAATCCTCCACCAGGCGCGGGCCGAGATCCGGCTGTGGTCGGGGGAGAAGGGCGGATTCGAACTGGTGTCGGTGGACGGCGACATGGTGGCCAGCGGCGTCACCATCGATTACCTGCCGCCCATGCCGCCGGTCCGCAACACCGAGGCGACTATGAAGTTCGATGAAAAGACCTTCAACATCTACATCTCGAAGGGCTCCTCGAAAAACCTGACGATCAGCGAGGGAACCATTTTGATGACCGGCCTGGACGAGGTCGATCAGTTCACCGACATCACGTTGGTGATCGACGGCACCTTCCCCGATCAGCTGGCCTATCTTGACCATCAGCCGTTCGGTTTTGCATCGGCCATCGGCATCGATCCGTCGAAGACCAAAGGCCAGGCCGAAACCCGGCTGAAGCTCAATTTCCTGATGGAAAACGCCATGACCCTGGACACCATCGAGATTTCCTCGAAGTCCAGGGTCACCGGTGTCAAGGCGGCGAACGCGGTTCTCGGCCGCGATATCGACGGCGGCGAGCTGGACATCCGCGTCGACAAGAAGGGCATGGACATGGCCGGTTCGGTCAACATCGGCAGGATCCCGGCGACCCTGGTGTGGCGCGAAAATTTCGGCGACAAGCCGGAATTCAAAAGACGCTACGACCTCAAGACCCGGATCGCCGATACCAAGCACGTCTCCGATCTGGGTCTCGACGTGGCGCCGTTTACCGACAAATTCGTCGGCGGCGCCTTGGACGCCGACATCCGGTTGATCCAGTTCAACGACACCGAACGGCGCCTGCGCATCCAGGCCGACATCACCAACGCCGAGATTTCGGCGCCGGCCTTCGGGTGGAGCAAGAAGCCGGGCGTCCCGGGCACGGCCCGGATCACCGTCGACTTCGACGGCGGGAATATCCGCGACGTTCCCGGCTTTTCCATCGCCGCCGCCGACCTGAAGATGTCCGGCCGGGCCCGGTACGGGCCTAAGGGCAAGGGATTGCAGCGCATCGATTTCGAGCGCATCTCCTTCGGCCGCACCGAGATGAGGGGCGCCGTCATCGCCCACAAGAACGGCGGCTGGGACGCCGGGTTCCACGGCCCCAGCTTCGACATGACGTCCCTGTGGGAGGACATCCTGCAAGGCGATGACGAGGACGGCGGCGACGGTTTCACGCTTCCCTACCTGACCCTGGCCGTCGAGCTGGAGCGGGTCTGGATCGGGCCTGACCGGTCGCTGAGGAACATCTCCGGCACCTTCGCGCATGAGGACGAGACCTGGAGGACGGTGCTGCTGAAGGGCGATCTCGGCGACAGGAAGTCCTTCGAGCTGACCATCCGCCCCGGCCCCGACGGCAACCGCAACCTGCTGATGACGGCGTCGGACGCCGGCGAGACGCTGCGGGTCACCGACCTCTACGACTCCATGCAGGGCGGCCGCCTTGAGATCACCGGCCAGTACGCCGAAGGCACCCCCGGCCGGCCCCTGACCGGCGAGGTCCGGATCAAGGGCTACCGCATCACCCACGCCCCGGCCCTGGCCCACATCCTTTCCATCATGGCCTTGACCGGCATCGTCGAGGCCCTGGAAGGCGACGGCCTGGCTTTCAGCACCCTCGACATCCCGTTCGTCCTCGGCCCCGGCTGGCTGGAGATCAAGAACGCCAGGGCCTCCGGGGCGTCGCTGGGCTTTACCGCGTCGGGCACCGTCTACACCTACGCCGATGTGGTCAACGTCAGCGGCACCGTGATCCCGGCCTACGCCATCAACAGCGCCTTGGGCCATGTCCCGGTGCTGGGCGAGATCTTCACCGGCGGCGAAAAGGGCGGCGGCGTCTTCGCCGCCAACTACACCATGAGCGGTACCACCGACAATCCCAAGGTCACGGTCAATCCCCTGTCGGCCCTGACGCCGGGTATCTTCCGCAACGTCTTCGACATCTTCGGCCAGGCCGACTTCTCGTCCAAAGCCGACGACGACCAGGACCAGCCGCAGGAAGTCCGCTAGACCGCCTTGACCAGGGCGTGGTGCTTCTTGCCGGCCGACAGCTTGATCACCCCCTCGGCGTTCAGGTCGCCCGTGGTCACCGGCCGGGTTTCGCTGTCGAGGGGGGAATCGTTGAGCCGCCCGCCGCCGCCCTTGATCAGCCGCCGCGCCTCGGCGTTGGACTTGGCAAGGCCGGCCCGATTGAACAGCTCGAAGGCGGGGATGCCTTGCTCCAGGTCGGCCCGGGGCACGTCCACCGCCGGCAGCGCCTCGCCCTGGGTCCCTTCCTCGAAGGTCTTGCGCGCCGTTTCCGCCGCCGCCCGGGCCGCCGCCTCGCCGTGGCAGAGCGCCGTAGTATGGTCGGCCAGCACCTTCTTGGCGTCGTTGATCTCCTCGCCTTCGAGGGTCTCCAGGCGGCCGATCTCGTACAGAGGCAGTTCGGTGAACAGGCGCAGGAACCTTCCGACGTCGGCGTCCTCGGTGTTGCGCCAGTACTGCCAGTAGTCGTAGGCCGACAGCATGTCCCGGTTGAGCCACACGGCGCCTTCGGCGGTCTTGCCCATCTTGGCGCCGGAACTGATGGTCAGGAGCGGCGTCGTCAGCCCGAAAAGCTCGACGTTGTCGAGGCGCCGGCCGAGCTCGACGCCGCCGACGATGTTGCCCCACTGGTCGGAGCCGCCCATCTGCAGCATGCAATCGTGGCGCCGGGAAAGCTCCAGGAAATCGTAGGCCTGCAGGACCATGTAGTTGAATTCGAGGAAGCTCAGCGGCTGTTCGCGGTCCAACCGGGTCTTGACGCTATCGAAGCCGAGCATCCGGTTGACCGATAAATGGCGCCCATAATCGCGCAGGAACGGAATGTAGGACAGCCCGTCGAGCCAGTCCGCGTTGTCGACCATGACGGCGTCGGTGGAACCGTCCCCGAAGGTCAGGAACTTGGCGAACACGTCCCTGATGCCGGCCATGTTGGCGGCGATGTCGTCGTCGGTGAGGAACTTCCGCGCCTCGTCCTTGCCCGACGGGTCGCCGACCTTGGTCGTGCCGCCGCCCATCAGCACGATCGGCTTGTGGCCGGTGTTCTGGAACAACCTCAGCAGCATGATCGACACCAGGGACCCGGCGTGCAGGCTCGGCGCCGTGCAGTCGAAGCCGATATAGGCGGTGAGCGGCGGTTTCGCCGCCAGCGCGTCCAGCGCCTCGAGACCGGTGCACTGATGCAGGTACCCGCGCTCGGCGGCGGTGTTGATGAAATCGGATTTGTGGCTGGTCATGTTTCCCCCGGTGCCTCTTAGTATTGTGCTATCCGTATGGTTCGCGCAATCCCGACTTTCCGGCAGGGGAAGAACAGGGAAGTGAAAAGGGGGGCGAAGATGGCGGTCGAAGGCGTTAAGACGGCGATCGGCCTGATGAGCGGCACCTCCATGGACGGCGTCGACGCCGCCGTCGTCAACACCGACGGAGAGCGGGTGTTCGGTTTCGGCCCGGCCCAGACCCTCGTCTATGACGGGTCCTTCCGCGACCGGCTGCGCGCCGTCTTGGGCGTCGATCCGGAAACGGGCGAAGAATCCCGAGCGGTGGCCGAGGAGTTGACCCTTGTCCACGCCGAGACGGTTGGGCGGCTGCTCGGCGACAACGATCTCAAGGCCGACGCCATCGACGTCATCGGCTTTCACGGCCACACCGTCCTGCACAGGCCCGACAAGGGCGTCACCCGGCAGATCGGCGACGGCGCCCGGCTGGCCCGGGAAACCGGGATTCCCGTGGTCAGCGACTTCCGCGCCGCCGACGTCGCCGGCGGCGGCCAGGGGGCGCCGCTGGCGCCGCTCTATCACGCGGCGCTGGCCCGCGACCTGGACAAGCCGTTGGCGGTGCTCAACGTCGGCGGCGTCGCCAACGTCACCTGGATCAGCCCCGACGGCGGCATCGTCGCCTTCGACACCGGCCCCGGCAACGCGCTGATCGACGACTGGGTGCGGGAAACCGAAGGCCAGGCCATGGACACGGACGGCCGCCTCGCCCACCAAGGCGCCGTCGACGAAGACGCCTTGGCCCAACTCCTGGACGATCCCTATTTCGCCCGCGACTATCCGAAGTCCCTCGACCGCGGCGCCTTCGACCCGGTTCCAGTGAAAGGGCTTTCGGCCGCCGACGGCGCGGCGACGCTGACCGCGTTCACCGCCGCGGCGGTCGAAAGGGCCGTCCACATCTTGCCGGCGCCTCCGGACCGCTGGCTCGTCTGCGGCGGTGGGCGGCGCAACCCGGCCCTGATGGCGGCGCTCCGGGGACGGCTGGCGGCGCGGGTGGAGCCGGTGGAGATGGCCGGCTGGCCCGGCGACGCGCTGGAGGCCCAGGCCTTCGGGTACTTGGCCGTGCGCTCGCTGAAGGGGCTGCCGCTGAGCCTGCCGGCGACCACCGGGGTGGCGCGGCCGACGACCGGCGGCGTCCTGCATCAGCCGGACGGGGCGCAAGGATAAGTCGGCATCAGGGCGGCGTCCGGCGGGTGTCCGGGGGCCGAAACGGCTGGTGAGAAGCTTTGGCGGGGAAGCCCCTTCTCCAGCCGCCCCATCATCGCACCGCCCTCCCAATGAAAAATACCAGGAATATCGAATCACGCTTCGAGTCCCGTCACAAGGGACTTTATCAACAGAATCGACCCGAAGCGGACGTTCGCTGCACGCGGGCAATGGCCAGATCGGGCCATCCCAAAGCAACCGATTCTAACTTAAAAAGTGGTATCGTTCGTGGGGCAGGTCAGGTAGGCCGCCGCGCTGGCCCGGCGACGTCAAGCAACACCCCGCCCCTGAGCCCGAGCCACCGCCAAGCAGCCAGGTTGAGGTTGAGGCTTGAGATTGTGAACGCGAACGCCGTCGCCACCGCCGCACCCCAGATGCCGTAGAACGGGATCAGCGCCAGGTTCAAGGCTACGTTGGCGAACACGTTAGTGGTCATCAGCAGGCTCTGACGGCCGGGCTGGCCTGCCTGCAAGAGAATGTAGTCGAGGGGAATAAACACCGAATAGACGGCGAGCCCCGCGGCCAGGATCATCAGCAGCGGATAGCTGCCGGTAACCAGCCCTTCGGGGAAGAAGGGTGCAAGATACGGATAGACGACCACCACCGCACCCGCGGCGGCGGCGAAGACGGCGAACCCGAGGCCCGCCGTCCGGCGGCAGAAGCGCACCAGCGCGGGCCTGTCGGCGGAGGCGAGAAGGCGCACCAGGACCGGGTTGGCGATGGTGCGTACCACCACCGGCACCTGGTACAGCCCCTCGATGAACAGCGCCGCGAAGCTGTAGATGCCGACCGCTTGGTCGCTGACGAAAATGCCGAGCATGATAATGTCAACACGGACGTAGGATTCGACGAGAAAGCCATTGACCAACGCCTTGACGCCGAAGCGAAGGTGGTCCTCCACCCAGACGCGCACGCGCCCGCCCGCGACGAACCCCCACATGGGCGGCCGAAGCATGAGGATCAGGACCGGCATCAACAGAATCTCGGCGACGGAGAAGCTGGCTCCCAGCGCCGGACCCGGAAGCCCCAGCGCCGCGACGACGAAACAGCAGACCAGAATCACGGTGACGCGGAACGCCTGCGCGGCGGCGAACGCCTTCATCCGCCGCCGGCCGTTTAGGATTCCCATCAACACCTTGTTGACGGCGAAGAAGGCTAGCCCCGGCGCCGCGAGAAGGACGCCATGGCCGACGGCGCCGCTGTCGACGATCCGCCCGATGGTCCCGCTGGAAAGGTAGACAGCCGCCGCCGTCGCCAGGCCGAACGCGGCGGCGAGCCAGATGGCCGCCGCCGACAGCAGGTCGCGCTCGGCCTCGGTGTCCATGAATTCGGCGTTATGTTTCTGCGCCGAATCGTTGACGCCCATCGCCGCCACTTGGCCGGCGATGACGTAAACGGCATAAATCTGGTTGAAAACGCCGAGCGTCTCGATCCCGAAATAGGCGGCGATGAAGAAGTTCAGGATCACGCCGGTGGCGGCCATGATGGCGAAGGAGCCGAAGTTCCATCCCGTATCGGTCAGGAACTTGCCATCAAACTGCGGTTCAGCGCTAGCCATGAATGGAATCAGTACAGCTTGTCGACGGCATTGAGTCGGGTCAGAATCTCTTCCAGGTCGAAGCCCGTGTGTTTGGCGAAGTCCTCAAGCTTCTAAATGGCACCCTTGCGCAGGTAGCTGGAAAGCAATTTGGGATAGAAGCGCGGATTGAACAATATATTGGACGACATTGTACACTCATAAGTGCAGTGACAGCGGCGATTCTTGATTTGCTCCCGCTCCTCCTGGGCCTGTGCCGATTCCCATACCTTCGAAAGATCGTATCCGGCCTCCCTAACGTTGCCAAAGGGAGTGTTCAACTGTTCGCAAGCGAACAGTTCGCCGTTGTCCTTCAGAACGCCTAACAGTTGTCCGCCGTAACAAGAATAAAGGGAGGCATTCTGTTCATAGGTCTGGGCCAGCGCATGGGCCATTACGGTATCCTTAGCCTTCATCACGGATTGCAAGAGCGTTCGTCGGCCGTCCGAAGCTTTGTGAAGCCGATCCTTGCGGCGGTAAAGTTCGAGATATTCGACCATGTTCAGCTCGACGGGCCGGTCTCGCCAATCGATTCCCCGCATCAAATTGAGCGTTGCGTAATCGGGAGGTGTCGCCTCCAGCACGTCGTAGAGCGCCATGAGGTCGTCAAAGTTCGTGCCGATGAAGGTCGAATTAACGCCAATCGCCAGGTTCCAGTGCCGGGCGCTGAGTTGCAGGAGCGTATCGAGAGTTTCCAGGGCTTGGGAAAAGGCTTTCGGTTTGCGCCTGATCCGGTTGTGGCCTTCCTCGCCGCCGTCGAACGAAATGGTCAGGAAGACGCTCAAGTCGGCGTCCTTCAGGATCGACCCGATCTGGGGAAGGATTCTCTCCACGCGGGCGCCGTTGGTGACCAGGTTCAATGTTTTGACATTCGTGTGGCGAACGAAACTCCTGACGATCTCCGGCAGGTCTTTGCGCAGGAATGGTTCGCCACCGGTCAGGGACAAGGCGACCAGATCCGGGACGGAGTGGGCAATGCGGTCGATTTCCTCAAGCGTCAATTGCGGCCGCGTCTTGTCGTTAAGCTCGCCGTTAGTCACCAGGAAACAGTGTTCACAACGGAAATCGCAAAGATTGGTGATGAAGAAGATGAGGTGAAGCGGCGGCCCGTCCTTGTTGACAATACGAGTTGTCGTCCGGGCATAGTCAAGCGCATTCTTGACCAAACCGGGTTGTTTCCACCGGGTTTCTTCCTTTTGGTTTGGCGGCAATAAACCGAGGAGCATACCGACTGACGCGGCAACCATTTCGATCGCCCGGAAGAAAAAAAGGCCGGCGCCAAACAACAAACCTCTTTCGCGAATCGCGAAGGCCAGCTTTTTGCCGAGATAAATACCGAACACGGCCAAGCTGCAAGCCCACACCACAAGGAAAAGAACAACAAGTTCCCGGAGCAGATCCATTCCGTCAAACGCCATCAGATAAAGACCGACAACGATAGCGGCCAGCGGCAGCAACACTATGGTGGCGCCGGAAAGCACTTCAATTCCCCAGCCCAGCAATTCCGCAACCGACCAGGTCCGGCCCGGCGTGCCGAGCTTTCCTCGCCTATTCTGGATGATCGCCGCCGCCCGCAGCCTGTCATCCCGAAAAAGCTTAGGCAACGACAAGGGTTTGTCATGGATAAACGAGAACGCCTCGCTATAGGGCATCGTATGTCCATGATCGAGAAGCCGAAAATAGAACTCGTTGTCCTCGGTCGGAATATGGCCAAAGGATTCGTCAAATCCGCCGATCTCCAGAAACGCCGCACGCCGAATCAAAAAGCAGCTTGAGTTGATTCCCGGAGGCGGGTTTCCCCAACTGAGGAATTCGAGATTGTGCATATAGTTCTTGTACTTCCCGGCGAAGGGACCGCGTGGCGTATGGCGGGAACGTAGCCCCATGAGCCCGCAGATCGAGGCGTCTTCCGTCATCTTTCTAAGGGCTCCTTGAAACGCCTCGGAACTCAGGTAACAGTCGCTGTCCAGAAACAGGAGCAAATCCGTCTCGGCCTGTTTAGCACCCTCGTTCCGGCTTCGGCAGGCACCCTGGTTCTCAGCGAGTTCGATGACGGTGACGCCTTCGAAGCGCCGCGCGATCTCAGCCGATCTGTCGCTCGAGCAGTCATCGACAACCATAACGGCGTCGGGGAGCGGACTAAGCCGCTCTACATGGCGCAGAGCCTCCTCCAGGGTTTCAGAGGCGTTATAACAAGGAATGACAACGGAGTACGAAAGCATCAGTGTCTCGGTCCAGCAAATAAAGACCAGCCGTTTTCTTGAAGGAGAGCCGACGGTTCACTCAGGCAATGAAAATAATCAAAGCCGGGAGACGGGGGAAGCCTTTTGGGGTTCCGAAAAGACTCCTGATCCGACATTTCCCAGATAAATACCAAATCCGTGAAATTCAAATATTTATTTCACCGTCGGGGGTGTGCCGAAAACCAGCGGTTTCCATACACTGAGACAAAGGCCAATCACGGGTAGTGTCTGTTATGACAGCGCGAGAATTATCTTCTCGGCAATCTCATGAGGCGACTGGTCCAGATCCAGCACGAGAGCATTATCGGGTTCCTCAAGCGCCTCGAATTGGCTTTCAAGCAGCGAAATCGGCATGAAATGATCGTCACGATCCTGTAAACGCCGGGCAATTTCGCTCGAAGTCCCCTTAAGGTATATGAGGTAATAGTCTTTACCCAACCGCCGGCGATAACTCCTTTTTAGGGTCGAGCAGGCAACGATAAGGGGTCTTGTGCCATCGTGCTCCCGAATCACCTGGGCCACCCGGTCCAACCACGGCCAGCGATCGTCATCCGTGAGGGCGATCCCATGCTTCATTTTGTCAACGTTGGCTTGAGGGTGCAGGTCGTCGCCATCAACGAATAAGCCACTGAGTTTAGCCGCCAAAAGGCGGCCGACGGTCGTCTTGCCTGCGCCCGATACCCCCATCAGCACGATGCGGTTCGGTGGCTTCACGGATCGTCGTCTCGATGCCAGGGGCCGTGAACCAACACGTCTTGCCCGATGCGGCGAAAACCGTGGTCACCAAAGTAGTCACGTTGCAGTTGGATAAATCGGGTCGAAAGCCGCGACTGGCTAAGGGCGTCGACATATCCAGCAGCCGAGGAAAGGCCCGGCACAGGCAGGCCTACAGATAAGGCGGCCGTCAACAGGGCGCGTAACGGTTCAATGCCCTTAGCGACCAGCGGTTGAAACCAATCAGACCGGAGGAAATCGAAACACTCCGGTTCGGAATCCAGGCTGTCGGCAATTCTATGCACCATTTCGCCTCGCAGAATGCAGCCTGAACGCCAGAGCAGTGCGACGCGGCGCCGATCAATTTTGGCACCGAAGTCGTCCTTCGCCGCGCCAATCAGAGAAAAGCCTTGTGCAAACGCACTCGCCATCGCGCAAGCGACGCCGGAACCGATCAGGGGAATCACGTCGTCGGGCGAAAGAGAGTGATGAAGTGCATCTCCGGCCATATTCTCCATGGCGTCGCTCCGCAAACGGTCCTCTGCGGACAAGATGCGAAACTGTACCGCCGCTGCGATCGTCGGCACGGCAACGCCCAGGTCAAAAGCCGCCTCGACAGCCCAATGTCCGGTTCCCTTCTGGTCGGCCCGGTCGTCAACGGAATCGACCAGGAAGCCCGTTCCGGCTTCATCCCGGCTGCCGGCAACGTGCTCCGATGCCTCGACCAGAAAACCGGCCGTCGCGCCTGAGTTGAGGGCATGGAAAGTTTTGGCGATCTCTTCGGCCGGCATTCCGCATCCTTTAGACAGGACATCAAAAACATCAGCGAGAATCTGCATAATCGCGTATTCGATGCCGTTGTGAACTATTTTGACGAAGTGCCCCGCGCCTCCTTCGCCGAGGTAGCCTGCACAGGGTTCACCTTCGGCACGGGCGGCGATGGTTTCCAGCATCGGACTTGTCCGCTGCCAGGCCGCCGCTGGTCCGCCGGCCATGAGTGACGGCCCGTAGCGGGCCCCGTCGAGACCCCCTGAAACACCAAGCCCCAAAAGATGAATGCCCTGGCTCGATAGGGAGTCCTGTCGGCGTTCGGTATCTTTATAATGGGAGTTGCCGCAATCGATGATGACGTCCCCCCGTCCCAGAAGGCCAGAGAGGGTTGTCAGGCATTGCTCCACCGCGTCGCCGCTGGGAACCATCAACATTACACAGCGCGGAGGAGATAGGGACTCAATCAATTCTTCAATATCGCCACTTAAAGGAAGGTCCGGAAGAAAGGTCCCCACTTCGGTGCGGACGTTAGCCGATTGGTCCCAAGCCTGCACCGCGATGCCGTGCTCCATCATGTTGGCAGCAAGATTCCGCCCCATGCGGCCCAATCCGATCAAGCTGATCTCGTCTGACATGCGCCAACCGTCCTCTCGTTCACTAACAAATTCTAACCGTTAAACCGCGACACGGGCAGTCCCCTTGTATCAACGGAAAATAGGATAGACGTAAAAGAGGTTTCTCAACGGCTCGTTTGTAACCTTTGACACCGTTCTAATGTCCGCTATTAGCGGAAGTAAACACGGTCTCGGGGGAAGAGCGGACATCATGGCGCCGGATGTCCGCCGTTCACCCGAAAGCGGTGGTGAAATGGCAAAGCCGGTAACTTCGGCTGATAGCTAAAACCGGAAATTCAGCACTTCCGTCTTTAGCCCGGAAAAGCTAACGTCATTATTCCGTTTGTTGGCGTTGCTTGGTAATTCGTACCTGTTGAAAATCCCGTATTTCCCACTCGGGACGGTGGATAGGTGGGCGCTTTTCCGGACAACGTGGCATGGCTGGCCGCCCGGCCCGAGGACACTATGAGGAACAAAGGCGCTTCAACAACATGTTGATGGAGAACCAGATCCTCAAGATTGAGGACATATATGTGCCGGTCAAGCGGCAAAAAACGCTTAATCCCAAGGTCGTCAACGAAATCGCCGAGAGTATGCTGGAGGAAGGTCAACTGACCCCGATATGGGTTCGTCGGGACGGCAAGCGTTTTGTCCTTGTCGAAGGCCTGCATCGGTTGGAGGCGTGCAAGGCGCTCGGCGACGAGACGATTGTCGGTCTCCTGGTTCAGGCTCGCCGGAAATAAGCCCGATCCGAAACGCTCTTGAACCGCGCCTTGGTTTAAAACAGAGGCCAGCCTAATCCAGCCTAATAATGCGCCATGTCCAATTACGTTCTTGCCATTGATCAGGGAACCACGTCGGCGCTCGCGGTCCGCCTTGCGTCGGACAGCGGCCACGGCGCCTGCCGCTCCCGCACGGCTGTGAGGAGTCGGACGGGTGCATAGTACCGTCGAAGCCCCCGAACAAAGCCGCACGCCGTGATCGGCGCGGGGGGAGCGGGGTAACCCGTTTCCCTGCCGCGACCCGGAACTTCGGAACTTGGCTGCTCACGCGGAGGCCTCCAGGGGCATCTCAATGATGATGAAGTGCGCCTTGTCGGTGGCGAGTGAGAACTCCAGGCTGGCGTCACCACGTACCCTCAGTGAATCGCGCTCCGTCAGGGAGGCGTGCCGGTCAATGTCCACCCCTCCTTCGAAGCAGTAGATGTACGCTTGGCGATCTTCGTTCAAGACGTAAGATACCCTTGCGCCCTTGTCGGTCAACTCGGACACGTGAACGTTGATGTCCTGACAGACATAGAGGCAAGCGCCGGCTCTGTTCGCGGGGCCGGAAATGACGTGCAGGAGTTTGTTTTTCCTGTCTTCGGGCGAAAACCTGTGGAGATCGTATCTGACTGGCAAGCCTCTGGACCCGGGCACAATCCAAATCTGGAGGAAGCGGCACCAATCATCCTGCTCATTCAGCTCCGAATGGGTCACGCCGGTCCCCGCCGAGATGCACTGCGCGTCTCCGCGCGAGAGAATCTCATGGTTGCCGGCGCTGTCGCGATGGGTGAGCTTGCCATCGACGACATAGCTGAAGATTTCCATTTCACTGTGAGGGTGGGTGTCGAAGCCGCTATGGGGCTTCACGTTGTCGTCGTTCAGCACCCTCAGGACCCCGTAGTTCATGTTCCTAGGGTCGTAGTAGTTGGCAAAAGAGAAATGAAAGTACGTATTTGCCGGATGCATGTCACCGGCCTCTAGGTAGTGTAGGTCCTCGGCCTTCGTCTTCTGGTGATTCCTCATCGTCAACTCCTCAATCGGCCTCGAAGCCATTGGTGGCATGAGTCCCATCGCAGAAGGGGGCGTTTTGCGAACCGCCGCAGCGGCAAAAGACGGCCTCCGTGCCTTGCCATGCCGCTCGGCCGCCGCCGGCCAGGATTGTCAGGTTCCCCGATACGAACAGTGGGCCGTTCTTTACGCGCTTGATCCGGAGGGGCCCACCTTCGGACTCAAGAGCCTGGCCTCTATCGCCGATGGCGCCCCGCTCCCTGAATCCAGCGTCCTCATGACTGTTGTCGCAGAACGGTTTGTTCCCGCTCCGGCCACAACGGCATAGGGCTGCCCGGAAGCGAACTCCCGGCATGTCGTCGCTGGCGCCGTCGATCTCCAGATTCCCCCGTGCGTAGAGGGGTCCGTTGTTGGCGATGACCACAACATTCTTCTTGTCCGCGCTTTCCGCTTCGTTTCCGTCTTTCCACCGCACGGTCAGCGCCCCGGTGGGGCAACGTTCGATCACGTCGACTATCTCGTCGGCGGGCGCGCGGTCCGGGTCGCACCAGGGCTTGCGCCCGGTGACAAACAGGTCGCCGCGCGCGCGCCCACACTCGGCGACGTGGATACACAGCCGTCCGTCCCAGGTCACAACGGCATCCTTGCCGTCGTAGTCGAGGGTGCTATTGTCGTTCTTGCTCATGGGGCTTCCCGATCATCGGTGTCAATGGACTGACCATAGCATTGTTCCGTCAGAATGATCAGCCGGCAGTTCCGGGGGCCTTACTTAATTATGGAGTTCGGCATGTTGTCATCGAAACTGCTTTCCGCACAAAGCGCCAGGGTTGACTTAAATCAAGGGCTCATGGGCGGTGATGTGCCACCATGCCGCAACCAGTGGAGGGGAAGGTCTCTTCCACGGGCGGGTAAGTGCGTTCAATATCAAGTGCGTTCAATATGAAGAGTCTGACCCACGGCAATCCGCCCCTATCGCCGGTCTTGCTGGCGGGTATCGCGCTCAGCCCGCTGCCGCCGGTGTTGTTGCAGCCGTTTCTCGACGTCGTCATGGCAATTATCAGCCGTCGTCATCCCGGCCTGTTCGATCGCTTGGCGGGGCTGGCGGAATGTACCTTCCTGATCGACCCGGTGGACCTGTCTTTCGGCTTTCTGCTGCGGCCTTCGCCGCCGCCGAGCCTGGTGGCGGTCGCCAAAGACCCCCAAACGGAGACGCCGACGGCGACGATCCGAGGTCCTTTGCTGACATTGATCCGGCTGCTCGAAGGGAAGCTCGATGGCGACGCCCTGTTTTTCTCCCGCGACCTCGTCGTCGAGGGTGATACGGAGGCAGTGGTGACGCTCCGCAACGCCATCGATGGCGCCGGTATCGATGTATTGGACGACATCCTGTCGGTGTTGGGACCCTTGGCTTGGCCGGCGGGACGTATCGTCGGTGGGGCCGCGGCCATCCTCGCCCGCATGGACAGGGACCTCGGAATCCTCAGGCGCGCGGTGCTGGCGCCCATAGCCGACCGCCACCAGGCGCAGGCCGCCGAACTGCGGGAACTTCGGGAAGAAGTGGCCGAGCTGCGCGGGCAACGGGACTCCCGCCTCCCAGCCCGGCGGTCGCGTCGGCGAGGAACAAAAGGCAAATGACGGCCGCCCGACTGGAACTCATCTGCCCGGCGGGCAATCCGGCCGCCCTGAGGGCGGCGGTGGACGCCGGCGCCGATGTCGTCTATGCCGGCTTCGCCGACGAGACGAACGCCCGCAACTTTCCCGGCCTTAATTTCAGCCGCGACGAGATGGCGGACGGCGTTGCCTACGCCCACGAACGCGGGTGCGGCGTTTTCGTCGCCGTCAACACCTACGCCCGGGCCGGCAACCCCGGCCCGTGGCGCCGCGCCATCGACGACGCCGCGGCGCTGGACGCGGATGCCGTGATTCTCGCCGACATCGGGTTGCTCGATTATGCCCAGCGGTCGCATCCTCGTCTGCGCCGCCACCTGTCGGTTCAGGCGTCGGCTTCCAACGCCGATGCCATACGCTTTTATCACCGGTCCTTCGGGGTCAAGCGCGTGGTATTGCCCCGGGTGCTGACGGTTTCGGAAATCGCCGGCCTCAACTCCCGGATTCCCGTCGAAACGGAGGTCTTCGCCTTCGGCGGAATGTGCGTGATGGCGGAAGGCCGGTGTTCTCTTTCCTCCTATGTAACCGGTCAATCGCCAAACACCGATGGCGTATGTTCGCCGGCCAGCCACGTCTGCTATGAAAGGCGGAACGGCGACCTGGTCTCGCGTCTGGGCGATTTTACCCTCAACGTGTTTTCCGAGGATGAAGCGGCGGGTTACCCGACACTGTGCAAGGGGCGTTTCGTGACCCATGGCCGCGCCTCTTATCTGTTCGAGGAGCCGTCCTCGCTCAATGTCCTGGCGATGCTTCCCGAACTGGCCGCGGCCGGGGTCCGCGCCTTGAAGATCGAGGGCCGGCAGCGCGGCCGCGCCTATGTCAGCCGGGTCGTGGCGGCATTCCGCCGCGCCGTCGATGCGGCGGCCCGTGGCGATACGGCGCCGGTCGGCGAATTGGACGCCATGACCGAGGGTCAGCGGCACACCGCCGGCGCCTATCACAAAAGTTGGCATTGATCGGAAGGCGGGATGACAGCGACACTCTCTCTTGGTCCGGTGCTGTTTAACTGGGGGGCCGAGGAAAAACGCGATTTTTATTTCCGCATTGCCGATGAGGCGCCGCTCGATGCAGTCTACGTGGGCGAGGTGGTGTGTTCGAAACGGGCGTCGTTTTTCGATCCTTATCTGCCGGCGGTGGTCGAACGCCTCCGGCGCGGCGGCAAACAGGTCGTTCACTCGACGCTGGCGCTGATCCTGAACGAACGGGAAATGGACGCCGTCAAGGCCCTTGCCGGCGAGCGGAGTCTGTTCATCGAAGCCAACGACATCGGCAGCGCCGCCCTGCTGGCCGGGCGCCCTCACGTCATCGGGCCCTTCGTCAACGTCTATAACGAAGGCACGCTGGAATATCTGGCGAGCCAAGGGGCAAGCCGGGTGTCGCTGCCCTGGGAACTGTCGTCACAGCCGTTGGCGGCGCTGGCAAAATCCGCCGCCCTGGAATTGGAGGTACAGGTATTCGGGCGCGTGCCGCTGGCGATTTCGGCGCGCTGCTACCACGCCCGCGCCCACGGCCTGCATAAGGACGGCTGTCAATACGTCTGCGCCGAGGATCGGGACGGCATGAGCGTCGAGACCCTCGACGGGGAAGCTTTCCTCTCCGTCAACGGCACCCAGACGCTTTCCCATACGGTGTTGAACCTGATCGGCGAACTCGACGAGCTCCGGGAGATGGGTATCGGGGCTTTCCGGCTGTGGCCGCACGGCGTCGATATGGTCGCCGTCACCGAGGTTTTCCGGGACGTTCTCGACGGCAAACGAACGGCAGATGATGGCCGTCGGCGGCTGCAGGCGCTTGCCGGTTTGGCGCCGTTCTCGAACGGTTTTTATCACGGCAGGGAAGGAGCGGCCCTGTTGCCCTAGGGTTACCCCGCGAACGGACCCAGGGATGAAGCCCGGAAGCCCGAGGTTTCCCGAACAGCGTCGTCAGGCGGGTGTCCGGTATCCCCGCCGGGCCTCGCGGGTCATTGACTTCTCCGGATTATCCTCTACATAATCCCCCATACGTGTTGCATTTGTTTTGTGTTATCTAAATAACCAGTACACCGATTAGCTTAGTTATCCCCTGACAATGTGAGCGTTGAAACGACCGCGCCGTCGCATGGTGTGAGGCGCGTAATCA
Organism: Rhodospirillaceae bacterium; assembly: GCA_002686255.1. Classification (GTDB taxonomy): domain Bacteria; phylum Pseudomonadota; class Alphaproteobacteria; order Rhodospirillales; family Casp-alpha2; genus Casp-alpha2. Next base: position 32,823 of record NZAZ01000076.1, read on the forward strand.
AGATTCTTGTTAGAGGAAATTACTATGGCTACTGGTACTGTAAAATGGTTCAACCCGGCCAAGGGTTTCGGGTTCATCGAGCCGGAAGACGGCTCGAAAGACGCTTTTGTCCACATTTCGGCCGTCGAGCGCGCCGGACTGACGACTCTCAACGAAGGGCAGAAGGTTTCCTATGAGCTTCAGCCCGGACAGAACGGCAAATCTTCGGCCGAGAACCTGTCCATCGTCGAATAGCTACGCAAGGCGCCGCCCCCGACTTAACCTTGGGGGCGGCCGCCGTTCGCCGCCGGCGACGCGGCCTTCAAAGATCGCCCGGCGGAGCGAAGGAAGTGGGCGGACCGGTACGCGGTCATTCCTTTTGTTTCCCTGTCGGACCTTCGGTCCTCCGCGCCTCTTGTCGACAAAAATAAATACGGCGAACAATAAAACAAACGGCGCCATGCGCCGTGCCGTCGCCGACCCCGCGCACCAGCCCGCTGGCGGTCCCGCCCGCGCTCCGGGACGAAAGTTTTCAACCGTGACGCCTCTTAACTGAAGCAGAGGATTGCCGAAATGCTGAAGTCGGTAAAATCGAGGGCCGAGGAACAGTTCGCCGCAACCCAGAAGAAGAACAAGCAGGCCCTGAAGGAAAAGGAAAAAGCGCGCCAGGAGAGGGCGGAACAAGTGGCCAGCCTGCGGGCGTTGCGCCTGGCCAAGGAGGCGGCCGACAAGAAAGCCGCCGAGAAGGAGGCCGCAAAGAAAGCGGCCGCCAAGAACAAAAAGTCATCGCGTTAGCCCTAGGGGTTTGCGTCAGCCAAATTGAATCAATTTGAAACGTCAATCGCCCTCTAATTCATATACTTGGAGCGTTCCGGGTTTGATCGTGCCCGGACGATAAGACCCCAGGCTCACCGACGCTAATCGTAACCGCCGCAAAGGCGGCGACGGAACCCGGCATTGACGCCCCGCGATCCAACGCCCCGTGATCCAACGAATGTCCGCTTCGGGTCCAGGCTGTGTGAAAACCAACTTGGAGAATGAGCGGCCCAAGATTGATTGACGGAGTTTCCGTTCCCGGCAATAACGAAATAAATTCGCCATCACGTGGATTCCATCGTTGCGCCACAGCCACGTTGAATGGCTGACGCCCCCACGACGAACTCGAAAATACTACTTCATTCGAGCCAGCAATCGGGATAACGTCGGTTGCCTTTAGCGTAATGAGAAGCGGGGCAATTAGGGGCTCGAAAGCCGAAAAGCGGATCGAGAGTTTTTCCAAAACGTGTCACAGCGCTCCAAACTTAAACCGGAACCGGACCGCCCGAGTGAGCCGAAGCTCCGCAAATGCCTCAAATGCGGCGAGGAGTTCATGTCGGAACACGTCGGTGAGCGCATATGTCCGAAGTGTAAAGTGAAAAAGGGCTGGTTCTAGATTCTATCCACTAAACACCTAGTGTTATTATTATAAGGGCGATCCAGGAGGAAAATAGGTCATGGCGCGCATTTTGGTCGTCGACGACGAGGAACTGGCCCGTTTCACCATACGGGAAATCCTCACCGGGGCGGGACACGAGATCGACGAGGCCGAAAACGGCGATGAAGCGATCAAGCGCCAGAAGGCCGAGCCCTTCGATCTGATCGTGACCGACATAATCATGCCGGGAAAAGATGTCTTCGAAACGATCACCGAGTTGAAGCAGGACGATCCAGCGCCAATCATCCTGGCCATCTCGGCTGGCGGGCCGACGGGAGACCCCGATTTCCTGAAACGAGCGGAAAGTGCCGGCGCCGACGACATCCTTGCCAAGCCGTTTTCAGAAGAGGGACTTGTCCAGAAGGTGGATGAGTGCCTTCGGATTCTGCCCGGGGAATCCTGATGCCGAAATTTGGCAAACGAGTAAGCCGACTTCGCGAGGATCACGGCGAAACTCTTCGCAGGCATCTTAGCCTGTTGAAGCCGGAGGTGAATGTCCTGGAACTCGAGGAAACGCCGGAAACCGCCGCTTTAGCCGATGAAACCCAGGAAAGCGAGGCGCCGTCCCCGCAACCGCGGGAACCCGACAAGAGCCAAGACCAGGCAACGGCGATGACCAAGGAACGCCTCGAATTCATCGAGGACGTCAAGGTCAAGGTCTTCGATATCCTCGTCGATGAACTGGACCTGGCGGAACTCAGAAAACTGGAGGAAGAGGAGAAACGCAGGGAAATCTCCTTTTTTATCGAAGAGATTATCAAAAGCCTGGAACTGGCCCTGTTGGCCGAAGAGGAAGCGGAGGTGACGGCGGACCTCATCCGCGACCTGCTCGGGTTGGGGCCGCTTGATATCCTGATTTCCCGGGACGACATCACCGACATCATGGTCAACGGATACGACCGGATTTACGTGGAGCTGGCGGGGAAAATCCAACTGACCAATGTTCGTTTCCGCGATCAGGTCCAGTTGATGAACATCTGTACGCGGATTGCCACCAGGGTCGGGCGCCGCGTTGATGAAGCCAGCCCCATCTGCGACGCGCGCCTGGAAGACGGCTCGCGTGTCAACATCATCATTCCTCCCCTGTCGATCAAGTCACCGATCCTGACGATAAGAAAATTCTACCGCGAAAAGATTGCGCTCGATGACTTGGTTTCTCTAGGGGCGCTTTCGCCCGAGGCCGCCAAGGCATTGGCCATTTTCGCCAACTGCCGATGCAACATTCTGGTTTCCGGCGGAACGGGGAGCGGCAAGACCACGATGCTGAACGCGCTCAGCAACGAGATCGACTCTGGCGAGCGCATCATTACCGTGGAGGACACCGTCGAACTCCAACTTCAACAGCCGCACGTCTGCCAACTCGAAACACGGCCCCCCAACCTCGAAGGCATGGGTCGGGTGACGCAGCGCGATTTGGTCATCAATTGCCTGCGCATGCGGCCTGACAGGATCATCTTGGGGGAAGTACGGGGCGGTGAAGCCTTCGACATGCTGCAGGCGATGAACACGGGTCACGCCGGGTCAATGTCCACCATCCACGCCAACTCTCCGCGCGACGCCTTGACCCGGCTCGAGGACATGGTCGCCATCACCGGTTTCGAGTTGCCCTCGGCCAATGTGCAGAAACAAATCGCCTCGGCGCTTGATCTGATCGTTCAGGTGGAGCGGCTTCGGGACGGCACGCGGAAAGTGACGTACATCACCGAGATCGCCGGCATGGAGGAAACCATCATCACGCTCCAGAATCTCTTCACCTTCGAGCAGGAAGGAGAGGACGATAAGGGCATGATCCTGGGTGAATTGCGGAGCACGGGTTTGCGTCCCTATCTGGCCGAGAAAGCGGCCAAGTTCGGACGTGAAGCGGAACTGATGGAAACCGTAAGGCGTTCGGAGTTTCCGGAGTGATCATTGGGCTGGCGTTGCCGAGGCCATCGGGTCCTTCCGTGCGGCGGAATGCGCGGATTGGACTATACTCTCCGTGTCCGCCGATGCTCGAAAATGGAGACAAACAATTGGACATCCTTGGCATTATCGGTCGTTTGTTATGTCGGCTTGGGCTTCATAATTTTCAGGTCCTTGAAACGACTTTCGGCTTCGGTGACAGTGGTAACGTCGAAAAGGTTCGATGCCGCCGCTGCCAGTTGATCTACACTCGCAAGGCTTGAGCCATCGAAGTGTGGAACCTTCTTCTTTTCCGTATACCCAGTGGATGAAATCCAACATAGGGATCCCATACGGCGGCTCCCCAAGTTCATCCGGCCAAGTTCATCCGGAAAGGCGCCCGATGCGTGGTGATGCCGGCGTATGGCAAGCATCGGGCAACGCACCCGGTGGGCTTGGAAAGCCGCGGCAGCCGCGCCCATGAACCGCCCTCAAGCCGCCTTCGACAGCATCTTGTCCAGGTAGTCGTTGACGTGCTCGTTGAGCGGCTCCAGGTGGTCCATGAAGAAGTGGTCAGAGCCCTCGATGATGCGGTAATCGATCTTGATGTTCTTCTGCTTCTGCAGCTTCTGCGCCAGCTTGTCCACCGACGACTGGGGCACCACTTCGTCCTTGTCGCCGTGGATGATCATGCCCGACGCCGGGCACGGCGCCAGGAAGGAAAAGTCGTGCTGGCTGGCCGGCGGGGCGATGGAGATGAAGCCGCTGATCTCGGGCCGGCGCATCATCAGCTGCATGGCGACCCAGGCGCCGAAGGAGAAACCGGCGATCCAGCAGGTGCTGGTGTTGGGGTTGCGGCTCTGCATCCAGTCCAGCGCCGAGGCGGCGTCGCTGAGCTCCCCCTGGCCGTTATCGAACTGCCCCTGGGAGCGCCCGACGCCGCGGAAATTAAACCGCAGCGACGAAAACCCGCGGCGCATGAAATTCTGATAGAGGGAGAAAATGACCTTGTTGTTCATGGTGCCGCCGTACTGCGGGTGCGGGTGCAAAAGCAGCGCCAGCGGCGCGTTGGGGCGTTTTGACTGGTGATAACGGCCTTCCAGGCGGCCATCGGGGCCATTGAAAATCACTTCTGGCATCGGCGCTTTTCGGACCTCTCGGAGCCTGGGTTTCGCTATATCCAAGCGCTGGGTTTGGAAATGAAACGCCGGGTATTGCGATTTAGAAGCAATTTAACCTGCTAATCTTGACCATTCTAGTCGGGCATCCTATATACTGGGTAGCCTTTGGGGCCCCGGTTCGAGGGGCGTTGTTTACCACGTATGGACGGGTTTCCGCAAAGCCTAAACGCCTGTTTTTTTAAGGGTAATACTAAAACGGTTGGGAAAAAAATGATTTTCAAGACACTCAGCGAGGACATCGACGCCTTCAAGGCCCGCGACCCGGCGGCCCGGAGCGGGCTGGAGATCATGCTGTGCTATCCGGGCTACCATGCCCTGGCGGTTCACCGGCTGTCCCACTGGCTGTGGAACAAGAAACTGCGCACCCTGGCGCGGTTCCTGTCCTACCTCGGCCGGATCGTCACCGCCCTCGAGATCCACCCGGCGGCGGTGATCGGGCGCCGTTTCGTCATCGACCACGGCACCGGCGTCGTCATCGGCGAAACCTCGATCATCGGCGACGACGTGACGCTTTATCATTCGGTGACTTTGGGCGGCATCTCGCCGTCGGTGGATTCCGACAAGCAGGTCGGACAAAAACGCCACCCGACGGTCATGGACGGGGCCATCATCGGCTCCGGCGCCGCCGTGCTCGGCCCCATCACCATCGGCGAGGGGGCCCGGGTCGGCGCCAACTCGGTGGTCACCAAGGACGTGCCGGCGTTTGTCACCGCCGTCGGCATCCCGGCCCAGGTGGTGATGCCCCGCGACAAGCGCCAGGCGAAGGAATTCCAGCCCTACGGCACCCCCGCCGACGGCTGCCCCGATCCGGTGCTGCAGTCGATCGAAAGCCTGCGTGGCCAAGTGACGACGTTGATGAAACGGGTCGAAGAACTCGAAGGGAAATCGGACAACAGCGGCCGGACGGCCCCGCGCAAGCGCGGCGGCGAGGCCGGATAACGGTTTTTTTCCGGCCCCCCCGCCGGACTTAAGGGCCCGTCAGTAAGGAGGAATTTGGCGTGAAACTCAGTACCAAGGGACGATATTCCGTGATGGCCATGGTCGATATCGCGGCCCATTTCGACAACAAGCCGATCGCCCTCGCCGACGTCGCCGAGCGCCAGGAAATATCGCTTTCCTACCTGGAACAGCTTTTCGGCAAGTTGCGCCGCGGCGGCCTGGTCAAGAGCGTCCGCGGCCCCGGCGGCGGCTACCTGCTGGCCCACACGGCCGAGGAAACCCGCATCGCCGACATCGTTCTCGCCGTCGACGAGCAGATCAAGACGACCCGGTGCACGCCGGGATCGCCGGTCGGCTGCAAAACCAACAAGAGCCGTTGCCTGACCCACGAGTTGTGGGAGGAACTGGGCAATAAGATCTACCTTTATCTGAGTTCGGTCACCCTGGCCGACGTGGTCGAAAATCGCGTGCTCGGCACCAGCGGCGAATTGTACCGCCGCGAGCAGGACACGCCCGTCGCCGCGGCCCAGTAAGCCGGACTTAAAGCTCAAGTCTTTAACCTCAGCGGACTCTGCGATGGGCATGGAAAATCCTGTCTATATGGACCACAACGCGACCACGGCGGTCCGTCCCGAGGCCCGGGAAGCCATTTTCCGGGCGCTTGCGTTGACCGGCAATCCGTCCTCGGTGCACGGGTCCGGGCCTATTCCGGGGTAAAGCGCGGGGAAAGCGGAAAATCCGATGAACGCCAACGTTAAAACCAACGGAAGCAGAAAAAAGGGCCGGCCCGTGTACCTGGACTACCAGGCGACGACGCCGACGGACCCCCGGGTCGTCGAGGCTATGGCGCCCTTTTTCGGCGACAAGTTCGGCAATCCCCATTCGCGCAATCACTTCTACGGCTGGGAGGCCGCCGACGCGGTGGAAAAGGCGCGCCGGCAAATCGCCGCCCTGATCGGCGCCGAGGAACGCGAAATCATCTTTACCTCAGGGGCGACGGAATCCAACAACCTGGCGATCAAGGGCGTGGCGCGGTTTCACGGCAAGAGGCGCGGACGGGCGCAGCCCGGACAGGGAAATCAAAAAGACAAAAACCACATCGTCACCGTGGCGACCGAGCACAAATGCGTGCTCGAAGCCTGCGCCGCCATGGAGAGGGAAGGCTTCGGGGTCACCGTTCTGCCGGTCGCCGCCGACGGCTTGATCGACCTCGACCAGTTGCGGAACGCGGTGACCGGCGACACGGTCCTGGTCTCGGTCATGGCCGTCAACAACGAGATCGGGGTCATCCAGCCGGTGGCCGAGATCGGCGCCATCTGCCGCGAGGAGGGCGCCTTCTTCCACACCGACGCCGCCCAGGCGGCGGGCAGGATACCGCTCGACGTCGAAGCCATGACCATCGACCTGATGAGCATCTCCGGACACAAGGCCTACGGGCCCATGGGCATCGGCGTCCTTTACGTGCGCCGCCGCCCCCGGGTGCGCCTGGAGGCGATGATCTCGGGCGGCGGCCAGGAGCGGGGCATGCGCTCCGGCACCCTGCCGGCGCCCCTTTGCGTCGGCCTCGGCGAGGCGGCGGCCATCGCGGCCCGGGAGATGGAGGACGAGGCGCTCCGTTTGCTCGCCCTTCGCGGCCGGTTCCTCGCCGCCGTCATGGCCGCCATTCCCGACACCGCCGTCAACGGCTCCATGGACAGCCGCATCCCCGGCAACCTGAACCTCAGCTTTTCCGGCGTCCAGGCCGAGGATCTGATGGCGGCGCTGAAGGATTTGGCGATTTCCACCGGTTCCGCCTGCACCTCGGCGTCGGTGGAACCGTCCTACGTTTTGAAGGCGCTGGGCCTCGGCGACGAGATGGCCCATGCCTCTGTCCGCATCAGCTTCGGGCGCTTCACCACCGGGGAAGAAGTCGATTTCGCCGCCGCCATCCTCGCCGCCGAGGTCGAACGCCTGCGCCGCGTCAACCCGCGCCAAAGGGCGCAGGCTTAAAGAAGAAGTGACAGGGATTATTTGAACATGGCTGCCTCGACGGAAACGCTCCTACAGGTCAAGGATCTGACGGAAGAGAAGTACAAGTACGGCTTCGTCACCGACATCGAGTCCGAAACCGCGCCCAAGGGCCTGAACGAAGACATCGTGCGCTTCATTTCGGCCAGGAAGAACGAGCCCGAATGGCTGCTGGAATGGCGGCTGAAGGCGTATCGGTACTGGCTGACGATGCCGGAACCAAGGTGGTCCAAGGTCATCCACGACCCCATCGATTATCAGGACGCGTATTACTATTCGGCGCCGAAAAGCGCCGCCGGCGGTCCGCAAAGCCTCGACGAGATCGACCCCGAGTTGCTGGAGACCTATGAAAAACTGGGCATTCCCTTGAAGGAGCAGGAGCGGCTCGCCGGCGTCGCCGTCGACGCTGTCTTCGACAGCGTTTCCGTGGCCACCACCTTCAAGACCAAGCTCGAGGAAGTCGGCGTCATCTTCTGCCCCTTCTCCGAGGCCGTCGAGCGTTGCCCGGACCTGGTCAGGAAGTATCTGGGCACCGTGGTCCCCTATACGGACAACAAGCACGCGACCCTCAATTCGGCGGTCTTCACCGACGGCTCGTTCGTCTACATCCCGCCAGGAGTCCGCTGCCCGATGGAACTGAGCACCTATTTCCGCATCAACGCCAAGAACACCGGACAGTTCGAGCGCACGCTGATCATCGCCGACAAGGGGTCCTATGTGTCTTATTTGGAAGGCTGCACGGCGCCGATGCGCGACGAGCACCAGCTTCACGCCGCCGTCGTCGAGCTGGTCGCCCTGGACGACGCCGAAATCAAGTATTCGACGGTGCAGAACTGGTACCCCGGCGACGAAAACGGCAAGGGCGGCATCTTCAACTTCGTCACCAAGCGCGGCGCGTGCCGGGGCCGCAATTCGAAGATTTCCTGGACCCAGGTCGAGACCGGCTCGGCCATCACCTGGAAGTACCCGAGCTGCATCCTTCAGGGCGACAACTCGGTCGGCGAATTCTATTCCATCGCCATCACCAACAACTGCCAGCAGGCCGACACCGGCACCAAGATGATCCATCTGGGCAAGAACACGACGTCGCGGATCATCTCCAAGGGCATTTCGGCCGGCCGCGCCGATCAGTCGTATAGGGGCCTGGTCCGCATATCGCCCAAGGCCAAAGGGGCCAGGAACTTCACCCAGTGCGGTTCGCTCCTGATCGGCGACCAATGCGGCGCCCACACGGTGCCCTACATCGAAAGCAAGAACAATAGCGCCATCGTCGAACACGAGGCGACGACCTCGAAGATCTCGGAAGACCAGCTTTTCTACCTGCGCCAGCGCGGCATCCCGCCCGAGGAAGCGGTGGCCCTGGTGGTCAACGGGTTCTGCCGCGAGGTGTTGCAACAGTTGCCCATGGAATTCGCCGTCGAGGCGCAGAAGCTGGTCGGCATCAGTTTGGAAGGGAGCGTCGGCTAGGCCCGCCCGGTTAAGGAAAAACGGAAGAAGTAAGATAAAAAAAATGTTGGAAATCAAGAACCTGCACGTAAGCGTCGACGGCAAGGCCATCCTCAAGGGGATCGACCTGAACGTTCAGCCCGGCGAGATCCACGCCATCATGGGCCCCAACGGTTCCGGCAAAAGCACGCTCAGCCATGTCATCGCCGGGCGCGACGGTTACGAGATCACCGGCGGCCGGATCATCTATCGGGGCGAGGACCTGACCGGGCTGGAGCCCGAGATACGCGCCGCCAAGGGCATCTTCCTGGCCTTTCAGTACCCGGTGGAAATCCCCGGCGTCGCCAACACCACCTTTTTGAAGGAGGCGCTCAACGCGATCCGCCGCTACCACGGCGAGGACGAGTTGGACGCCATGCAGTTCATCAAGCTGATGCGCGAAAAGACCAAGGAACTCGGCATTTCCGAGGACATGTTGAAACGCGCCGTCAACGTCGGCTTCTCCGGCGGCGAGAAGAAGCGCAACGAAATCCTGCAAATGGCGATCCTCAATCCGACTCTCGCGGTCCTCGACGAAACCGACAGCGGCCTCGACATCGACGCGCTGAAGGTCGTCGCCGAAGGGGTCAACAAACTGCGCGCCCCCGAACGCTCGATCCTGATCATTACCCATTACCAGCGCCTTTTGGATCACATCATTCCCGACAAGGTGCACGTGCTGGCGCACGGAAAGATTCAGCGCTCCGGCGGCAAGGAACTGGCCCTGGAACTGGAGAAAAAGGGCTACGCGGAATTCGGCGAGGCGGCGGCCTGATTCCGCCCCTGGAAACGACGAGGCAATTAAACACTCATGACCACCGAACCCACGAATAACCAGCCGTTCGTCGAATCCTTCGACGCCGCCCGTTCCGGCCTTCCCGGCGCCGGCCTGGGGTGGCTGAAGGCGGCGCGCGAATCCGGAATCGAGCGTTTCGAGGCGCTCGGCCTGCCGACGCCCAAGCTCGAAGCGTGGAAGTACACGCGGCTCAGGCCGCTTGAGGACACGCGCTACCAGCCGGTCACCGACGAGGACGGCATGGCCGTCCTGGATACGGTGCCGTCGCTGCTGCCCGACCCCGGCGGCCGGCCGAGGCTGGTGTTCGTCAACGGCCGGATGCGTCCGAATTTCTGGATCGACGGCGACTTGCCCGACGGCGTCCACCTGGAATGCCTGCGCGACGTTCTGGAAACCCGGCCGGACTGGATCCGCGAACGTCTCGGCGCCGTTGCCGGCGAGGAAGCGTCTTCCCTGGTGCAGTTGAACACGGCGATGATGGATACCGGATTCATGCTGCACGTCGAGGAAGGCGTGCGGGTCGAGACGCCCATCGAGGTGATCTTCGTCGGCGGCCTGACCGCCCGCCCGGTGGCCTACTCGCCCCGCAACCTGATCGTCCTCGGGAAAGGGGCCGAGGCGACGGTGATCAAGTACCACGCGGGCCTGGGCGTCGGTGCCTATTTCGCCAATTCCGTGACCGAGATCGACGTCGGCCCCGGCGCCCAGTTGCGCAATTACAAGGTCCAGGCCGAGGCCAAGGAGGCGACGCACATCAGCACCGTCCGCGTCCGCGTCGCCCGCGATGCGACCTATGAAAGCTTCAGCCTGTCCATCGGCGGGCGGCTTTCGCGGAACGAGGTTTCCGTCCGCCTCGAAGGCGAGGACGCCCACTGCGCGCTGAACGGCGCCTACCTGATGCGCGGCAGCGAGCACTGCGACAACACCATCCAGATCGACCACCTGGTGCCCCGCACCACCAGCCGCGAGGTCTTCAAGGGCGTGCTCGACGACGAATCGCGGGCCGTGTTTCAGGGCCGCATCGTCGTCCACAAGGACGCCCAGAAGGCGGACGGCCATCAGCTCTGCAAGACGCTGCTGCTCAGCACCGGAGCCGAAATCGACGCCAAGCCGGAACTGGAAATCTACGCCGACGACGTCAAATGCAGTCACGGCGCGACCACCGGCCAGATGGATGAAACGGTGCTGTTTTACCTGCGGTCGCGCGGCGTGCCCGAGGCGTTGGCGAGAAATCTTTTAGTCCAGTCGTTCATCGGCGAGGCGCTGGAGAAAATTTCCGACGAAGGCGTGCGCCAGGCGATCACCGATCAGGTCGTTCACTGGCTGCCGGCGGCCTGTTACCTGGCCGAGGAATGGAGGGCCGAATGAGCAAGGAATCGACAGTCGTCGATATCGCCCCCCCGAACCCCCAACAAACGGCGCCGGGCGACAATTCCACCGCCGCCCCCCCCGGCGCCTACGACATCAAGCGCATCCGCGCCGATTTTCCGATCCTCAAGCAAAAGGTCTACGGCAAGCCGCTGGTGTACCTGGACAACGGCGCCAGCGCCCAGAAGCCGAGGCCCGTCCTCGACGCCATGAGCGAGGCCTATGAGACCTATTATTCCAACGTGCACAGGGGCGTCCATTGGACGTCGCAGACCTCGACCGAGGCCTTCGAGGGCAGTCGGGGCAAGGTGGCGGCGTTCCTGAACGCCCCATCGGTTAACGAAATCGTCTTCACCAGCGGCGCCACCGAGGCCATCAACCTGGTCGCCGCGAGCTGGGGCGGGGCCAACCTGAACCCCGGCGACGAGGTTATCCTCTCGCACATGGAGCACCATTCCAACATCGTGCCGTGGCAGATCCTGCGCCAGCAAAAGGACATCGAGCTGAAGGTCGTGCCCATCGACGACGACGGCAATTTCCTTTTCGGCGAATACGAAAAAATGCTTTCGGAAAAGACCAAAATGGTTGCCATGACCCATGTCTCCAATGCCTTGGGCACCATCGTTCCGGTCGAGGACGTTATCCGTTTGGCCCATGACAAGGGCGCGTGCGTGCTGTTGGACGGCTGCCAGGCGGTGCCTCACATGGCCGTCGACGTGCAGGCCCTGGACGCGGATTTCTACGTTTTTTCCGGCCACAAGCTTTACGGTCCCACCGGCATCGGCGTCTTGTGGGGGCGCCAGAACCTGCTCAACGCCATGCCGCCCTACCAAAGCGGCGGCGACATGATCTCGTCGGTGACCTTCGACAAGACGACGTTCAAGAAATCCCCGCACCGCTTCGAGGCCGGGACCCCGGCCGTCGCCGAGGCCATCGGGCTCGGCGCCGCCGTCGATTACGTCGGCGCCATCGGGCTCGGGAACATCTCCGCCCACGAGGCCGGCGTCTTGCAGTACGCCACCGAACGATTGCAAGCGGTCGAGGGGCTCCGGATCATCGGCCAGGCCCGCGAAAAGGCGTCGATCGTCTCTTTTGTCATCGACGGCATTCACGCCCACGACCTCGGCACCTTCGTCGACCGCGCCGGCGTCGCCGTGCGCGTCGGCCATCACTGCGCCCAGCCGGTGATGGAACGCTACGGCATCGTGGCCACGGCGCGGGCGTCGTTCGGGCTTTACAATACCCGCGACGAAGTGGATGTGCTGACGGACGCGCTCATCGAAGCGAGGGAGTTTTTCGGCTGATGTTCGACGAGCTCAGAGACCTGTACCAAGAGGTGATCCTGGATCACGGCAAAAGCCCGCGCAATTTCCGCCACCTGGAAAACGCGACGTGCCTGGCCCACGGCAACAACCCGATCTGCGGCGACATGCTGATGGTCTATCTGATGCTGGACGGCGACGGGCGCATCACCGACGTCGCGTTCCAGGGCGAAGGCTGCGCCATTTCCGTGGCCTCGGCGTCGATGATGACGGAAATCCTCAAGGGCAAGACCAGGGACGAGGCCAAGCGGCTGTACGAAGGCTTCCACGACATGTGCACCAAGGACGGTTTCGACCTTTCCGGGCTGGGCGATTTCGACGAAGACGCGATCGACCGCCTGAAGATGCTATCCGGGGTCAGGGAATTCCCGATCCGGGTCAAATGCGCGACCCTGGCCTGGCACACCATGCAGGCGGCGGTCGACGGCGAAGATAATATTTCGACGGAATAGGAGTTTCAGGCATGGATTTCGGCGTTCCTTCCCACCCCGAGCCCTCGGACCCCCCGGAAGAAGGTTTCGCCGCCAACGCCGGCGAGCCGCTGGCCGGCGGCGTTCCGGTGGCCGGCGAAGAGGCTTTGATCGAGGCGTTCAAAAACGTGTTCGACCCGGAAATTCCGGTCAACATCTACGACCTGGGCCTGATTTACGAGTTCGATATCGACGAAAAAGGCGGGGTCAAGGTCGAGATGAGCCTGACCGCGCCCGGGTGCCCGGTGGCCGGCGAATTGCCGCAGTGGGTGGCCGATGCCGCCGCCAAGGTTGACGGGATCGGCGAAGCCGAGGTCACCCTCGTTTGGGAACCCGCCTGGAGCCCGGAACGCATGTCCGAGGACGCGAAACTGGCGCTGGGCATGATTTAAGATTAAATAAAACGCCAACCAGCAAAAGAGAAACCGATGAACGCCGAAACCCCGCAGATGATAACCCTCACCGAAGCCGCCGCCAAGCGGGTCAAGGCGCTGATTGAAAACAGCGACGATAAGGTGCTGGGCCTTCGCGTCGGCATCAGCACCAAGGGCTGTTCCGGAATGTCGTACGTTTTCGAGTACGCCAAGGAAAAGCAGCCCTACGAGGAAGAGATCGAAACCAAGGGCGTCAAGGTGTTCATCGACCCGATGGCGACCATGTACCTGGTCGGCGCCGAAATGGATTACGTCGAGGACAAGCTGAAAAGCGGTTTCGTCTTCAGCAATCCGAACGAGAAAAGCCGGTGCGGCTGCGGCGAGAGCTTCTCGGTCTGAACGCCCTGAACGCCTAAAATCCGTTGCCGAAAATAACCTTCATCGACCCGGACGGGATTCGCCGCCAATTCGACGCAATGATTGGCCAGACCTTGCTTGAAGTGGGTCAGGAGAACGGCATCGACCTGGAAGGCGCCTGCGAGGCGTGCATGGCGTGTTCCACCTGTCACGTGATCGTCGACGAGGAATGGTACCAGCGGTTGGAGCCTTCCTCGGAAGAGGAAAAGGATCTGCTGGATTTGGTTTTCAACCTGGAACGGACCTCACGGCTGGGCTGCCAGATCCATATTACCGGCGAATTGGATGGCCTGGTGGTCAGCCTGCCCCGCGAGCACCTGAACCTGCAAGACCGGTGAGACGCTTGCCCGACGCACCCGAAAGGCGCATCCTTTGACGGCCCGTTTCGGCGCTCGGACGGCACTTCTATAAGGAACGATCAATGTCCAACGCACTTTCCGGCGCCTTGCCCGCGGCCCCCCTTCCCGACATCCTGGCCTTTATCTGGTTCATGGCCTGTTGGGTGGGGTATTCGTTCTATGCCGACGGCGGGGACGAAAGCCGCCGCCCGGTGGCCCAGGTGATGCACGAATACCGGGTGCGCTGGATGGAACGCATGCTGGAGCGCGACAACCGCATGGCCGACATCAACATCGTCACCGCCCATATGCGCAGCGGCATGTTGTTCGCCTCGATCAGCATCCTCATCATGGCCGGCGTCATGACCATCCTCGGCAACCTGGGCAAGGCCCGCGAAATCACCTCCAACCTGTCCTTCGCCGGCCAGGCGTCGCCGGAGATGTGGGAGATCAAGGTCATCGTGCTTTTGCTGATCTTCGTCTATGCGTTTTTCAAGTATGCTTGGTGCCTGCGGCAGTTCAACTACGCCCTGATTTTCATCGGCGCGGCGCCGATGCCGGAAGAGATCAACGCCCGCGAGCGCAAGGATTACCCGGAACGGGGCGCGCGGCTGGTCGATCGCGGCATCAACGCCTTCAACCGGGGACTCAGGGCCTATTATTTCGGCCTCGCCACCCTGGCCTGGTTTTTCGGCCCGGTCTATTACGCCGTCGCCGCGGTGTGGGTGGTGGCGGTGCTTTACCGGCGGGATTTCCGCTCGGTGACCCTGCAAACCCTAAGCGAACAGGACGGAAAATGAATTCCCTGGGTTTCGATAAATCCCCGGCCGACACACGCGTCGTCGTCGCCATGTCCGGCGGCGTCGACAGCTCGACGGCGGCGGCGTTGATGACCGAGCAGGGCTATGAGGTCATCGGCGTGACGTTGCGGCTTTACGACCACGGGCAGGCCGTGGGCAAAAAAGGCGCGTGCTGCGCCGGCCAGGACATCTTTGATGCCCGGCGCGTCGCCGATACGCTGGGAATTTCCCATTACGTGCTCGATTATGAGGACCGGTTCAGGGAGCAGGTAATCGAGGACTTCGCCGATACGTATCTCGCCGGGGAAACGCCGATCCCGTGCGTGCGCTGCAACCAGACGGTCAAGTTCCGCGACCTTCTGGGCAAGGCCCGGGAACTGGGCGCCGCGGCACTTGTTACCGGCCATTACGCGCGCCGGGTCCTGGGCGGCGGCGGGCCGGAGTTGCACCGCGCCCTGGACGACGCCAAGGACCAGAGCTATTTTCTGTTCGCCACCACCCGCGAGCAGCTCAATTACCTGCGCTTTCCCTTAGGCGAAATAGACAAGTCGGAAACCCGGGCCCATGCGGAACGCTTCAGCCTGCCGGTGGCCAAAAAGCCCGAAAGCCAGGATATCTGCTTCGTTGCCAACGGATCATACGCCGACATCGTCGAAAAGCTGCGCCCCGGCGCCGCCGATCCGGGCGACGTCGTCGATCTGGACGGCAACGTGATCGGCCAACACCAGGGCATCATCCGCTTTACCGTCGGCCAGCGCCGGGGGCTGGGAATTGCCGCGCCGGAACCGCTTTACGTAGTCCGCGTCGAGCCGGATTCCCGGCGCGTCGTCGCCGGGCCGAAGGAGGCGCTCCTCAAGGACCGGTTCCGCGTCGGCGCCATCAACTGGCTCGGCGACGGCGACGGGCCGGCCGGGGACCTTGAGGTGACGGTGAAAATACGTTCCGCCGCGGCCCCCGTGGCGGCGATGATCAGGATCGCCGAGAACGAGACGGAAGTCCATCTGCGCCGGGCCGAGGCCGCCATCGCGCCCGGCCAGGCGTGCGTGTTTTATGACCAAGACCGGGTTCTCGGCGGCGGCTGGATCAGGAGAGATGATGGAAGACCCCTTTGACGCCCTGCGCGAGCAGATGGTCCAGGTGATCGCTATCTATGCGCATTATTCCAGCGAAAAGATGGGCAAGGACGCCTTCGATGAGCGGGTGATGGAGGCCATGGGGACTGTCCCCCGGCACGAATTCGTGCCGCTGGAACTCCGCCCCCATGCCTATGCCGACGGCCCGCTTCCCATCGGCTACGAAAAGACCATTTCCCAGCCCTACATGGTCGCCCTGATGACCGACCTGGCCGAGATCGAAGACGGCATGCGCGTGCTTGAGGTCGGCACCGGGCTCGGCTATCACGCCGCCGTGCTGGCGGCCTTGGGGGCCAAGGTTTACAGCGTCGAAATCATCGATGAATTGGCGGTCCGGGCGAAGGAAAACCTTAAACGTCAAGAGGTTACGGGCGTCGAATTCCGCATCGGCGATGGCTCCCACGGCTGGGCCGAGCACGCGCCCTTCGACCGCATCATGGTCGCCGCGGCGCCGGAGTTGATCCCGCCGGCGCTGATCGACCAGATCAAGCCCGGCGGCCGCATGGTGGTCCCGGCGGGCATGGCCGACGCGCAGCAGTTGATGGTCGTCGACAAGGACGAAACCGAGCGGCTGAAGACCCGGGAAGTCATGCCCGTCCGCTTCAGCGCCCTGGAAACGGTCAACTGAGCCTTAGAGCCCGGCCCCCATCGCCGCCCTTGACTGCTGCTTGCCGATTTTCTAAGTATTTCCATGAACGGTTGGAGACCAGGGATTCACTAAGATGAAAAATTCCGGCCTGTATTCCTTTGGCGACGACGGCGGCTTGTGGACCCTGATCAACGGGTGCTACCGGCGCCCGTCGACCGTGGGCGAGAGGGAAGGGTACTGCCTGGAAAGGCTCAAACCCGCCGAACGCCCGGTCTATACGCCGCCTGCGTCCGTCGAAGAGGCCCCTTTGCCGGCCGTCGTCTAGCCCCCCCCTTTTTTCATTGAGTTCCCGCCCCCGGCGCCGAACGCCGAAACGCCCGACGTGGCGCCGGTGCGGGTGACCAACGTGCTTTTCGACTCGGTGCTGGTGCAATAGGGGGCGGGTCGGCGCGGCCGGGACGACTTTAGAAAAAAAATCGTTTTATCCTCGTTCTCCCCGTTATTCACATGGGGGCCGGTTGACGGAACTGGGGTATATTCCCCCCCGACTGCTTGTTTTACTAATGAGCAAGATTCCTCCCAAATCTCACTTCCCGCCGGACGCGGCGGGTTTTTTTTGCCGGCGGCCCTCATTGGGCGGGCTCGGGCTCGGTCTCGCCCCCGTCCAAACCCCCGTCCAATCCGTCTTCCGGGGCCAGCAGCTCGCCGGCCCTTTCCAGCGCCGCCCGCGCCTGTTGCGCCTCCTGCTGGCGCGCCCACATCCCGGCATAGACCCCGCCCCGGTCCAGCAGCGCCCCGTGGCTGCCGCGCTGGGCAATGCGGCCGTGTTGAAGCACCAGGATTTCGTCGGCGTCGATGATCGTCGACAGCCGATGCGCGATGGTAAGGGTCGTGCGCTCCGCCGACACCTCGCCGAGGCTTTTCAGGATTTCCTGCTCGGTGTGGCTGTCGAGCGCCGACGTCGCCTCGTCGAAGACCAGGATCGACGGCCGTTTCAGGATCGTCCGGGCGATGGCGACGCGCTGCTTCTCGCCGCCGGAAAGCTTCAAGCCCCTCTCGCCGACGTGGTCGGCCCCCATTGAGTGGTCCAACATGAATGTTAGTGCATGACCGGTTCCTGGTCCATCGGGATGATGGTTTCCGGAGCC
>NZAZ01000077.1 GCA_002686255.1 Rhodospirillaceae bacterium
AGCGAGCGTGTCGAAGCCTCATCCTGAGGAGCCGGCCAGCGGACGGCGTCTCGAAGGATTGTTGGAGAAAATCCACTTTTTCAGCAGCCTGCTAGAGCATGTTCCGGTCAGAATGGGTCAATCTGGCCGGAATATGCCCTGGCGCCGGGCGCGGGGGTGGGCGCCGTCGTAGACGCTTTTGAGACGTCCGGCGTCGACTTCCGTGTAACGCTGGGTGGTGCTGAGGGACGCATGGCCCAGCAGTTCCTGGATCGTGCGCAGGTCGCCGCCGCCGGCCAGCAGATGGGTGGCGAAGCTGTGGCGAAGGGCGTGCGGGGTCGCCGTTTCCGGCAATCCCAGGAGCGCCCGGACCCGGCCCATCTGGCGCTGGATCATGCGCGAACTCAGCCGCTTGCCGCGCTTGCCGACGAACAGCGGGCCGTCGAGGGCCAAGTCATGGGGGCAGGCGTCGATGTAATCGCCCAAGGCCTCGGCGACCACCGGCAGCACCGGCACCAGGCGCTGTTTGTCCCCCTTGCCGGTGACGACGATGGTGTCCATGCCGTCGCCCGGTTCCGGAACCTGCCCCCGGTTAAGGCCCAGCGCCTCGCCGATGCGCAGCCCGCACCCGTACAGCAGCAACAGCACCGCGGCGTCGCGTTTGCCGATCCAGGGCTCTTCGGACAAGTCCTCGACGGCGGAAACGGCTTCCAGGGCGTCCACTTCGTCCAACGCCTTGGGCACGGATTTCGGCACCTTGGGCGTCTTGATGCCGCCGATGGCGGCGTTTTCCACCAGGCCCTGGCGCTCGATAAACTTGAAAAAATTACGCAACGTGGACATCGCCCGGGCCGTCGACGAGCGGGCCAGGCCCCGGGCCTGGCGATGGGCCAGAAACCCGCGAAAGTCCGCCGGCCCCAGCGCCCGAAGGTCCAACAGCCCCGGCGGATAGCCGAGGTGTTCGGCGGTGAAGCGGAGGAAGCTGCCGAGGTCGCGGCTGTAGGCGTCGAGGGTGTGGTCCGAGATACGGCGTTCGTGGGCCAGCCAGGCCCGCCAGTCCTCGATGGCGGAAACGACCGCCGGTTCGGCGGCGAACGCCGGTTCGGCGTTCAAGCAGGAGCCCCCACCAGCCGGTGCAGGCAGGATTCGAGCACCCGGGCCAGGAAGCCGATCAATTCCGTCCCCTGGCCGGGACGGAAAGCGGACTCCCGGGACCCCAAAGCCACCAGCCCGGCCGGGACCTCGCGCCCCGGACGCAGGCGGGCCAGGGCGGCCGAACGGGCCAATCCGGCGGCGGCGCCGAACAGCGTGCCCCCGACTTCCGTCTCGTCCCCGATGTCCCTAAGCAGGCGGACGTTTTCCTCGGCCCCAAAAATCCCGTCGACGCCGCCCTGCCGCAGTTTCTGGACATCCGCCTGCGCCAAAAGCTCGCCCAGGGCTTTCCCCGGCACGGCCTGGGGACCGGACTCCGGCGACCCCGGCGATCCCGGCGCCTCGAACCCCAACGTCACCACGTCGACATCCAGCAGCAGGGGCAAATCGTCGTTGATGATCCTCAGCAGATGTTCGAGATCGGCGGCGGACAGCAACGCCAGGACGGCGGCATGGGTCCGGGTCTGGACCGACATGTTGGTGCGGCTGGTTTCGATGACCTCCTGGGCGCAGTTGCGCAGGTCGTCGATCTCGCCCAGACGGCGCTCGGCCAGAAACCGCTGTATGTCGACGACGCTGTCGCCGCTCCAACGGTCCGGCGCCGTCATATCTGACAACAGGTCCAGGCGGTCGGTGAAAAATTCGGGGTGCCGGCGCAGGTAATCGGCAACGGCGTCGCCCGAAACATCATCGGCCGGGGCCTGATCGTCGTCGACGGCGGGGTTGTCGGTTTTGCGTCCCATGGTCTCCAGAAGCCTCGCGATGGTCCGCGAATCGCCTATTATACCCTAGAAACCGGATTTCAATCAGGAACCCTCAAGCGACGCCCATGACACCCGCCGCCGCATCGCCCCCGTCCGAAGCTCCCCGCCATCTTCCGGAGGAGCGAGTCGGCGTCCTTTTGCCGTTGCCCCTGGGCCGAACCTATGATTACCGGGTGCCCGAGGATACGGCCCTGGCCGACGGGGATTTCGTTACCGTTCCCCTGGGCGCCCGCAAGGCCACCGGCGTCGTCTGGGGAAAAGGCGAAGGCGGCGTTGCCGAGGCAAAAATGAAGGACGTTCTCGGCCGGCTCGACTGCCCGCCCTTGCCCGAGGTCTGCCGCCGGTTCGTTGACTGGGTGGCGCGCTATACCCTCAGCGCCCCCGGCGCGGTGTTGAAAATGGCGATGAGCGTGCCTGATGCGCTGAACCCGCCGAAACCGGTGAGCGCCTATGCGCTGAACCCCAAGGCCGAGGGGTTCCGCAAGACCAAGGCCCGGGAACGGGTGTTGAAGGTCCTGGCCGTTGGCCCGCCCCGGCCGGTGACGGAACTGGCGCTTGAGGCCGGTACCGGGCCCGGGGTCGTCCGCGGGCTGGCCGGCGCCGGGGCAATCATCCCCGTCCAACTGCCGGCCCGCGCCGCCGGCCCCGAGGCCGGTCCCGACTGGCAAAAACCGGGTCCCGACCTGTCGCCGGACCAGGCCCGGGCGGCGGAGACATTGCAAGAAGCGACTGAAAGAGGCGGTTTCGGGGTCGTTCTTCTCGAAGGCGTCCCCGGGTCGGGCAAGACGGAAGTCTATTTCCAGGCCGTCGCCGAGGCCCTCAAGCATGGCGGCCAGGTGCTGGTGCTGCTGCCGGAAATCGCGCTCAGCGCCCAATGGCTGAAGCGGTTCACGGAACGGTTCGGGGCGCCGCCTGGGGCTTGGCATTCGGACCTGACGGCGGCTGAGCGGCGCGTCACCTGGCGGGCCGTGGCCGAGGGGCGGACCCGGGTCGTGGTCGGGGCGCGCTCGGCGTTGTTTTTGCCGTTCCCCGACTTGGCGCTCATCGTCGCCGACGAGGAACACGATCCGTCCTTCAAACAGGAAGACGGCGTCATCTACAACGCCCGCGACATGGCCGTCGTCCGCGCCCAGTTGGGCGGCTTTCCCATCGTCCTGGCGTCGGCGACGCCGTCGTTGGAAACCGTTCTCAATGCCCGGGACGGCCGTTATCAAAGCCTGCACCTGCCCGACCGCCACGCCGGCGCGTCGTTGCCCGAAATCGACGTCATCGACATGAGAGAAGAGGAAACGCCATCGCAGTGCTGGCTGTCGCCGCGGCTCCGCGAAAGCCTGGCCGAAACCTTCGCCGGCGGCGAACAGGCGATGCTGTTTTTGAACCGCCGTGGCTATGCGCCGTTGACCCTGTGCCGGACCTGCGGGCACCGGATGCAATGCCCGCGCTGCATCGCCTGGCTGGTGGAACACCGGCTCGGCGGGCGGCTGTTGTGCCACCATTGCGGATATACCGCCGCACCGCCGGCCCAATGTCCGGAATGCGAGACGGAAGAAAGCTTCGCCGCCTGCGGCCCCGGGGTCGAGCGGCTGGCGGAAGAGGTCGAAACCGTGTTCCCCGGAATCAGATTCCAAATCGCCGCCAGCGACACCGTGACCAGCCCCCGGTCGGCGGCCGAATTGGTGCGCCGGATCGAGGACCATGACATCGATTTGGTCATCGGCACCCAGATCGTCGCCAAGGGATATCATTTTCCGCTGTTGACCCTGGTCGGCGCGGTGGACGCGGATTTGGGCCTCACCGGCGGCGACTTGCGGGCGGCGGAAAGGACCTATCAGCTTCTTTATCAACTGGCCGGACGCGCCGGACGCGCCGAGAGGCCCGGAAGGGTGCTGTTGCAGACCTACATGCCGGAACACCCGGTGATGCGGGCGCTGATCGCCGGCGACCGGGAGACGTTTCTCGAGGCCGAGGCCGAAAGCCGGCGTCAGGCCGGCATGCCGCCCTTCGGCCGTCTGGCGGCGTTGATCGTTTCCGGCCTCGACGAAGCCGCCGTCGAGCAAACCGCCCGCGACCTCGGGCGGGCCGGGCCCACGGGCGACGGCGTCACCGTGCTCGGCCCGGCGCCGGCGCCGTTTGCGCTGCTGCGCGGCCGCCACCGGCGGCGGCTGTTGTTGAAGACGGCCAAGGAAACCAACCTTCAGGCCATGCTCAGGGACTGGCTGGGCCGGGTCAAGGTGGCTAGGAAAGTCCGCGTCCAGACGGACGTCGATCCCTACAGCTTTCTTTAAAACAAGCGGCCCCTGGCACGGTCCCGGGCAACGATGAAACGGAAGGACGCCGCTTCGGAGAACGCCCGAACCGGTCCCTGAAATCGGCCCGTTTCATGGGCTTTCTTAAGCCCGGAGTCGGCTTGCATGGCCGAAACGGGTATGCTACGAAATCGGCGTTTTATGGGGGAAACCCCGGCTCAGGGGGATGTTTTCGAAGGCGCCGTCAGGCACCCGACATCTTTTTACCAACAATAAAAAAGGAAATTTCCAGGTGTCAGCGGAATCCATGGGCGCCACGGGTCTTGCCGGGCGTTATGCCACGGCCCTTTTCGACCTTGCCGAAGCCGACGACCAATTGGACCGGGTCTCGGACGATCTCGGCCAACTGGGCCGGATGATCGAGGAAAGCGGGGACTTGACCCGGCTCATCCGTTCACCGGCGATTTCGCGCCAAGACCAGGGCTGGGCCATGGCCGCGATCCTGGAAAAGGCCAAGATATCCGGCCTGACCCGGAATTTCGTCGGCACGGTGGCGAAAAACCGCCGCCTGTTCGCGCTGTCGGCCATGATCGCCGCCTATCAAGGTCTTCTGGCCCAGCACCGCGGCGAATCCACCGCCGAGGTGGTTTCGGCGCGGCCGTTGACGAAAAAACAGATCGAACGGATCGGCGGGTCGCTGAAAAAGGCCATCGGTTCCAAGGTCGCCGTCGACGCCAAGGTCGATCCCGGCCTTTTGGGCGGTCTCGTCATCAAGATCGGGTCGCGCATGGTCGACAGTTCCATCAGGACCAAGCTGATGCAACTACGCCTGTCCATGAAGGGGATTGGATGATGGATATCAAACCGGCTGAAATCTCCGCCATCCTGAAAAAACAAATCGCCGGTTTCGGCACCGAGGCCGAAGTCGCGGAGGTCGGAGAGGTCCTGTCGGTCGGTGACGGAATCGCCCGCGTGCATGGGCTGGATCAGGTCCAGGCCGGCGAAATGGTCGAATTCCCGGGCGGGATCAAGGGCATGGCGCTGAACCTGGAGGTCGACAACGTCGGCATCGTGATTTTCGGCGACGACCGCAACATCAAGGAAGGCGACACCGTCAAACGGACCGGCGCCATCGTCGACGTGTCCGTCGGCAAGGACTTGTTGGGCCGGGTAGTCGATGCGCTCGGCAATCCCATCGACGGCAAGGGGCCGATCGCCACCGACGAACGCGCCCGGGTCGAGGTCAAGGCGCCGGGCATCATTCCGCGCAAGTCGGTCCATGAACCGGTGCAGACGGGCCTGAAGGCCATCGATTCGCTTATTCCCATCGGCCGTGGACAGCGCGAGTTGATCATCGGCGACCGCCAGACCGGCAAGACCACCCTCATCATCGACACCATCATCAACCAGCGCACCGTCAACGAATCCGGCGACGAATCGGAAAAGCTCTACTGCATCTACGTCGCCGTCGGCCAGAAACGCTCCACCGTGGCGCAACTGGTGAAGACGCTGGAAGACTACGATGCGCTGAAATATTCCATCGTCGTCGCCGCCACCGCGTCGGAACCCGCCCCCTTGCAGTTCCTGGCGCCCTATACGGGCTGCACCATGGGCGAATATTTCCGCGACAACGGCATGCACGCGGTGATCTTCTATGACGACCTGTCCAAGCACGCCGTCGCATACCGCCAGATGTCGCTGCTGCTTCGCCGCCCGCCGGGGCGCGAGGCCTATCCGGGCGACGTCTTCTACCTGCATTCCAGGCTGCTGGAACGCGCCGCCAAGATGAACGATGACAACCGCGCTGGCTCGCTGACGGCGCTGCCGGTGATCGAGACCCAGGCCGGCGACGTGTCGGCCTATATCCCGACCAACGTCATCTCCATCACCGACGGCCAGATCTTTCTGGAAACGGAACTGTTCTTCAAGGGCATCCGCCCGGCGGTGAACGTCGGCCTGTCGGTGTCGCGCGTCGGTTCCGCGGCCCAGGTCAAGGCGATGAAACAGGTCGCCGGCTCGATCAAGCTGGAACTGGCCCAATACCGGGAAATGGCGGCGTTCGCCCAGTTCTCGTCCGACCTGGACCAGGCGACCCAGAAGCTGCTGGCCCGGGGCGCGCGCCTGACCGAATTGCTGAAACAGCCGCAATACTCGCCGCTGCCGATCGAGGAACAGGTGATTTCCATTTTCGCCGGGGTCCAGGGCTATACGGACGCCATCGAGGTCAACCAGGTGACCCAATTCGAAGCCCGGCTGTTGGACGAAATCCGCTCCACGGGCCAGGACATCCTCAAGGCCATCCGCGCGGATAAGGAACTGAGCGAGGAAACGCAAGCCAAACTCACCAAATTCATGGACGACTTCACCAAGACCTACGCTTAAACGCCCAAGGCCGCCGCCCGGAACCTCCGACATGCCCAACCTCAAAGACCTCAAAGTCCGGATCAACAGCGTCAAATCGACGCAGAAGATCACCTCGGCCATGAAGATGGTGGCGGCGGCCAAGCTTAGGCGCGCCCAGGAAAGCGCCGAGGCGGCCCGGCCTTATGCCGAGGGGATGGAACGCATGGTGGCGTCGGTCGGCGAAAGCGTCGGCGGCATCGAAGGCGCGCCCCGGATGCTGGTCGGCACCGGCAAGACGGACACCCACCTGATCGTCGCCTGCACGGCGGACCGCGGCCTGTGCGGCGGGTTCAACGGCGCCATTATCCGCGAAGTCCGGACCATGGCCCATAACCTGAAACGGGACGGCAAGACGGTGAAGCTGCTTTGTGTCGGACGCAAGGGCCGCGACGGCCTGAAACGCCAATTCGAGGCCGATATCATCGACACCATCGAAGGCATCGGCCGGCATGGCGTTGAATACGCCGAAGGCTGCGGCGTGGCGGAAAGGATCACGGCGCTTTTCGAGGACGAGGAATTCGATGTCTGCACCATCGTCTTCAACCGCTTCCAATCGGCGATGACCCAGGTGCCTACGGCGCAGCGGCTGATTCCGTTCTCCGCGCCCGAAGGCGAAGACGGCGCCGGGGCCGAAGATAAAGCAGCGGCGGAAACGGTGCCCCAGGCGATATACATCTTCGAGCCGGAGGAGCAGGAAATTCTGGCCGAGCTGCTGCCCAAGAACATCGCCCAACAGGTCTTCCAGGCGCTGTTGGAGAGCGCGGCGTCCGAACAAGGCGCCCGCATGACGGCCATGGACAACGCCACCCGCAACGCCGGCGATATGATCGACAGCCTGACGCTGACCTTCAACCGCACCCGTCAGGCGGCAATCACCAGGGAACTGATCGAAATTATATCGGGCGCGGAAGCGCTTTAAGAGGCGAGGACGGGTGGAGCCCGGACAGGGATATTATTAGGAGCACCGGAGATGGCGAATAACGCAATCGGTAAAATCACCCAGATCATGGGCGCCGTCATCGACGCCCAGTTCGAGGGTGAATTGCCGGCAATCCTCAACGCGCTGCATTGTGAAAACGGCGGCAAGCTTCTGGTCCTGGAAGTCGCCCAGCACCTGGGCGAAAACTCGGTCCGCACCATCGCCATGGATTCGACCGAGGGCCTGCGGCGCGGCGTCGAGGTCACCGACACCGGCGGGCCGATCATGGTTCCGGTGGGGCCGGAAACGCTCGGCCGCATCATTAACGTCATCGGCGATCCCATCGACGAACGGGGGCCGCTGAACGCCAAGCTGTCGGCGCCCATTCACGCCCCGGCGCCGGAATTCGTCGATCAATCCACGGAAACCGAGATCCTGTCCACCGGCATCAAGGTGATCGACCTGATCTGCCCCTATTCCAAGGGCGGAAAGATCGGGCTGTTCGGCGGCGCCGGCGTCGGCAAGACCGTCATTATCATGGAGCTGATCAACAACATCGCCAAGAGCCACGGCGGCTATTCGGTGTTCGCCGGCGTCGGCGAACGGACGCGTGAAGGCAACGACCTCTATCACGAGATGATCGAATCGGGCGTCATCGACCTCGAAGGCGGCGATTCCAAGGCCGCCCTGGCCTTCGGACAGATGAACGAGCCGCCGGGCGCGCGGGCGCGGGTCGGGCTGACCGGACTGACGCTGGCCGAATACTTCCGCGACCAGGAAGGCCAGGATGTTCTGTTCTTCATGGACAACATCTTTAGGTTCACCCAGGCCGGGTCCGAGGTGTCGGTGCTGCTGGGCCGCATCCCGTCGGCCGTCGGCTATCAGCCGACCCTGGCCACCGACATGGGCAACCTGCAGGAACGGATTACATCGACCAACAAGGGCTCGATCACGTCGGTGCAGGCCATTTACGTGCCCGCCGACGACCTCACCGACCCGGCGCCGGCGACCTCGTTCGCGCATCTGGACGCAACGACGGTGCTGTCGCGGCAGATCGCCGAACTGGGTATTTACCCGGCCGTCGATCCGCTCGATTCGACGTCGCGTATTCTCGACCCCCGGATCATCGGCCACGAGCACTACACCGTCGCCACCGAGGTCCAGCGGGTGTTGCAGACCTACAAGTCGCTGCAGGACATTATCGCCATCCTCGGCATGGACGAACTCAGCGAGGACGACAAGCTGGCTGTCGCCCGGGCGCGCAAGATCCAGCGCTTCCTAAGCCAGCCGTTCTTCGTCGCCGAGGTGTTCACCGGCAGCCCCGGCGTCCTGGTGGCGCTGGAGGACACCATCAAGGGCTTCAAGGACATCGTCGAAGGCGAATACGACCACCTGCCGGAAGCCGCCTTTTTCATGGTCGGCACCATCGAGGAAGTGCTGGAGAAAGCCAAGAGGCTGGCCGAGGCGGCATAAAGAGGCCCGGACAGGGACTAAAAAATGAGTGAAGTAAGCAACACCATCGAATTCGAACTGGTTTCGCCGGAGAGACTCCTCAAGTCGGAGCCGGTGGAGATGGTCGTCGTCCCCGGCGCCGAAGGCGATATCGGCGTGCTGCCCGGCCATTCGCTGCTGATCGCCGCCGTCAGGCCCGGCGTCATCGACATCCACGAGGGAGGCCAGGTGCGCGAAAGCATTTTCGTCGCCGGCGGCTTCGCCGAGGTGTCGCCGGAACGCTGCACGGTGCTGGCCGAGGAGGCCATGCTCGTAACCGATATCGAAAAGGAGGCGGCCGAGGAACGGCTGCAGGACGCCAAGGCGGCGCTGGCCAAAGCCGATAGCGAAGAGGACGGCGACACGGTCGCCAAAGCCGGGGCGGAAAAGGAACTCAAGACCGCCGAGGCGATGGTCGCGGCGGCATCGGCCGAGTGATGCACATATACCTGGTTCAGCACGGCGCCGCGGTGCCGAAGGACGAAAACCCGGAAAAACCCCTAAGCGACGGCGGCCGCGACGAGGTCAAGAAGATGGCGTCGTTTTTGGCCCGTAGCCGGGTCTCGGCGGCCCGGGTCATCCATTCGGGCAAACTGCGGGCCCTGGAAACGGCGCTGCTGCTGGCCGAGGTGCTCGGTCCCGGCAACGCCGTCGAGGAAGCCGGGACCGGCCTGGCGCCCAATGATCCCACCGACGAACTGTTCGCCGCCATCGACGACTGGACCGAGGACACCATCGTCGTCGGCCACCTGCCGTTGATGTCGAAAATGGTGTCGCGCCTGGTCACCGGCGACGAGGACGAAACCGTGGTCCACTTCAGGCCCGGCTCGGTGGCGTGCCTGGAGAGGGGCGAGAACGGCGGCGGCTGGACGGTGGCCTGGTTCCTACGGCCGGAGCTGTTGGGGTAGGCCCCCCTACCGCCGCTTTTTCTTCTTCCTGGCGCCAGAGCGCCATGCCGCCATCGGCGCCACGCCGGCCCGATCCAGGCCCAGTTCGTGGGCTTCGAGGCGCCTGATCTCGTCGCGCAGCCTTGCCGCTTCCTCGAATTCAAGCTCGGCGGCGGCCGATTTCATCTTCTCCGTCAGCTCGCCGATGACGGCTTGCAGGTTGTGGCCGACCAGTTCGATCTCGCCGGCGGCGCCCGTGTCGACGGTCACGTAGTCGTGCTCGTAGACGGAATCGATGATGTCGGTGATGCCCTTCTTGATCGATTCCGGGGTGATGGCGTTGGCGGCGTTGAAGGCCTGTTGTTTCTCGCGCCGGCGGTTGGTTTCGGAAAGCGCGTAGTCGAGGGAATCGGTAACCCTGTCGGCGTAAAGGATCACCCGGCCCTCGACGTTGCGCGCGGCGCGGCCGATGGTCTGCACCAATGACGTTTTCGATCTCAAAAAGCCTTCCTTGTCGGCGTCGAGGATGGCGACCAGCGCGCATTCGGGGATGTCCAGGCCTTCGCGCAACAAATTGATGCCGACCAGCACGTCGAAGGCGCCGAGCCTCAAATCGCGGATGATCTCGATGCGTTCCAACGTGTCGATGTCGGAATGCATGTAGCGCACCCGCACCCCGTGTTCGTGCAGGTATTCGGTCAGTTCCTCGGCCATGCGCTTGGTCAGCGTCGTCACCAACGTGCGCAGGCCCTTCGCCGCCACGTCCTTGACCTCGGCCAGCAGGTCGTCGACCTGGGTTTCCACCGGCCGCACCTGGCACAGCGGGTCGATGAGGCCCGTTGGGCGGACGACCTGTTCGGTGAAGACGCCGCCGGCCCTTTCCAACTCCCACGGCCCGGGGGTGGCGGAAACGAAGACCGTGTCGGGGCGCATGGACTCCCATTCCTCGAACTTGAGCGGCCGGTTGTCGATGCAACTGGGCAGCCGGAAGCCGAATTCCGCCAGCGTCGATTTGCGGTTGAAATCGCCCCGGTACATGCCGCCCAGTTGCGGCACCGTGACGTGGCTTTCGTCAACCACCAGAAGCGCGTTTTCGGGCAGGTACTCGAACAGCGTCGGCGGCGGCTCGCCGGGGGTGCGGCCGGTCAGATAGCGCGAATAGTTCTCGATGCCGGAACAAAACCCGGTGGTGTCCAGCATCTCAAGATCGAACGTGGTGCGTTCCCCGAGCCGCTGCGCCTCCACAAGCTTGCCTTCGGCGTTGAACTCCTCGAGGCGCTCCTTCAACTCTTCCTTGATCCGGGGGATGGCCTGCAACAGCGTCGGGCGCGGGGTGACGTAGTGGCTGTTGGGATAGATGATGATTTCGTCGAGCGCGCCGATCTTTTCGCCGGTCAGGGGGTCGATTTCCCATACCTGCTCCAGCTCGTCGCCGAACAGCGACAACCGCCAGGCCCGGTCCTCCATGTGGCTGGGGAAGATTTCGATGACGTCGCCCCGGACCCGAAAGGCGCCGCGGAAGAAATTGGCGTCGTTGCGCCGGTATTGCAGCTCGACCAGGCGCTTCAACAGGTCCGAGCGTTCGACCCGGCCGCCGGACTTAATTTTGACCACCATTTCGGCATAAGTCTCGACCGCGCCGATGCCGTAGATGCAGGAAACCGACGCCACGATGATGGTGTCGGAGCGTTCCAGCAGCGCCCTTGTGGCGGCGTGGCGCATGCGGTCGATCTGTTCGTTGATGGAGGCGTCTTTTTCGATATAGGTGTCGGTGCGCGGCACATAGGCCTCGGGCTGGTAATAGTCGTAATAGGAAACGAAATACTCGACTGCGTTGCCGGGAAAGAACTCCTTCATCTCGCCGTAAAGCTGCGCCGCCAGGGTCTTGTTGGGGGCCAGCACCAGCGTCGGGCGCTGCAGGTTCTGTATCGCGTGGGCGATGGTGAAGGTCTTGCCCGACCCGGTGACCCCCAAAAGCACCTGGTCGCGCTCGCCGCCTTTGAGGCCCTCGGTCAATTCGGCGATGGCCTCCGGCTGGTCGCCGGCGGGCTCGAAGCCGGATACCAGCTCGAACGGCTTGCCGCCGGAGGCGGGGGGGCGCTTCGGTGGCGTGAAGATTTCGGCGGGTTCCATAGGCGCTTATATAGGCCGGGGAGAGGACCGAAGGCGAGTCCGGAAAGAGCCGAAAGCGGCTGGCGAAATACCGTCTTTTCCCAGTTGCGCCGCCGGGGCGGCGAGCGTAATGTCCGGGTCCGGAACCACGATACTCTTACTATTACTATTTCTTTGAAAATCCGCACAGGGAATCACGGCAATGCCTTTCGTCGCTTCACGCATGAGCCTGATAAAGCCCAGCGCCACCATTGCCGTCTCCCAAAAGGCCCGCGACTTGGCCGCTGCCGGCCGCGACGTCATCGGCCTCGGCGCCGGCGAGCCGGACTTCGACACCCCCGCCAACATCATCGAAGCGGGCAAAAAAGCCATGGACGACGGCCTGACCCGCTATACGGCGGTCAACGGCATCCCGGAACTGCGCGAGGCGATTTCGGCCAAGTTCAAGCGCGACAACGGGCTCGATTATTCCGTCGACGAGATCACCGTCGGCTGCGGCGGCAAGCAGATCATCTTCAACGCCTTCATGGCGACGGTGGACGCCGGCGACGAGGTCATCGTGCCGGCGCCTTACTGGGTGTCGTACGGGGATATACCGCTGCTGTTCGGGGCCGAGAACGTGTATGTCGAGTGCACGGCGGAAAACGGCTTCCGGATGACCGCCGACGACCTGGAGGCCGCGATTACGCCCAAAACCAAGTGGCTGATCCTGAATTCGCCTTCCAACCCGTCCGGCGCCGCCTATGCGCGCGAAGACCTGAAGGCGTTGACCGACGTGCTGATGCGCCACGAACAGGTGTGGGTGATGAGCGACGACATCTACGAACACATCGTCTATGACGATTTCGAGTTCTCGACCGTCGCCCAGGTCGAACCGGGGCTTAAACACCGCACCCTGACGCTGAACGGCATGTCCAAGGCCTATTGCATGACCGGCTGGCGGGTCGGTTACGCCGGCGGGCCGAAGGAGCTGATCGGCCCCATGACCAAGGTGCAATCGCAATCGACGACGCATACGTCGTCGGTCAGCCAGGCGGCCTCGGTGGCGGGCCTGAACGGCCCCCAGGACTTCATCGCCGACAACAACCGGGTGTTCAAGGAACGCCGCGACCTAGTCGTCAGCATGCTCAACCAGGCCCCGGGGCTTAGCTGCCCGACGCCGGAAGGCGCTTTTTACGTCTATCCGTCGTGCGCCGGCGCCATCGGCAAGAATACGCCTGACGGCAAAACCATCGACACCGACGAGGATTTCGTCACCTATGTGCTGGAATCCGAGGGTGTGGCCGTGGTCCAGGGGGCGGCCTTCGGCCTAAGCCCCCATTTCCGGGTCAGTTACGCGACCTCGACGGAGCTTCTGGAAGACGCCTGCCAACGCATCCAGAGGGCCTGCGCCGAGCTTGGCTGACGGCAAGAAGACTCCCTTTTTTCTTGCATCCCCAGCGCGGAACATTACCCTTTTTGGGTAATGGCCGATAACGGGACAAACCCGCCTGGCCGGGCAAATAAACATCCTGGGGAGGATTGAATGGCAATCAAGGATCCATCCGGGCCGCGCGTCGCGGCGATCGTCGGGCCATACCTTTGCGGTAAAACGGCGCTTTTTGAAAGCATCCTGGTCATGACCGGCGCCGTCGGGCGCAAGGGAACGTCCAAGGACGGCTATGCCGTCGGCGACGGGTCGCCCGAGGCGCGGGCCCGCCAGATGAGCACCGAGATCAACATCGCGTCCACCGAATACCTTGGCGATCCCTGGACGTTCCTGGATTGCCCCGGTTCCATCGAAATGATTCAGGAACCGATCAATGCCCTGATGGTGGCGGATACGGCGGTCGTCGTCTGCGAACCCGACGCGTCGCGGGCGTTGACGGTGGCGCGGTTGCTGAAATTCCTGAGCGAGAATGGAATCCCGCATATCCTGTTCATCAACAAGATGGACACCGCCATCTCAAGCATCAAGGAGACGCTGGAGGCGCTTCAGGCCTTCTCCGACCGGCCGCTGGTGCTGCGCGAAATACCGATCCGCGAAGATGACAAGATCGTCGGCCACGTGGACCTGGTCAGCGAACGGGCGTTCCAGTGGACCCCCGGCAAGCCGTCGGATTTGATCGAGATTCCGGGCGAGGTCAAGGACCGGGAGCAGGAGGCGCGGACGGAGCTTTTGGAAAGCCTGGCCGACTTCGACGACGAGCTGCTGGAAAACCTTCTCGAGGACGTCATCCCGACCACCGAGGAAATCTACGCCAGCCTGATCGAAGACCTGCGCCAGAGTCTTATCGTGCCGGTTTTCTTCGGCTCGGCCGAAAACGACAACGGCGTGCGCCGGTTGTTGAAGGCGTTGCGCCACGAATGCCCCAAGGTCGCCGCCACCGCCGAGAGGCTCGGCATCAACGGCACCGGCGGCGCCCTGGCGCAGGTGTTCAAGACCGTCCACGCCGGTCACGCCGGAAAGCTCAGTTTCGCCCGCGTTTGGCGCGGCGAGGTCAAGGACGGCATGAGGCTGAACGGTGAAAGGGTCAGCGGCCTGCACCGCGCCCTGGGCCAGAAGCACGACAAGCTGTCCCAGGCCGGCGCCGGCCAGGTCGCGGCCCTGGGAAGGATGGAAAAGGTCGCCACCGGTGCTGCCCTGTCGGAATCCGGCAACGACACCGCCGCCGATTGGCCGCAACCCCGCAAACCCCTGTTCTCGCTTTCCGTTCATGCCGAACACCGCGAAGACGAGGTCAAGCTTACCGGCGCCCTGGCCAAGCTGGCCCAGGAAGACCCGTCGTTTTCCTACGAACCCAACCGGGACACCCATGAGCTGCTGCTTTGGGGTCAGGGCGAAATGCACTTGTTGGTTTCCATCGACCGGCTGAAGAACAAATATAACCTGGCCGTGATTTCCGGCCGGCCGCAGGTGCCTTACAAGGAAACCATCCGCAAGCCCATATCCCAGCACGCCCGGCACAAGAAGCAATCGGGCGGCCACGGCGAATTCGGGGACGTGCACCTGGACATCAAGCCCCTGCCCCGGGGGTCGGGCTTCGAGTTCGACAACACCATCACCGGCGGCGTCGTGCCCAGGCAGTACATCCCGGCGGTGGAAAACGGGGTCAAGGAGTTCATGGTCCGGGGGCCGCTCGGCTTTCCCGTCGTCGATATCTCGGTGACGCTGACGGACGGCCAGTTCCACGCCGTCGACAGCTCCGAAATGGCGTTCAGGAAAGCCGCCGGACAGGCCATGCGCGAAGGCCTGCCCAATGGCAAGCCGGTGCTGCTGGAACCCATCTTCCAGGTCGAAATCATCCTGCCCAACGAATTCACGTCGAAGATCCAGCGCCTGGTCTCGGGCCGGCGGGGGCAGATCCTCGGCTTCGACGCCAAGCCGGCCTGGGAAGGCTGGGACGAGGTGTCGGTGCAACTGCCGCAGTCGGAAATGCACGACCTGATTATCGAGCTCCGCTCGATGACGCTCGGCGTCGGCTCCTTCGAATGGAAGTTCGACCACCTGCAGGAACTGTCCGGCAAGGAAGCCGACGACGTGGTTTCCCAGCGCAAGGCGGCGCTGGCCGGCGGGTAACCCCAAAAACGGAACCGAAAAAAAAGCCGGGCCCAAAAGAACCCGGCAAGTTTAAACAGGGAGGCTTCACGTCTGGGAGACGCGAGGGCTCGCCCGGGGGGATGGGCGGTCCCTCTTTATTCCAGGCTTTGCGCCTGGAACTTCCCGGATCATGGATCCGGAAATCTCTGCCGTGATGCTGCAATGCAACATCACTTGCATACAATATAGAAATCCGCCGCCCGGTTTGCTACCCTCAATGACGCATTTCAGCCATGCAAAAACTGCATGGCTGTTAACATTTTAAAATTAAAGAGACTTTCGCCGCCCGCGCCCATCCCAGAGTCGGCATGATCCGGAAGTTCAGGGGCAAAAGGCGTTTTTTCAAGGCCGTTTACAGGGTCCCGCCGGCCAGTTTGTCGACCAGGAAGTCCCTAAGCACGCCGATCCGCTTGTTCTTCCGCAGCTCCTCGGGATAGACGAAATAGACGTCGATGGATGGCCCGCGAAGCTCCGGCAGGATTTCCACCAGGTTGCCGGCCTCGCGGGTCATGTAGTCGGGCAGCGCGCCGATGCCGAGACCGCTCTGCACGGCGCGGTAGATTCCATAGTTGGAATTGACCCGAAGCACCGGCTCCCGGGACCCGCCGTCCTTGACCCCCACTTCCAGGAGCCAGTTCAGTCTCTCGATGGGGGGCGCGTCCTCGCCGAAGACGATGATTTTGTGCCGGTCCAAGTCCGCCGGAGTCTTCGGCATCCCTTTTTCCTTCAGGTATCCGGGCGCCGCGTAGACGTGATAGTGCATGGTCATCAGGTGGCGCTGCACCAGGTCCGGCTGGCGGGACGGCCACAGGCGGATAGCGGCGTCGGCCTCGCGCATGGAAAGGTCCAGTTCGCGATCGTCCAGAACAAGGCTGACCTGGATTTCCGGATAGAGGTTCACGAACTCCTTGATTCGTGGCGTCAACCAGATGGAGCCGAAGGCGATCGTCGTGGTGATCCGAAGCGGCCCCTGCGGGCGTTCGTGGGCGTCAGTGATCCGGGCCTCGGCCGTGGCCAGCTTGGCGAACACCTCGTGCGCGGTGCGGAACAGTTGATCGCCCTGTTCGGTCAGCTTCAGGCCGCGGGCGTGACGGTGGAACAGCTTTACCTGAAGGCTGTCCTCGAGGGTCGAAATCTGGCGGCTGACGGCCGACTGACTGAGGTTCAGCGTCTCGCCGGCGCGGGTGAAGCTTCCGGCATCGGCGACGGCGTGAAAGATGCGCAGCTTGTCCCAATCCATTTTAACGCCCCTCAAGCGCCGGGCGGGCGCGGGAGCGCCCTTGGCTCGCCGCATTAGCGGCGGCCCGCGGTCGCGGGCGTCTCAAGTCAAAACGCCTAATCGTTTTGACTTTCGTGTTCATTACCCCTACCCGGCCGCCTCGGCCTCGGCCGGGTTCTCGGCCAGGAAGCGCTCGGCCTCCAGCGCCCCCATGCAGCCGGTGCCGGCCGCGGTCACCGCCTGGCGGTAGACCTTATCCTGGACGTCGCCGGCGGCGAACACCCCGGGGACGCTGGTCGCGGTGCTGTCGGGCGCGGTGACGATGTAGCCGTCATCGTCCATGTCCAACTGGCCCTTGAACAGTTCCGTATTGGGGTCGTGGCCGATGGCGATGAAGATCCCTTCGACGCTCAACTCCGAAACCTCGCCGGTGTTGACGTTCCTGACCCGGACCCCGGTGACGCCGGGCGGGTCGCCGGTGCCCAGCACTTCTTCGAGCACGCTGTTCCAGACCGGTTCGATCTTGTCGTTCCCGAACAGACGCTCCTGGAGAATCTTATCGGCCCTGAGTTCGTCGCGGCGGTGGACCAGCGATACCTTGGAGGCGAAATTGGTCAGGAACAGCGCCTCTTCGGCCGCCGTGTTGCCGCCGCCGATGACCGCCACCGGCTTTTCGCGGAAGAAGAACCCGTCGCAGGTGGCGCACGCCGAAACCCCGTAGCCGGAAAATTTCTGCTCGCTTTCCAGCCCCAGCCAGCGGGCGCTGGCGCCGGTGGCGATGATCAGCGTGTCGGCGGTGTAAAGGTTGCCGGAATCGCCCACCGCCCGGAACGGCCGCGCCGACAGATCGGCCTCGACGATGATATCCTCGAACATTTCAGTGCCGACGTTGTTGGCCTGGCTATGCATCTGATCCATCAGCCACGGCCCCTGGACCGCCTCGGCGAAGCCAGGGTAGTTCTCGACGTCGGTGGTGATGGTCAACTGCCCGCCCGGCTGAATGCCGCGCACCAGGGCCGGTTTCAGGTTGGCGCGCGACGCGTAAATGGCGGCCGTGTAGCCGGCGGCGCCGGAGCCGATGATCAGCACTTTCGAATGGTGGGTGTCCGGCATTGGGGAATTCTCCAAAAGGTTCCCTAAGATAGGAACCCCCAGGCGGCGAGGCAAGCGGCAGCGGATTCAGGAATTACAACCACGAAGAAACCAAGGTCTTATAGCGTGTCAGGGTTGATCGCGATCACACAATCAACCCTGCGTTCAGACGCCACTCGGGCTCACGCCCGCCGCGCACCAAGTTCGAATGATCCCATTCAAACTTGACGCGCTCTAAAAACGTTCGACAGGTTCCTTGTGCCTTTGTGGTTTTTTTTAAGGACCGAAATCCGGGGACCGAAAACCGGTTTCGCTTGCCGCGTCTGTTTGGGTAAGATAATTTTGTAATAATATTTCGCTTGAGGGGCCGACAGAGAACGAATCATGCAACGGGTCAAGCTCGACCGGATCGACCGCCGCATCCTCCACGACCTTCAGGCCGATGGCCGCATCACCAATGTGGAGCTGTCGCGCCGCGCCGGCATTTCGGCGCCGCCGTGCCTGCGCCGGGTGCGGGCCCTGGAGGAAGCCGGCTATATCCTCGGCTATCACGCCGACCTGGAGCCCAAGTCGCTCGGCTTACACGTCACCGTCTTCGCCCAGGTCGGCCTGTCGTCGCAGGCGGAGCCGGACCTGGAAGCCTTCGAGGCCACCGTCTGCGGCTGGGACGAGGTGCGCGAGTGCTACATGCTGGCCGGCGAGACGGATTTCCTGCTCAAGGTGGTGGCCGCCGACTGGGACGCCTATCAGGAGTTCCTGACCACCAAGCTGACCGCGGCGCCCAACGTCAGCCTCGTCAAGTCGGCGCTGTCCATCCGCGCTGCCAAGTCGGAACCGGGGGTGCCCATCGATACCGGGGATTCCGAAGACGCGGACGGCGAAACGGAAGAGACTTAGAGCCCCCCTCAGGGCAATCGCACTTGAGGCGCGACGGATTTACTCTCCTTCGAGACGGACCTTCGGTCCTCCTCAGGATGAGGAAATCCGACGTTTCTCTCTGCCGCCTCATGCTGAGGAGGCCGTCTTAACGGCCGTCTCGAAGCATGGAGCGGCCATATGCGATAGCCCTGAAGCCCTCCCCCCCCCTAGCGCTTGCGTTTCACCAGCCGGCATTTTTTACGGATGATCCTGGCCTGCGCCAGGTCATCGTGAAACCCGTCCTGGGCGGCGGTGTACTTTTTAACGAAACGCCCGTAGACGCCTTTGTCGAGTTCGGCGTCGAGGGCGGCGGCCATGGTATCGACGTCGGGCGTGCTTTTGCCGGTGAACAGCCTGGCCGCCAGCTTCTTGATGGCGGCGGCAAGTTTTTTGTATTCCCGCTTGGCGACGCCGCCGTGGCGGCTTTCATGGGCGAGGATGCTTTGGCGGGCGCACTTTTTCGATTTCTTCTTGTAGATGCCCCGCAGCTTGATCGCCGGCAACACCTTGACCGTGATGGCGAGGCTTTTCAGGCAACCGCCCTGGATTTCGCCCCGGTAATGAATCTCGTCGGTGGCGTAGTACCAGCCCAGCGGCCGCCCGGCGGAGCGGAAATTCGGCTGACGCTCCAGGTCATAGGAGACCTTTTCGCGCTCGTAGACCATTTTCGACGTCACCCGGGGCTTTTGGCATTTGGCGTCCGGGGCCAAGGGCGTCAAAGGCGCGGCGGCGCCGGCAACCGACGGCCCCCAAAACACGGCCAGGACAATAACAGCCACGGGGGCCGCGATCAGGATCGGGAGCCTCAACCAGGCGGTCATGGTGGCAGTATATCAAATCCGGCAATCAGCGTCCTTGCCTTCGCCGCAAGGCCGGAATGGGTGCGCCCATTGAGATGGGCCGCTATTCCGTATTATGGAAAATTCCCATTGAAATGTAGGCTTTTGTCGGCATATGTCGGTTTTTGTCGGCATCCTGGAATCCAGGTGCGGAAAATCCCTGCCGCGATCAGTTTTTCCTATTCACCATGTCAAAGAACAAACATAGAACATATGCCCAGCCACCGGCTTTGTCAAGGGGGGCAGCGATCAGTAGTGGATCAATTAATTGAATGTCCGCTCTCCCCCGCAAAGCAGACTATTTTTCAGGTGAGGCCGACGCCTGCTTTTGACACTTAACGGACATCGCGCCAACTGCTTTGATCTTACGATTGAATCGTTCGCTCCGATGGGAACCTGATGGTGATGGCGGTTCCTGTGCCGATCTCGCTCTCGATGTCTAGACTACCGCCATGCAGTTCCATCAGGAATTTGCAGATCGGCAATCCAAGACCGGTACCGCCATGATCGCGTTTTTGACTTTCTGCAACTTGTCCGAACGGCTCCAAGACCTTCGGGATGTCTTTGGCATCGATGCCGATCCCTGTATCGGTGACACCGATCGTTATGCCGCCGTCCCCCTTGTCAACCACATCAACGCTAACCCGGCCGCCGGCCGGCGTGAACTTGACGGCGTTGGACAACAGGTTGATCAGTATCTGCTTGATATGTCGTTCATCGGCGCGAATGAACGGAATGCTTTCAACAATGTCCGACGTCACCCTGACACCGGCTTCCTTGGCCCGAGACGAGATCATGGAGGTGCAATTGCTCACCGCCCTCGCCAGATCGACGGCGGTTTCCTCGACGCCCATCGCATTGGCCTCGATCTTCGATAGATCGAGGATGTCGCCAATGACCTGGGTTAGGTGAACTCCCGCTTCGTAGATGGAGACGGTCGATTCCAGGTTCTTTCGGTTGCCCAACGGACCGAAGGCCTCGTTCGCCAGGGCTTCCGAGAATCCGACGATGGCGTTCAGCGGCGTCCTCAGTTCGTGGCTCATGTTCGCCAAGAACTCGGATTTGGCTTTGTTGGCGAGCTCGGCTTCCTCTTTCATGGCGTTGATCTGGGTTTCGGCCTGCTTGCGCTCTGTGATGTCATGAACCATCACGAACCCGCCCTGCGGATTTCCTTGATTATCTAAATCAGGAAGAAAAGTGCCGGAGACATGACGCGACACACCGTCTGGATAGGTGACGGTTTTCTCGTAGCCAACGTCCTTACCTGTTGCTAAAGCCCTGTCGAACTTGGTCTTTAGATCGTCCGCAACCTCCTTCTCCAGTACATCGGCGACAAACTTACCTCGGAAATCCTGGAAAGGACGCGCATACCACTTTTCAACAGTTTTGTTAGCAAAAAGATACCTGAAATCCTTATCAAAATAGGTGATAAGGGCCGGCATGGCGTCGGTTACGGCGCGAAGCTGTTTCTCGCTCGCCCGCAGTGCTTCCTCGCTTTCCTTGAGTTCCCGGGTTCGCTTCTTGACCCGGTCTTCCAGTTCGTCGTGCGCCTTGCGAAGCTGCCTCTCGCTCTCGACGATCTTTCGGACCATCGGGTTGCCGATGCGGAAGAACAGGAGCGTTCCGACGGCAATCACCACCAAGGCGAAGGCGAAGGCCTTAAGGCCGGCGCTGATGAAGGGCTGGCGAATCTCGGTCAAATCCACCTTAGCGACGATACCGAAACCGAGTTCCACCACCGGTTCATACGCCGCCAGCACCATTTCGCCCCGGTAATCGAGCCCGACCACCGTTCCCGACATGCCGGATAGGGCGCGGCGCATGGGTTCGGCCAGTGCCGAGGAGAAGGGGACCGGCTTCGGTTCGGCGAGGTCAGAGTGGCGATGCCTGAGGACGAAGACTATCTGGCCTTCCGCACGCCGGGCCAGTGTAAACTCACCGGTTCTTCCCAAACCTTTGTATCTTTCATGGGCCTCTCTGACCTGCGAGAGGGTGGCTGCCGTGGCACCCCCTGGGTGGTCTAGTTGACTAAACTGACGATCAAAACGGGCAACCGCTTCCATCAGGCGGGCCTGGCTCTGAGCCATCTGTACCAAACCTTGGCGTTTCTCCTCGAAGGCCGTGGTGTAGAGGATACCGATCGCCGCCCCACCGATGGTGACGGCAACCACGGTCATGAGGAGAAGGAGGAGGATAATCCTCTTTTGTTCACTCATCACCACCTTCGCTTACTTCCCGCGCCGACCCGGCGACCCCACCGACGACCAAGGTGCTCTCGACGATCTTCGGATGCGGTAGGGGCAGGAGAAGTATAGCCTAAAGGTTCTCGGAATAGATTACGAATTATCCAATCCAACAATAGGGTTATACGAATATAATTTATGGGGTCAGGCTGTGCGCAAGCCTCACGGGCGAGGTTCGCCCGTTTGTCCGTTTCTGATGCCGTGGACGGCTCCCACCCGGAGGCATCACGATGTGCCAAAATGGTGGTTTAGGAACCACAGGGAAACAGGAGCCGTCCATGAACGATGTTAT
>NZAZ01000078.1 GCA_002686255.1 Rhodospirillaceae bacterium
CCGGTGGCCCGCCGGCGTTGGAAGACATGGCCAGGAAACGCGGCGGCGAGGTGCTTAAACTAGTTCACCAGGTCAAGGGCGGCTGAACGCATGTTCCCCCTGTTCATCCTTGGCCTTGCCCTCCTGGCCGGATTGTTGCTGGCCGGGCGCTGGTTCACCACCGCCGATCCCAGGACCCTGGTCAAGGTGCTGAAGTGGCTGCTTTTCGGGGTCATCGGGGCGGTGGCGTTGTTTTTCGTTTTCAGCGGCCGGTTGGCGTGGGCGTTTTTCGCCCTGCCGGCGCTGTTGCCCTGGTTCATGCGGGCGCGCCGGGCACACCGGATGTACAAAACCTTCTCGCGCATGGCTTCGGGCGGCCCGGGAAGCGCTGGCAAAGGAGGGGCCGGGCAGTCGTCGGACGTGGAAACCAGGTTCCTGCGCATGACCCTGGATCACGCAACGGGGCAAATGACCGGCCAAGTGCTTGAAGGCGATTTTGCCGGCCGCGCCCTGGACAGCATGTCGGTGAACGAACTGGTGGACCTTTTGAAGACCTGCCGGGTCGAGGACACGCCCTCGGCGCAGGTACTGGAAACCTATATCAACCGCACCCATCCCGATTGGCGGCAAACCACCCAGGATGACGGAAATGGCGCCGGTTCCGGCGACGGCCCGATGACCCGGGCCCAGGCCCTGGATATCCTGGGGCTTGGGGAAGGCGCCGGCGAACAGGAGATCAAGGACGCCCACCGCCGCCTGATCGCCGGCCTGCATCCCGACCACGGCGGCTCGACCTACCTGGCGGCGCAGATCAACCGCGCCAAGGACGTTCTGCTGGCGGATTGACTCGGCCGTCCTTGCCCGGGGGCCGTGCCTATGGCAAAAAGGCCGCCGTCAACGATTTTTCGGGTACGGTTCATGGTCAAGGCTGTCACCAAGGCGGTGTTTCCGGTCGCCGGTCTGGGGACCCGGTTTTTGCCGGCCACCAAGGCGATACCCAAGGAAATGCTGCCCATCGTCGACAAGCCCCTGATCCAATACGCGGTCGAAGAGGCGTTGGAAGCCGGAATCGAGGAGATGGTGATGGTCACGGCGCCGGGAAGAAGCCTGATAGAGGACCATTTCGCGCCCGCTGCCGAATTGGAGGCGGCGCTGAAAGCCCGGGACAAGGAAGCCGAGCTGAAAGCCATCGGCGACGATTTCCCGAAGCCTAAGAAAATTTCCTTCACCCACCAGGAGCAGCCCCTGGGGCTGGGCCATGCGGTCTGGCGCGCCAGGGAATTCGTTGCCGATGGGCCGTTCGCCGTGCTGCTGCCCGACGATCTGATGCAGGCCCGGCCGGGATGCCTGGCCCAGATGGTGGAGGCCTACCAGGACACCGGCGGCAACGTCGTCGCCGTCGAGGAAGTGACTGTTGAGCTAACCGCCCGGTACGGCATTCTCGACGTCGAGGACGACGACGGCCGCCTGGCCCGCGCCCGCGGGGTGGTGGAGAAGCCGGACCCGGCCGAGGCGCCGTCCCGGCTCGCCGTCATCGGCCGCTATATCCTGCAGCCGCGGGTCTTCGATCACCTGGACAAGAAGGCCGAAGGCGCCGGCGGCGAGATCCAGCTCACCGACGCCCTGGCGGCGATGCTCGACAAGATTCCCCTGCATGGGCTGCGCATCGAAGGCCGGCGGTTCGATTGCGGTTCCAAGGCGGGGTTTGTCGAGGCCACCGCCGCCTTCGCCGCCGAACGGGTTGGGTAAGGGGGAATCATGCACATCGCGATGATCGGCGCCGGCTATGTGGGATTGGTGACAGGCGCGTGCTTTTCCGAGTTCGGCCACGACGTCACCTGCATCGACCGGGACGAGGCCAGGATCAAGAAGCTCAACGCCGGCGACATGCCCATCTACGAGCCGGGCCTGGAGGAGCTGGTCGCCGGCAACGTCAAGGCCGGGCGGCTCAACTTCGCCACCGGCCTCGGGAACGCGGTCAAGGGCGCCGACGCGGTCTTCATCGCCGTCGGCACGCC
This sequence comes from Rhodospirillaceae bacterium, assembly GCA_002686255.1. Classification (GTDB taxonomy): domain Bacteria; phylum Pseudomonadota; class Alphaproteobacteria; order Rhodospirillales; family Casp-alpha2; genus Casp-alpha2. The sequence goes on from NZAZ01000078.1 coordinate 1,998, forward strand.
CGCCAGCGAGGACAACGGCGACGCCGACCTCGGCAACGTTTTCGCGGTGGCCGGGGAAATTGCCGCGGCCCTGGACGGCTATACGGTGGTGGTGACCAAATCGACGGTGCCCGTGGGCACCGGCCGCGAGGTCGAGAGGATCATCCGGGGGCTCAACGCCGACGCCGATTTCGACGTCGTCTCGAACCCGGAATTCCTGCGCGAGGGCTCGGCCATCGGCGATTTCCTGCGCCCGGACCGGGTCGTCATCGGCACCGGCAGCGAACGCGCCCGCGAAGCCATGCGCCACCTCTACCGGCCGCTTTACCTGATCGAAACGCCGATCCTGTTCACCACCCGCCCGACGGCGGAAATGATCAAGTACGCGGCCAACGCCTTCCTGGCGACGAAGATCACCTTCATCAACGAAATCGCCGATCTTTGCGAGGTCACCGACGCCGACGTGCAGGACGTGGCCAAGGGCATCGGCCTGGACGGCCGCATCGGGCCGAAATTCCTTCACGCCGGGCCCGGGTACGGGGGCTCGTGCTTCCCCAAGGACACCCTGGCCCTGGCGCGGACGGCGGCCGAAGCCGGCCATCCGCTTCGCATCGTCGAGGCCGTCTGCACCGTCAACGACGAACGCAAGGGGCGGATGGCGGACAGGATCGTCGCCGCCTGCGGCGGCTCGGTGGACGGCAAGGTGATCGCCGTCCTCGGGCTGACGTTCAAGCCCAACACCGACGACATGCGCGAAGCGCCGAGCCTCGGCATCATCGCCGGCCTGCAGGCCGGCGGCGCCAAGATCCGGGCCTTCGACCCGGAAGGCATGGACGAGGCCAAGGCGCTGCTGGACGGGGTCGCATGGTGCGAGGACGTCTACGACACGGTGACCGGCGCCGAGGCGCTGACCCTGGTCACCGAATGGAACGAATTCCGGGCCCTCGACCTGGAACGCGTCAAGTCGCTGATGAAAACGCCGGTGATGGTGGACCTGCGCAATATCTACAATCCCGACGAGATGGCGGCGGCGGGCTTCCGATACACCTGCGTCGGCCGCGCCCCGGCGGCCTCGGATTAACGGTTAGGCCGCGGCGAAAGGAAGGCGCTTGCCATGCCCGAAGGCCACCGGCTCGATCCCACCATCCTCCGCGAATACGACATCCGGGGCATTGTACCGGAGACCCTGAACGAAGCCGATGTCCACGCCATCGGCCGCGCCTTCGGGTCGATTTTGCTCGACCGGGGCGGCAAAAGCGCCGCCGTCGGCTATGACGGCCGGCTCACGTCGCCGGAGCTGGAGGCGGCCCTGGTCGAGGGGCTTTCACAGGCCGGCATCGGCGTTGTTCGCATCGGACTGGGCCCGACGCCGATGCTGTATTACGCCGAACGGACGCTGGGCGTCGACGCCGGATTGATGGTCACCGGGTCGCACAACCCGCCCGAACACAACGGCATCAAATTGGTCATCGGCGGCAAGCCGTTTTTCGCCGCCGACATCCGGTTGCTGGGCGATCGGGCCGCCGCCGGCGGCTTTGCCGAAGGCGACGGCAAGGTCGAGGAGCAATCCGTATTCGATGATTACGCGGCCAGGCTGTTGCGGGATTTCGAGCCCGGGGAGAAGCCCCTGAAAGTGGCCTGGGACGCCGGCAACGGCGCCACCGGGGAAGTCCTGAGAAAGATCACCAAAGGCCTTCCCGGCGGCCATGTGCTTCTGAACGACGAAATCGACGGCACGTTTCCCGCCCACCATCCGGACCCGACGGTGGAAAGCAACCTGGAGCAGCTAAAACAGGCGGTCGCCGATCACCGCTGCGACCTCGGCATCGCCTTCGACGGCGACGGCGACAGGATCGGCGTCATCGACGGCCTGGGGAGGGTGTTGTGGGGGGATCAGCTTCTGGTGATCCTGGCCCGGGAAGTCCTGGACGATCAGCCGGGGGCGACGATCATCGCCGACGTCAAGTCGAGCCGGGTGTTCTTCGACGAGATCGCGCGCATGGGCGGCCAGCCCCTGATGTGGAAGACCGGCCATTCCCACATCAAGAACAAGATGGCCGAAATCGGCGCCCCCCTGGGCGGCGAGATGAGCGCCCATATCTTCTTCAAGCACCGCTATTACGGCTTCGACGACGCGCTTTACGTGGCCGTGCGGCTGCTTTCGGCGCTCAATCGGTCCGCCGACAGCTTAGGGGGCATTTACGACCGCCTGCCGGCGATGGTGAATACCCCGGAACTGCGCTTCGATTGCGCCGAGGACCGCAAGTTCGCCGTCATCGGCGAGGTCCGGGAGCGCTTGGGTGACGAACACGGAATCACCGTTCACGACATCGACGGGGTGCGGGTCGAGACCGAGGACGGCTGGTGGCTGCTCAGGGTGTCGAACACGCAAGCGGCGCTGGTGGCGCGCTGTGAGTCGGCGACGCCTGAGGGCCTTGAACGGCTCAAGGACCGGCTGCGGGCGCAACTGGAAGCCAGCGGCCTCGCCTTGCCGGTGACGGACTGACGGCTTTGCTGAAAATCCTGTTCTTTCCGTACGGCCGGCGGCGGCGCTACGGATTGCCAATATCGGCCGATTGGATGAGCGCCACCCCGGCCTCGTCCATGGCTGCCATGGCGGCGCCGAGCGAGCCGTCCAGGTCGATGGCGCGGCAGGCATCAATGATGACCGCCGTCTCGAAGCCTTCGGCCCGGGCGTCGAGGGCCGAATAGTGGACGCAGAAATCCGTCGCCAGCCCGCACAGGAAAACCCGGGACCAGCCGCGCCCCCAGAGGACTTCCGATAGCCCGGTCGGCGTTCGGCGGTCGTTCTCGAAGAAGGCGGAGTACGAATCGATCTCCGGCCGGAAGCCCTTCTGGATGATCTTGGCGGCGTGGGGGATGTCCAGACCGGCATGAAAGGCGGAGCCGTCGGTGCCCTGGACGCAGTGATCGGGCCACAGCACCTGCGGCCCATAAGGCATGTCGATGGTTTCGTAAGGCGATTTGCCTTCGTGGGACGAGGCGAACGAAAGGTGCCCCTCCGGGTGCCAGTCCTGGGTCAGGACGACGTTGGCGAAACGAAAGCCCAGGCGGCTGGCGATGGCGGCGACCTTATCGCCGCCGGGCACGGCCAGGGCGCCGCCGGGGCAGAAGTCGTTCTGCACGTCGACGACGATCAGCACGTCTCGGTTGCTCGGTGAGGAAATGGGGTCCATCGGCCAGGGGAGTCCGGGGGGCGCCCGGGGGGCTAACGGTCGTTGGCGGCGACCCGGTAGCCGTCGCGCATGCGGATCTCCATGCAGCGGGCTTGGCGCTTTTTCAGGAACCTGCAGGCCAGGACGGCCTGTTTCCGGCTGATCCCCTTGATCCGCGCCCGGTGCAGGACCCTGCCGTTTCTTTTCTTCAGCGGCACCACCTTGATGGTGCCGTTCCTCAACAGCCGGGGCGTCACCTCGATGGCCTTGCGGGCGGCGTCGTAGGCCTGCGAATAGCGGGCGAAGGCGCCGACCTGGATGCCCCAGCGGCGGTGCTTGGGAACCGGCCTAAGGGATTTCCCCCGGGCGGCGGTTCGCGGTTCTTTCCTTGGCTTCGCTTTCGCCTTGACGGCCTTTGGCTTCGGCGGGGCGGCGGCGGCAACCGGCCGGGCGTCCCGACTGAGCGCCTTGAAACCCAGGTTCAACAGCCGGGTCATCAGGACGTTGCGCGAATTCGGTGAATTGCCGCCGAAAATGACGCCGATCACCCGCCGGCCGTGGCGCTGGGCCGAAGCCACAAGATTGAACCCCGAGGCCCGGATGTAGCCGGTCTTGATGCCGTCGGCGCCGTCGTAGGAACTGAGCAGCCTGTTGTGATTGCGGTGGGTGATGCCCAGATAGGCGAACCGTTCGATGGAAAAATAGCGGTAATAGACCGGAAAATCGCGAATCAGGGCGCGGGCCAGGACGCCCATGTCGCGGGCGGTGCTCAACTGTCGGCGATGCGGCAGGCCGGAAGCGTTGCGGAACGTGGTCCGGTTCATGCCGAGCCTGCGCGCCTTGGCCGTCATCTTCCGGGCGAAGCTGCGTTCCGAGCCGCTCATGTTTTCGGCGATCACGGTGGCGGCGTCATTGGCCGACTTGGTGATCAGGGCCAGGATCGCGTCCTCGACGGTGATCCGCTGGCCGCGGCGCAGCCCCAGCCGCGAGGCCGGCTGACGGGCGGCGCGGGCGGAAACGCGAAGCCTGCTGTTGACGGTCCACAGCTTCGATTCCAGCGCCTCGAAGACCAGATACATGGTCATCATCTTGGTCAGCGAAGCGGGATAATTACGGGTGTCGGCGTTGATCTCGTGGATCACGCGCCCGGTTTCGGCGTCCAGGACCAGGGACGCGTATTTGGCGAAAGCGGGCTGCGGACCCAAGGCAACGAGAACGGCGGCGAATGCCGTCGCCAACAGGCGCCGCGACCAATAGCCGATGACGGCTGCTTTCCGTTTTCTCGTCTCAGGCCTGGACAAGTTATCCCCCTTGATCGTTCCGCCGGCGGTCCCCCGGATATGGACCCCTGATTTTAAACATGTGTGGACGGCTCCCTGTTGGCAAGGGATTTTTTGGCGGTGATGCAGAACTGGTCGGTGCTGCCATGTGTCCGGCCTGTTGATGCGGCGCTGATCTTTGGCCGCTGGCCATAATGCTCTCCGCGAATCAG
>NZAZ01000079.1 GCA_002686255.1 Rhodospirillaceae bacterium
AGGAATTACAATACCTTATGCCTCACCCTGAGGAGGACCGGAGGTCCGTCTCGAAGGGTAATTGCTCCAGATCGTGCGTTTTTCAGCAGCCTGCTAGCGGCGGAGAATATAAAGTTCCTCGGACATATTCGTTGGAGATATAGTTTCCACAATCAAGGAGCCATATGGGAATGTCTTTCCCTGCGATAAACCTTAATTCCATACGCTTCAGGATCACGCTCCTGTTCCTGGTCCTGGCTATCCTCCTGTCCGTGGGCGTGACGAATACGTTGTACCATAGCTTCTTCGAGGCCGGCCAATCGGCTTCGAATAAGCTGCGTAGCGAGCTTAGCAATCATCTGAATAGGGCCACCGGCGTTCAGGCCATCGAGCGGGGCGTCGGCAATACCATCATCGGCGGCAACCGTAATCTACTCAGGAAATTCCAGGATCTGGGGGCCGAAGGCGACACCCATGTTCGTAAGGCCGCGGTTTCCGCCAATGAAATCATAAACCGGGGCTTTGTCTCCCCCGATTTCAAGGACATGTTCGCCACGTGGGTTCAAGCCCACGAAAGACTGCGTGATGCCCGCCCGCGTGTCATGGGTGGCGGCATAGGCGCTTCGGAGTGGTTGGACATTGCCACCGACAATATCATGCGGGGATTCGATCTTCAGGACCTGATTTTCGCGCCTCGAAACGAATCCGAACAGGTTCTATATTACACCTCCCTGCTCCGCTCCCATATCGCCTCGTTGACGGAATACGCCGGACGGGAACGGGCCATCATCGGATACACCCTCGCCGCCGGTTCGGAGATTACCAGGAAAAACAGAATCCTGCTCGAACGTTACCGCGGCCGTGTGGATGGCGCGATCCGCCGGATACGGACCATAAGAGACAATGCCTCGACAACTCCGCAATTGAAGAAGGCGATCATTAATTTCGAAAAGATATTTTTGGGAAATTACCAGGACTTGCGCCGCCAGATCTTCGCGGTCAGCGACGCCAACAGCCAAATAGCCCAGGAAATCCAAGGGCGGTTGAAGAAAGCCGGCGCAACGGTTCTCGACAATCTTCATGGCGTCAATATCCAGCTTTCAAGTTTGGCCGGCAACATTCATTTGAAAGAACAGGTGAAACGCCTGATCAACGGCGAGGCCATGGATTTATCGCAGGTCGGGCATTTCTTCGAGGATCTCTTGGCCGATATTGAGCGAAGGTACAGGCGGGTGCGTTACCTGGATGACAAGGGGCGGGAGCGGTTGCGGATCGATTATACCGGCGGACAAAGCCGGGCCGTCGCCGAAAACGATCTGCAAGACAAAAGCGGCCGCTATTATTTCACCGAGTCCAGGAACCTGCCGCGAGGGCAAATCTACATCTCGCCGTTGGACCTTAACGTGGAGGAAGGACGGATATCGGTTCCCTTCATCCCGATGCTACGTTTCGCCGCGCCGGTTTTCGTCGACGGGCAACGCCACGGGGTGGTTGTCCTGAACGTCGATGCGGGTCGATTCCTCGACGCCTTGCCCGGGGATTCCATCCTCGCCGATCAAGAGGGTTATTATTTGCGTCACCCGGCCCGGGAAAAGGAATGGGGCATGATGGAGGCGTTGGACAGGGGCGCCGACAACCTTCGCGCGGAGTTTCCCGATATCGCCGATGCCATGTTTTCCGGCAAGCCGGAGAAAATTGTTTCCGGGGATAAAACCTTCTTCGTTCAACCGGTTTATTTCCACCCCAGTAATCCGAACAAGTATTGGCTACTTATCCTCAGGCGCGTTCCCATCCCTTATCCCGTCACCAGCCGGGATTGGATCGAAAAGGGCACAGAGGCCATCGATTCCGCCCTTGCCATATCCCGCTTGTTGGGGGAAATGGCGGAGATTTCCAGCGCCGGGAAGACTAAAACCGCCGGTATTATGGTGGGAATATCGGTGGTCTTGGCGATGGTCATGGCGGTTATTGTCGTCATTTTCTTCGCCGAACTCGTGAAGGTCGGCCGCAAGACAGGGACAATTAGAAAAGAACTGCGCCGGTTGGCATCGGGAGACCTTGGCCGCCGTATAAATTTTGCCGGAAATCTGGAAGGAGACGGTCCCGATATACGCCCTCGAGACGAAATTGACGCCATCGGGACCGATATCAACAAAATGGCGGCAAGCCTGGAGATTCAGACAGGGGAATTGCTTGCCGCCAAGGGTCAAGCAGAGACCTCGAACCGCGCCAAATCGGAGTTCCTGGCCGCGATGAGCCATGATCTGCGGACGCCCCTGAACGCCATTCTCGGCTTCGCCGACATCCTCAGCCACCAGTACTTCGGGCCAACCAGCGAGAAATACAAAGAATACGCCGAGAATATCCACTCCAGCGGCGAGCACCTGCTGGAATTGGTCAGCGATATCCTCGATCTGTCGACCATCGAGGCGGGCAAGCGGTCACTGGTCAAGGAGAAACTGTCCATCATGGAGATCGTCACCGAGTGTGAGAGGATCGTCGAGGAAAAGGCGCGTTCCAATGGCATCGACCTGGTGATGGAGGTTGCCAAGGACCTGCCGCCCCTTTACGCCGATCGGCGGGCGTTCAAGCAGATCCTTCTCAATCTGCTTGCCAATGCCGTCAAGTTCACGCCCGAAGGCGGCAAGATCACGGTGTCGGCGAAGGCGTCAAAAAAGAACACCATATTAAAGGTCTCCGATACGGGCCGGGGCATTTCGGCCGAGAAGCTGCCGGGACTGACGGATCCCTTCACCAAGGGCGGGCATAATCCCTATTTGGCCGAGAAGGGCTGGGGCTTGGGCCTGACGATCACCAAGTCGCTGATCGACCTCCACGACGGCGAGCTGGACATCGAGAGCAAGGTCGGCAAGGGAACCGTCGTCACGGTGACTTTGCCAAACGGGGCGCGGCGCAACCAGAGCGCGTCAAGTTCGAATGATTCCATTCAAACTTGACGCGCTCTAGCCAACGATCTCGCCGTCGTCGAAGAAGTAGGCGATCTCGAAGGCCGCGTTTTCCGGGCTGTCCGAACCGTGCACCGAATTGGCCTCGATGTTTTCGGCGAACCGCTTGCGGATGGTGCCCTCGTCGGCCTCTTCGGGGTTGGTGGCGCCCATGACCTGGCGGTTCCTGGCGATGGCGTCCCCGCCCTCCAGCACCTGCACGACAACCGGGCCCGACGACATGAAATCGCACAGGTCGTCGAAGAACGGCCTTTCCTTGTGGACGGCGTAGAAGCCTTCGGCCCGCTCGCGGGTAAGAAGGATGCGCTTTTGGGCGACGATGCGAAGGCCGGCGTCTTCGAGGCAGGCGTTGATTTTTCCGGTCAAGTTGCGGCGCGTCGCGTCCGGCTTGATGATGGAGAGGGTCCTCTCAACGGCCATCGGCTGAATTCCTTCCGGGTCCCTTGTCATTGAACGGGGGCCACGCCCCAACGCTTAAGCGGGGCGGGTATAGCCGCATCCCGGACTCCTGGCAAGCGGCAACCATTGTAAGGACTTCAGAAAGTTCGAAAGGGGGATTTAACCACGGCCCGCCGCCTTGCCCCCCGCCCCGCCGTCGACAAAGGGCTCGAGAGTCTGGCGAAAACCTTCGTGGACCGGCGTCGCCACCCCCAATTCCCGGCCCATGTCGGCGACGGCGCCGGAAAGCCACGGAAGTTCGATCCGCTTGCCGGCCATCAGGTCGTGATACATGGAGGCGTAGGTCTCGGGCGCGAAGCCTTCGGTGAAGGCGAGGCGCTGATCGACCAGATCGCCGGCCAAGGCGACGCCGCGGGCGCCAGCGACGGCGAAGGTTTCCTCCATGGCGCGGCGGAACAGGGACCAATGATCGGGGTCCTCGCGGATCGGCCCGATGGGCAGCCTGAGCGCGCAGGTGATGCCACTGAAAGACGACAGGAAAACGAACTTCGACCAGATGGCGGCGGTGACGTCGCCGGCAAGGGTCGCCTCGACGCCGGCGTTTTCGAACGCCCCCAACAGGGCCTCGGCGCGGGGGCTTGCGATCCCGTCCCATTCGCCGAAGGCGATGGTCGCAATGGCGCCGGTATGGGTGATGACGCCGGGGGCCGAGATCATGGCGGCGATCGCCGCCGTGCCGCCGATCACCCGTTGCGGTCCGAAGGCGGCCGTCAGCGCGTCGCCGCCGGTGACCCCGTTCTGGAACGACGCCACCGTCGAGTCCGGCCCGACCAGGGGCCGGCACGCGCGCACCGCCTCGTCGGTGTCGTAGAGCTTCACCGCCACCATCACCATGTCGGCGTGGCCGACGGCGGCCGGATCGTCGGTGGCCCTGGCCTTCTCGACATGGGCGTCGCCGAGCGGACTTTCGATGCGGAGGCCATCTTTCCGTATCGCCTCCAGGTGCCGGCCGCGGGCGATGAAATGCACTTCCTCGCCGGCCGCCGCCAGCCGGGCGCCGAAATCCCCGCCGACGCCGCCGGTGCCGAATACCGCGATCTTCATGGGTCCTCCTTTTTGATCCCTCTGGCGGACTGTCCGGGAAGGCTTAAACCTTCCGGGATTTGAGCTTTCGCTTTATCTTGGCTTCTCTCTACCCAGCCCCGGGCCAAGGATCAAGAACAAGACCATGACCGCCCCCGCCTCCGGACCAGCTTCCGGACCCGTCCCCGGACCCTAAGCCGGGACTAAAATCAGGATTTCGGTGCGTCTGGCGTTTTTTTACGGCGCCGTTTTCGCCCTCATCGGCATCTATTTGCCGTTCTGGCCGGTGTGGCTGGCGGCGAAGGGAATGGAGTTCCTTTGGCTGTGGAATGTAGATACGATTGCCATGGATTCGAAGGTTATCTGGGAAATGTCAGTTTGCAAGAAATTGAAAACCAGTTCATTTTTACGGTGTGAAACGCCATCGCTAATTCATTTTTAAAGCTGGGGGCGAAATTTGTTCGGCAAAACCGTCTGGATGATGCCGCAATGGCCTTTCGAAAGGCCATTGCGTTCGACCCGGCCAATCCGTATTGCCATATCAATTTAGCATTCGCACTTCTCCGTGCCGGTAAATTCGCGGAGGGCTATCAGGAATTGGAGTGGCGCCTGAAGTTAGAATCCTGGGCATCGTTTATCGCCAGTCTGCCAAGGCTACCATGGAAGGGAGAGGATATCAGTGGCAAAACAATCTTACTGTACACCGAGCAAGGCGCAGGCGATGCGATTCAGTCGGCGAGATTCGCGACACAATTACGAGAGCGCGGTGTTCGGCCTGTTATCGCAACCAAGGCACATTTAAAAACGTTGTTGCGTACGGTTCCTGGTGTCGAGCACGTCGTTTCGGATGGGGATGCAATTCCATTCAGCTATCATGCGCCACTTTTCAGTCTGCCAAGACTGTTGAATATCGAGCCAAATACAATTCCCGCCAATGTGCCATATCTGAGCCCCCAACCCGAATCGGCACAAGTTTGGCGAAGAAAAATCAATAATGAGAAACTCAAGGTCGGTTTGGTATGGGCAGGTAATCCAGGACATCTGGATGACAGGAATAGGTCCATCGATTTACAAAAATTCGCGGCACTATTAGCGTTCGAGAACATCCAATTTTTTAGTTTGCAAGTCGGACTCCAGGCAACCGACCTAATACGGATAAACAGCCACAATATTTTGGATTTATCGTCAGAATTGACAGATTACGCTACAACAGCTGCAGTAATTTCTAATTTGGACCTCGTCATTACGGTCGACACATCGGTAGCGCACTTGGCTGGTGCCCTCGCGAAACCTGTCTGGACATTACTGTCATATTCACCTGATTGGCGCTGGTTCCTAGACCGTCAAGACAGCCCATGGTATCCGACAATGAAACTATTTCGCCAGCCAACACCAGGCGATTGGAGGTCGGTAATCCGGTCGGTGATTGATGAAATTGAGGTGTTCCGCAGGCTGTAATGATTAGAAGTAGTTAAGTCAAAATTAAGTCGTTCTGAATTAGAGGCGCAAAAAATTTGGCTCATACGGATTTGCAATGAACCAGTATAGGAATCTGAGCTTATGCTTCGAGATCGTCGCCCCAGCCCCGGGCAGCGCGCCTTTCCTTCGACGGAGCCCGGAATGAGGCGCGAAAGTCGAAGGGGGCGGCCTCCCCGGCCTGCCTTCGCCGACGGCGGCCTTAACGCGCTCCGGCGTCAACAGGTTCATCCGGCCCTTTTGGTCGTCTTCGCCCCAATCGCCCCAGGTTGAGCCTTCGGGCCGGTTCTTCCAGCGTTTGGTCATCGGCTCCTCCAAGGTGGTCGTTTGGTGTCCCATGCCGCGATAAACTGCGCCGCTCCCCATCGGTTCCGGAACCGCACACTTGCACCCACGATCATATCGCGCAATTCTGATATGTCACCGATCGAACCCTGGGAGAGGGGCGGTGAAAACACGAAGCAAAATCGAGTCCTATCTGCCAAGACTTTACGGGTATGCGTTCAGCTTGTGCGGTAATCACCACCAAGCCGAGGATCTGGTTCAGGAATGCGCCGTAAAGGCGCTTGCGGCCAATAACGTTCCCGTGGATAAGCCGGCATATCGGGCCTGGTTGTTCAGGATCGTCAGGAACGCCTTTCTCGACCACCTGCGCCGCGAAAAGGTCGCGGCGTCGGCCATGAAAGATGCGGAATTTATCAATGACAGGGAATTTTGGCCGGGGGATGAACGTTTCATCGCCGTCTTAACCGTAAAGTTCGAATTGGCGAAACTCCCGCTGTCGCACCGGGAGATCATCGCCCTTATTGATATTTCGGGTTTGAGTTACGAGGAAGCGGCGGAAACCCTGGGCATTCCCAAGGGCACGGTTATGAGCCGAATCAGTCGCGCCAGACGGTTCCTGCTAGAGGCCGTCAACACCAGCAGCGTCCATGAATTGCCGGTGAAAAAAAAGAAAAAGGGATTGAAATGAGCCACGACAAAATCAGCTTCGAAAAACTGAACGCCTACGTGGATAGTGAACTGGATCCTATTGAGGCCGCCGAAGTCGCCCGGGCCATAGCCGACGATATTCATTTGGCCGACCAGGTTTCCGCGTTGAGCCGCCTCAGATCGGCGGTGACGGAGGGCTTTGAAGCCCCGTTCATTAAGATGCCGGCCCCGGTGAATGCCGGCAGGCGGCAAGCGGCCATCGCCGTCTGTTTCGCGTTTCTTCTTTTTGTCGCCGGGTCTGTCTTCCTGTCCGGTTTCGACCGCCCCCTGGGCGGCAAGTGGCTTCTGAGCGCCTGGGAGTTGCATCAAGGTTGGTCGATCGACCAACCGGCCGACGGCCGCGCCGGCTTGCTTCCCGCCCGGTTCACCGAAGCCATGCCGGGGGTCTACGTTCCCGACCTGTCGGCGTCCAGGCTTTCCCTCGTGCACGTAAAGGTCCGGAAGTTTTTCGACAGCAGGAAAGCCCTTCTGGTCGGCTATCGCGGCTCCCGCGGCTGCAAGGTCAGCCTGGTCGCGTTTGCCCGCCCCCAGGACCTCGGCGAAACCCTCCGTTTCATCCGTGAAGGCAGCAACGAAGCCTATGCCTGGCGGGCCGGGTCCTTGGCTTATGTCCTCATGTCCGAGGGCATGGATTCCAATCGTTTTCGCCTGCTTGCGGAAAGCGTCCGCCAAACCAGCGGCCAACACCTGCCATTCGAAAAAAGGACGGTCATGGCGTTGCGCAAAAGCCGCGATAAAAGCGCGCCCTGTTTCGCCTGAGCGGCCGTTGATCTGAAAAACACCTAAAAAAACCGGCCCTGTCGCCAAGATGACCGCTGATTCCAGGCGGTCAGGCAAAAAGACTTTTTTTCCGTAGGGAATAAATCGCCGTCCCCGTGCGTCTTAACAGTTAACCCGACGAACGTGCGCGCCGGCACTCTATTCTGTTGCCGGGAGTTGCGGTCAAGGGAAACAGGGGGTGGGCGGTACGAAACAATTCGATTTCACCGTTATGTCCCCGTTGGCTTCTCCGGGTGGGGTTCTGATTATCTCCCCGACCCCACCTGGAGGGTTAACGGGTGTTTGCGGAAAGCGGCGTTGGTTGCGGACAAGTTCCGGCAATTGAACCCCACCTTCCGAAGAAGCAGGTATGGATAAAACCATATGGATAAAACCCGAAGAATCGGGTATAGATAAACGCCCCTTGCGTTGGGGCCAAGGTAATAATTTCGGTTTAGGGGAGCATTTCACATCGTTTAGGGGGACTCATAGATGGTCTACACCAAGAAACACCCTGCCCTTCTGATCATGGGCGTTATCTTCATCGCCATCGCCTTCTTGGCCGATTCCGGCGCCATGGGTGATTTGATCGGATATCTAAAGAACAAGAAGTATGTCGGCGAAATGGTCGGCCTGGGCTACGCCTTCGGCGGCATCGGCGTCGTCATCGGCACCTGGCATTTGTTTGGGTCGCACGAGGAAGGCGACATGGACTACTACATGTCCGCCGTTGCCGGTGGGCTTTTCATCCTTTTGGTGGCGATGCTGGTGCGCTGGTACGGCGCCCCGCTGGTCGCCGTGTGGAGCAAAGCCATAGGGCCCGTGATGGGCGACAAGCCTATTCATAAGGTGCTCGGCCTCAACTACGTGGTCCTGGGCATCCTCGCCGGCATCATTATCGTCAACGTGTTCGGTATACCCCAGTGGGCCCAAAACGGGGTACGGCTGTCGCGTCTCGGCCTGAAGACCGGGGTCATCCTGCTGGGCACGCTCTACAGCCTAGCCGAGCTGCAATCGCTCGGCAAGCTGTCGGCGATAATGGTCGGCTTCTTCGTTCTCGGCGCCGTCGGCATGGTGCTGTGGCTGGGCCGAATGCGCAAGATCCCCAACTCCATGGGCGGGGTGCTGTCCGCCGGGATGGGCGTTTGCGGGGTGTCGGCGACGGTGGCCGCGGCGCCCGTGGTCCAGGCCAAGGCGGTCGAGATCGCCTACACCATCGGCACCATCCTGCTGTGGGGCGTCGGCATGATGTTCCTATTCCCGGTCATCGGCCACATGCTCGACCTCGGCCACATCCAGTTCGGGGCCTGGGCCGGAACCGGCATCCTCAATTCGGCGCAGGTCGCGGGCGCCGCCCTGGCCTATCAGCCGGACGGCATCGAGACCTTGAAGGTCGCCGAGATCTTCAACATCACCCGGGTGCTGTTCCTGCCGATCATCGTGCTGTGGCTGGCCCTCTGGTACGTCAAGCACGAGGGCGAGACGGAAGGCCAGAAAGTCGACGTCGGCAAAGTGATCATCGGAAAGTTCCCGCTGTTCGTGCTCGGCTTCATCCTGATGTTCGCCCTGTCTTCGACCGGCGTTTTCGCCCCCGCACAGCACTACAAGGGCAAGTACTTCGACAGCAGCGAAGCCAAAGTCAAGCCCAAGAAGTTGATGAAGGACAAGCAGATCGCGACACTCACCGCCGAGGCCGGCAAGGTGAAGCGGGCCGACCGCAAGGCCGCCCTGGATAGCCTTGTCAAAAACCGCAAGATCATGACGGTCGAGGAATGGGGCGTTATTCGGGGTCTCTACAACGCCAAGATCCTTTCCAAGGGCGCCAACAAGGTCCTCAAGAAAGCGACCAAGGCGGTCCGGCATACGGCCAAGAAGATCAAGAAGTTCCGACAATGGATCACGCTTCTGTTCGCCTTCGGCCTGACCGGGCTCGGCATGCAGATCACGGTCGCCGCCATGAAACAAGCGGGCGGACAGCCCGCGGTGATCGGCGGTATCGTCGGCGCCACTAAAGCGGTGGCGTCGCTGATCGTGATCATCATGTTCGTGCGTGAAGTCATTTAACGGGAGTATGGGATATGAGTGAAGAAAACAGCCCACAAGACTCACAGGACATCGATCTTCAGGAAGAAGCGGGCGCCACGTTCCACCGTGGTTCGGCCCTCTCCTTGTTCAAAAGCGACCGCCTGGAGGACTCGCTCGCGCTTCTTTTCGCGTTGGCGGTTGCCCTGTTCGTTTACCTTATGTACTAACGCACGGGCGATTTGAATAGGGAAACCCGGCGTCTTAACGGGCGCCGGGTTTTCCTTTGCCCGCCCGCCACCTTGTGCCCTCCCTATCCTCGTTCCGCTATGCTAAAAAAGTCCCATGAAACCCAAGAAAATCATTCTTGCCAGCCACGCCACCCCCGGGGCCCGCGCCGCCGAAGACGCCGCGTTCGAATTGTGCCCCGGGAATGGCGCCTCTCTTCACCATCTGCTGGTCGTTCCCGACTTCTGGAAGGGCATGATGGGCGACGACTGGCTCAACAACGTGGTGACCCAGATCCGTTTCGGCAATTACGTGGAAAACCAGCTGGTCCAGGAGGTCGCCAGTGAAATCGAGCGCCTGTCCGAACGGGCGAAGCGCAATGACATTGCCTATAAGGACGACGTGCGGCTCGGCAAGCCGGCGCCGTGCCTGATCGACGCCTGTGAAAATGGCGACTTCGACCTTTGCGTCATCGGCTCGCCACGGCCCAAGGAGGCGAAAGGTTATCGCTCGCGCATGGACCTGAATGTCCTGACCCGATCGCTGCCGGTGCGCCTGTTGATCGTGCCCCACCCCGACCGATGACCGAATCCTCCTCCCAGGACAATCAAGGCGATACGGATTCCGCCTGGGTCGCCATCGAAACGCCTTTCGACGCCAAGTGGCTGTCCGGGTTTCTGGATGACGTGGAACGCCTGTTCAGGATCAATTCGCTGTTGGTGTTCGAAAACTGGCAATCCCTTGGCAACGGCGAATACCAGTTCGAAGCCAATAACCTGAGCAACGAGAAAACCGTAAAAACCCGGCTCAAGACGGTCCGAGAAGGAGACACCCTTACGGTGACTTATTCGGAAGGGCTGAAAACGACAACGACTTTCCGCGTGGAGCCGAAACCGGACGGCACCGCCGACCTGATCGTCACCGACGATTACAGCGGCACCTCCGCCGACGAGCGCAAGGCCCGCATCGACGAGGTCGATAAAAGCCTCGTGCAATGGGGGCGGGACCTGCACCTGTATCTGCTGATGTGGAAAAAATGGGGGTGGGTGCCGGGCTGGAAATGGTACATGTGCCGCGTCTGGCAACCGATGCGGCCCATGGCCCGGCGCATCTGCTATATGCTGATGATGATCACCATGTTGGAATTCATTGCGTTCCTGATGGTGTTCACCATCTTCTGGCTGGAATTGGACAAGTACCTGGAATAACCCGGTCCCCTCAGTCCTGTTTCTTCTGCCAGCCGCCGGCCTCGGTCTGGCGCCAATAGGTCAGGTCATGGCCGGCGTCGCCGTAGGCCTTCCACCGGCTCCGGGCGGCGTCGACGGCGGCCGCGTCGCGGCCGTCGAAAAGCTCGAAGCAGCGCTCATAGTCGCCGACGCGCTCCGACGTCGCGCCGTCGGTGAGGAACAGGAACTCAGCCCCGTTGAGATTGTCGTCCGCGGCCGTCAGCCATACCGGCTGGTCCTCAGGCGAGCCGTCCTGTTCGGTGCCGTGGGCCAGCCAGGATCCTTGCTCGTAGGTCCACAGAACCCCCGTTAGCGCCTCGACGCGCCGCTCCGAGCCGGCCAAAACCAGAGCCCGCTTGCCGGCGCCGAGGGTCTTTTCCAGGAGCTTCGGCAACACCTGCTCCAGCGGCGATTTCTCCAGGTGGTAAAAGGCGATTTCGGTCACGATTGTCGGTCCCGCCCCCGACCTCTCTATTTCTTCTTTTCGTAATGGTCGGCGACCAGCCGGTCCAGCAGCCTGACGCCGAACGCCGTCGCCCCCTTGGGCGCCGTGGGCAGGTCCTTTTTGGTCCAGGTGACGCCGGCGATGTCCAGGTGCGCCCACGGCGTGCGGCCGACGAAGCGTTGCAGGAACTGGGCCGCGGTGATGGACCCGGCGCCGCGGCCGCCGGAGACGTTCTTCATGTCGGCGATGTCGGACTTAAGCATCTTGTCGTAGACCTCGCCGAGCGGCATCCGCCACACCTCCTCGCCGACCTTTTTGCCGGCCTCGGTTAGCTGTTCGGCGAGCTTGTCGTTGTCGGCGAACATCCCCGCGTATTCGCTGCCCAGGGAAACGATGATGGCGCCGGTCAGCGTCGCCAGGTCGACCATGAACCGGGGCTTGAAGCGGGTGTCGGCGTAATGCAGCGCATCGGCCAGCACCAGGCGTCCCTCGGCGTCGGTGTTGAGGACCTCGATGGTCTGGCCCGACATCGAGGTGACGACGTCGCTGGGCCGCTGCGCGTTCGAACCGGGCATGTTCTCGGCCAGGCCGATGACGCCGACGGCGTTGACCCGCGCTTTACGCCCGGCCAGCGCCTTCATCAGGCCGATGACGACGCCCGACCCGCCCATGTCGTATTTCATTTCCCCCATGCCGCCCGGCGGTTTCAGCGAAATGCCGCCGGTATCGAAGGTAACGCCCTTGCCGACGAAGCAGACCGGCATAGTAGCCCGGGCTTCCGGTCCTTTCCTGGGTCCCTTGCCCGTGGGCAGGCCACGCCACTGCATGACCACCAGCTTGCTTTCCCTGGCCGACCCCTGGCCGACGCCGAGAAGCGCCCCCATGCCGAGGCGCCGCATCCGCGCCTCGCCCAGGACCTCGACCTTGAGGCCGAGCTTGCTCAGCTCGCGGCACCGCTTGGCCAGGGTTTCGGGGTAAATCACGTTCGGCGGTTCGGTGACCAGATCGCGGGCCATGAACACGCCCTGGATCACCTTGTCCCGGGCCCGGAAGGCGGCTTTTGCTTTCTGGCCGCCCCGGCAGCGGAAGGTCAGGGCGCCAAGGGTCGGCGGGCTGGCGTTATTATTGTTGTTGGCGTTGTTGTTCTTTTTTGTTCGGTAGCGGTCGAACCGGTAGGACCGGAGCTTCGCCCCTTCGGCGATGCAGACCGCCATGTCTGAGGCCGTCATCTTGGCCTTGTCCAGGGAGTCGACGGCGACGGTCGCGGATTTCGACCCCGAACGGCCCAACAGGACATAGATGCCGCCGCCGATCTTGTGCAGGGCCCGCTCGTCCAGGTGCCCGGGCTTGCCAAAGCCGACGGCGACGATCCGGTCCAGCCGGGTGCCCGGGGGCGCCATCAGGGTCAGACCCTGGCCGGCCTTGCCGGCAAAGGTGCCGGCCTTGATGGCGCGCCGGAGGCCGCCGTTGATTTTCCTGTCCAGCGCCTCGGCCGACGGGGTCAGCTTCCCCCCTTCGAGGACACCGACTACCAAGGCCCCGGTGGCGGCCAGTCCCGGCCCGGAAAAAACGATTTTCATGGACGACCTCTCTGTTTGAACGATTGAGCCCAGACTTTAGAGCACTATCCAGTAAGTTGGAACCATTTGAACGGAAGGGTTATTGCCGGGTTTGGTCCTGTTCCCCGCCGCCGGAACGGGCTGTCGCCCCGTTGCCGTTTTCAATATCAGGGGTTTGGTATTCCATGGTCTCCCCACGATCGCGGCTGGCCAGCCACAGGGCGCCGCCGGGAAGCGCCACCGCGATGCCGACGAGGCCGAACAGCACCGACAGCACCAGCGCCCCCTCGCCGGGAACGCCGATGAGGCCGAAAAGCCCCACCATGGCGGTTTCGCGCACCCCCCAGCCGGCGATGGAAATGGGCAGGGTCATGATCAAAAGCACGGTCGGAACCAGCACCATACTGTCGATCAGGGTGATCTCCAGCCCCAGCCCCAGTCCCAGAAGAAAGACGCAAAACGAGATGTTGACGTGGGTCACCAGCCCCCAAGCCAGGACCGGGATCAAATGACGGAGGCGAAGAAAAACCCGGCGTGCGTCGACGCCCAGATTGCCGAGGCCGCGCACCAGCCGCCAGCGGCGGAGCGTTTCCGGCAGCCGGTCCAGCGTCATCAGCAACCACAGGCCCGCCGCCGCGCCCAAGGCGACGACGCCAAACCCCGGCCCGGCCATCGACCTGGCCGTTTCGTCCAGCCTGGGCAAAAACCACGGCAGGGTGACGCCGACCAGCGCCACCAGCGCCACTACGGTCACCACGCGTTCCAGGATTACCCCGTCGAAGGCGCTTCTGAGCCCCAACCCCTGGCGATAGACCTTGTAGACGCGTACGGCGTCGCCGCCCACGGACGACGGCAGGGTCTGGTTGAAAAACGCGCCGATGTAGAAAAGCTGCGCCGAGCGGACAAAGCCCAGCGGCGCCCCGATGGCGTTCATCACCACGCCCCAGCGGGCGCCGCCGACGCCGATCTGGACAAAAAGGACAAGCACCGCGGCGAGAAGCATTTTGGGGTCGGCCTGGGCCGCCCGCGCCATGGCTTGGCCAAGGTCGATGTTGGAAAACAAAAACCAGATCAAGAAACCCGACACCAGGAACTTCAGCGTCAGGGCCAACCATTTTTTCGACATCGCGCTTCCGGTTGCCGGGGGAATAAATCAGCCGGGACTTTTAACAGTTCGCCGGGAGGGTGTCACGAGGGCTGTCGCACTTATGGAGCGGCCGTCAGGTGGCGCCGAAACGGACCGGCATGCGCTTGCGGCCCCAATCGCCGGGGGGGCCGTCGAAGACGCCGGGCAGGACCGTGCCGCAGTTGGGGCAGTTGCCGGTATAATTGCCGCCGACGTCCAGGTTCCAGGCCGACAGCTCGTACCAGTCGCGGACAATCAACGCCGCGCCGCACTGGTGGCAAAGGGTGGTGTCGCCCTCGGGGTCATGGACATTGCCCGTATAGGCGTAGCGGATGCCGTTCTTGAGGGCGATCGCGCGGGCCCGCGACAGGATTCCCTTCGGCGTGTTGGGCTTGTCGGTCATCTTCCAGTCGGGATGGAAGGCGGAGAAATGCAACGGCACGTCGGGGCCGAGGTTTTCCATGATCCACCCAGTCATTTCCTCGATCTCGGCCTCGGAATCGTTTTCGCCGGGGATCAGCAGGTCGGTGATCTCGAACCAGACATCGGTTTCTTCTTTGAGGTATTTCAGCGTCTCCAGCACCGGCGCCAGCGAGCCCGTGCAAAGCTCCTTGTAGAACCTTTCGGTGAACGCCTTTAGATCGACGTTGGCGGCGTCCATGTGGCGGTAGAGTTCGGCCCTGGGTTCGTCGCAGATGTAGCCAGCGGTCACGGCGACCATCTTGATGCCCCTTTCATGACAGGCTTCCGCCACATCGACGGCGTATTCGAGAAAGATCACCGGGTCGTTGTAGGTGACGGCGACGGATTTCGAGCCTGTTTTTACGGCGGCCTTGGCGATCATTTCCGGCGACGCCTTTTCCTGCAGGCGGTCGAACTGGCGCGATTTGGAAATGTCCCAGTTCTGGCAGAACTTGCACGTCAGGTTGCACCCGGCGGTCCCGAACGACAGCACCGGGGTGCCGGGCAGAAAATGGTTGAGCGGCTTCTTTTCGATCGGATCGACGCAAAACCCCGACGAGCGGCCGTATGTGGTGAGGACGATTTGGCCGTCATGGCACGCGCGGACGAAGCAAAGCCCCCGCTGCCCGTCGCGGAGCTTGCACAACCGCGGGCAGATGTCGCACTGCACCCGGCCGTCGTCGAGGGCGTGCCAGTAACGGCCGGGAAAGGCGCCGGCGATGGATTCATTCATTTCGACGACGGGATTCATGGTCCTTGTCCCGGTGAACCTTGTGTTTGACGATCTCGAACTCCGTTCGCGGACACGGGCCGTCCCGGTAAACGTAGTTTCTGGCCTCGAATTCGCTCTCGAAAAGGCCGACGGCCGGCCCCTCGAAGGTGCCGTCTTCGTTCTTGTAATATAGGGCGTACAAATACATTTCACTCACTGTTTCAGACCCGAACAGGTATGTTATCCCCGAAGGATCCCGCATCATGGAATATCTTACACTGATTCCGCCGGTTTTGGCGCATGGCAGTACCACGGACGACATCCCCGGAGGAAGCTATGGGCCGCTGATTCTCTTGGGCGTGGCCATCCTGTTCGTTGCCGTCTTCGTCGCCGAAAAGAAGTGGAACAACCGAAAAATCAGGCGTAACAACGGCGGATAATAAGGCTATCCGGCCTCCTGATCCCTTTACAGGGCGGCCAAGCCGCATTACTTAAACAATCAACACCAGGAGCGCGTTTGTCATGCCTTCGCTCAGAGAGGCGGCCGTCGCCGGCCAGTTCTATCCCGGCTCGGCGGCCGAACTGGAAGCCACGGTCCGCCATTTCCTCGACGGCGCCGGCCCGGCCGGCACTGAAAAAACCGCCGGCGCATCCGTCCCCAAGGCGGTCATCGCGCCGCACGCGGGATACGTCTATTCCGGGGCCGTCGCCGCCTCGGCCTATGCCCTGCTCCGGCCGGCGGCGGCGGTCATCAAGCGGGTGGTGCTGCTGGGCCCGTGCCACCGCGTCGCCGTTAATGGATTGGCGTTATCAGACGCCGACGCCTTCGCCACGCCCTTGGGCGATGTGCCGGTGGACAAGGAGGCGGCGGCGGGGATCCTGGAACTGCCCCAGGTCGAGGTCTTCGACGCCGCCCATACCCAAGAGCACAGCCTCGAAGTCCACCTGCCGTTCCTGCAAATTGTCCTCAACGATTTCGCCGTCGTCCCCCTGGTCGTCGGCGAAGCCCCGCCCGAGCAGGTCGCCGACGTGCTGGACGCGCTTTGGGGCGGGCCGGAGACCCTGATCGTCGTCAGTTCGGACCTCAGCCACTTTCTCGATTACGACAGCGCCCAAAAGATCGATTCCGAGACCTGCCGGGCCATCGAGACCCTCGACCCGCAAGCGATTTCCCGCGACGGCGCCTGCGGCCGGTTCCCGGTCGGCGGGCTTCTGGAAATCGCCAAGCGCCGGGGCCTGACGGTGACGACCCTGGATGTGCGCAATTCCGGCGACACCGCCGGCCCTAAGGACCGGGTCGTCGGCTACGGCTCGTGGATGTTTCAAGAGGCAAAAAAAAGCCCTTCGAAACGTACCGTCACCGTTACCTGGAACAAGCCGGAGCGGAAAACCGAAGCCCCAGACGAGGTGAACGAAGGGGACGAAGTCGCCTTCGCCGCCGCCACCCGGACGCTCCTGGACCGGCACGGGGAAGTCCTGTTGGCGCTGGCGGCGGCCTCGATCCAACATGGGCTCGAGCACGCCAAGGCCTTGCCCGCCGGGCCCGCCGATTGCGCCGCCGAGTTGGCCGAGCACGGCGCCAGCTTCGTCACCTTGCGGCGCGACGGCAAGCTTCGCGGCTGCATCGGTACCTCGGAGGCGCACCGGCCCCTGGTCGTCGACGTCTCCGATAATGGCTTCCGCGCCGCCTTCAAGGATCCCCGCTTCCCGGCCCTGAAGCCCGATGAGGTCCCGGGGCTCGAGGTTTCGGTTTCGGTCCTCAGCCGGCAAACGCCGATGGCGTTTTCCAGCGAAGCGGAATTCCTCGAACTCCTTCGCCCCGGCACCGACGGCCTGATCATCGAGGAGGGCAAGAAACGTGCCCTGTTCCTGCCCTCGGTATGGTCGCAACTAAGCGAGCCCCGGGTTTTCGTCGAACACCTGAAGGCCAAGGCCGGACTGCCCAAGGACCACTGGTCCGACACCTTCCATGCCCGGCGGTTCACGGCCCTGGAAATTTCCGCTGCCGACCTGGACGACCCGGCGTCGATCTGGGAAACCGCCGGCTGACGGACTTCCCCTGCCGGCAATTGACATCCGGCCCCGGCCCCGGGATCATGCCTCCCAACAAAGGAGAAAACGGGTGCTGAACATAACGTTGGACCTTCTGCAACGGATCGGCGACGTCGCCAAGCGGGCCGGCCGGGAGATCATGAAAATCTACGAGACCGACTTCGCGGTCGAGGAAAAAGCCGATTCGTCGCCGGTCACCGAGGCCGACAAGGCGGCGGAGGCGTTGATTATCAGCTCCATCCGCGAGGGCATCACCGACACGTTCCCGATCGTCGGCGAAGAATCCTTCGCCGCCGGCCAAGCGCCGGTGGTCGGGGACGCGCCCTTCTGGCTCGTCGATCCCCTCGACGGGACCAAGGAATTCGTCAACCGCAACGGCGAATTCACCGTCAACATCGCCATGATCGACGGCGGCCGGCCGGTGCTCGGCGTCATCCACGCGCCGGCGGCGAAGCGCACCTATTGGGGCGCCAAAATCGGCGTCTTCACCCAGGTCGGCGACGAGGAAAAACGGCTCATCCAGTGCCACGAAGCGCCGGTCAACGGGCTGGTGGCCATGGTCAGCCGCTCGCACCGGACGCCCGAGGTCGATACCTTCTTGGCCGATTACACCATCGCCTCGGAAAACAGCGCCGGCAGCTCGTTGAAGTTCTGTCTCATCGCCGAGGGCTCGGCCGATATCTACCCCCGGCTCGGCCGCACCATGGAATGGGATACCGCCGCCGGCCACGCCATCCTCCGGTTCGCCGGCGGCACCGTTCAGGACCTGGACGGCAACGACCTGCATTACGGTAAGCCGGGGTTCGAAAACCCCCACTTCGTCGCCAAGGGGCCCGGGGTTTCGGGGGCCGAAAAGTCCGGCTGACCGTGGCCGACCACCGAACCCCCATCGTCCCCCCCGACGCCGACAACATTTCCGCCGCCGCCCGGCGTCTCCGCGAAGGCGGGCTTGTCGCCTTTGCCACCGAAACCGTCTATGGCCTCGGCGCCGACGCCACAAACGACAAGGCCGTCGCGGCTGTGTTCCAGGCCAAGGACCGGCCCCGGTTCAACCCGCTGATCGTCCACGTCAAGGACTCAAACGCAGCCCGCGCCGCCGTCCGCTTCAACCCGGCGGCCGAAACCCTGGCCGAGGCCTTCTGGCCCGGGGCCCTGACCATCGTGCTGCCGCGTTTGGACGACCGCATCGGGCTGCTGGTCAGCGCCGGGCTGGATACCGTCGCCGTCCGCGTACCCAATCACCCGGTCGCCCAGGCGCTGCTGGCCGGGGCCGGAGTGCCGGTGGCGGCGCCGAGCGCCAACAAGGCCGGATGCATCAGCCCGACGGCGGCCGGCCACGTGGTGTTTTCCCTGCCCGGGCCCGGGGACGGCGGCCCGGACATGATCCTCGACGGCGGGCCATGCCCGGTCGGCGTCGAATCGACTGTCATCGACCTGTCCGGCTCCTCCCCGGTGCTGCTGCGGCCCGGCGGCGTGGCGGCGGAAGACATCGAAGCCGTTATCGGCCCCCTCGCCGCCCCAGGTGAGAATGAGGCAGCCAAATCACCCGGCATGCAGGAACGCCATTACGCGCCGGATCTGCCGCTGCGCCTCGACGCCGAGGAGCCCCATCCAGGCGAGGGATTCCTGGCCTTCGGCCCCGGGGCGCCGGAGGAGGCCATGAACCTGAGCCCCACCGGCGACCTGGAGGAAGCGGCGGCCAACCTGTTCGCCATGATGCGCGCCCTCGACGGGCCGCCGTTCGAGGCCATCGCCGTGATGGCTGTGCCCGACCGGGGCCTCGGCCGGGCCATCAACGACCGGCTCAGGCGCGCCGTCGTGCCGGCGGACGGATAACACGACGGAACCGGAAAGCGCGAAAACCAGCCCGGCGGCGACAAGGATTCCAGGTTCCCGAATCCAGGCGGTGGCGTTCATGGGTGATCCCCCCTATCCTCGCGTCACCTTGTCACGGTTGCCATGGCCGGCGCTGGCCGGAAATGTACCAAGAAACATGACCATCCCGGAACAATTACTGGACTCGATCCGCGACGCCGTCGGGCCGAAAGGATGGACCACGGACGACGCCGAACTGGAGCCCCACCTCACCGAACGCCGCGGCCTGTGGCGCGGCCAATGCGCCATGGCCGTCAGCCCGGCGACGACGGCGGAGGTGGGAGAAGTGGTTGCGCTGTGCCATGGGGCCGGCGTCGCCGTCCAGCCCCAGGGCGGCAACACCGGGCTTGTCGGCGGTGGCGTTCCCGACGGCGGCATCGTGCTGTCGCTGGCGCGGCTCAACGACCTCCGCCAGATCGATCCCATCAACAACACGCTGACCGCCGAGGCCGGATGCGTGCTGGCCGACATCCAGGCCGCCGCCGAAGACGTGGACCGGCTGTTTCCCCTCAGCCTCGGCGCCGAAGGCAGTTGCCAGATCGGCGGCAACCTGTCGACCAACGCCGGCGGGGTGCAGGTGCTGCGTTACGGCACCGCCCGCGACCTGGTGCTGGGGCTGGAGGTGGTTCTGCCCGATGGCCGAGTCCTGGACGGGCTGAGGGCGCTGAGGAAGGACAACACCGGCTACGACCTGAAGCACCTTTTCATCGGCTCCGAGGGAACGCTGGGGGTGATTACCGCCGCCGTGCTGAAGCTGTTTCCCCGCCCACGGCGCATCGAAACGGCCTTGGCGGCGGCAGCCAGCGCCGAAGACGCGCTGGCGCTCTTCCAACGCGCCGCCGCCAAGGCCGCCGACGCCCTGACGGCGTTCGAGTTTCTCGACCGCCGGAGCCTGGAGCTGGCCGTGGCTCATGTCGAAGGCGTCCGCGACCCGTTTGCCGAGGCGCACAGGTGCTATGCGCTGATCGAGCTGTCCGGGTTCGGCGACGGCGACGGCGGCCTCAAGCAGACGATGGAGGAAATCCTCTCAGGCGCCATGGAGCAAGGGATTGTCGCCGACGCCGTGATCGCCGCCAGCGGCGCCCAGGCGGCGGAATTGTGGCGCCTCCGCGACGCCGTGCCGGAAGCCCAGCCGGCCGCCGGGGCGAGCATCAAGCACGATGTTTCGGTGCCGGTGTCGCGGGTGCCGGAATTCCTGACCAAGGCCCGGGCCCTGGTCGAGGCGGACATGCCGGGCGTCCGGCCGGTCGCCTTCGGGCACCTGGGCGACGGCAACATCCATTTCAACCTCAGCCAGCCCGAGGACATGGACGCCGATGCCTTTCTGGCCGAATGGCAACGCGTCAACCGCATGGTCCATGACCTGGTCGCCGAGCTGGGCGGCAGCTTCAGCGCCGAGCACGGCATCGGCACCTTGAAGCGCGAAGACCTCAAGCGTTACAAAACCGGCCCCGAACTGGACCTGATGAAGGCCCTGAAAGCGGCCCTCGACCCCAAGGGCATCATGAACCCGGGCAAGGTGCTGTAAGACCCGCCCGCCCCCAGGGGAGCACAAGAGGAGCGCCCGCGAGATGAAAAACGCCGCCGGGGCACCGGCGGCGTTTTGTCGTTTTCACCGGATTCCAGGCGGGAACCCGGCCAAAAGAGGCCTATTTGAGCGACTTCAGATAGGTGATGACGTCGGCCCGTTGGTCTTTCTTTTTCAGCTTTAATGACATCGAAGAGGTTTTTTTACCTCGGCCTTTGGTGAATTTCTTCGGGTCGGCCAGGAATTCGCTCAAAAGTTTTTCGTCCCATGTCCAATCGGCGCCTTTCAGCCCCTTATATCTCTTGAAGCTGGTGGAACCGGCCTTGCGGCCCACAACGCCGAAAAGGTTCGGGCCGACCTTGTGCTTTCCGCCCTTATTGGCGGTATGGCAAGCCTTGCATTTTTTGAAAACCTTGACGCCCTTGGCGGCATCGCCGGCGGCCATTGCCGAACCGCTTGCCAGGGCCATCGCGGCGGCCAGAGCCACGGCGATAAATTTTTCTTTTCTCATGGAGGGGCCTCTCTTGAAAGACAGTGAATCTGCGAAAAAGTTGCGCCTTTATATATGAGGACGGCAAAGCCCTTGCAACCATAAGAGTGGCCGAAAAGAGATTTAGTGAAATTATGATCGAAAAACCAGCCGCAGACCCCTTCTGCTGTGACGGATGGCACGGCATAAGTCCCTGATATGATTGTATATTATGGAACCCAAGCCGGTTTGGCGCTGACCTTAATCATACGGTCACGGGACAAATCCCTTTTCGTTACCGAGGCCATTACCCCTAAAAACAGGAGTTGTTAACCGTTTAATACGGAAGACTGAGTTCATTCCAGATAGAGTATTCCTTGCGAAAGGCGCTGAGCGAATCCCAGACACGCTTGAAGTCCCGGTCGGCCTTCGCTTCATCCCGGGCGACCTCGGCCCAGGCCGTGTTCAGGGCTTCGAGGACTTCGCCGGGCCAGCGGCGGACTTCAACGCCTTGGGCTTGCAGCTTTTTCAAGGCCTGGAACTGTCCCGCTTCCCCTGCCGCCAATCCGTATCGGATGTTATCGCCGCAAACGGCCTCGATCTGGGCCTTGGCGGACACCGGCAGCGACTGCCATTTCTTGAGGTTGATCATCAGCTCAAACAGCGTCGCCGGCTGGTGCCAGCCGGGAAAATAGTAATTCTTGGCCATGCGGTAGAGACCCAGTTTCAAATCAATGGCCGGCATCGAAACCTCCGCCGCATCGATGGCGCCGGATTCAAAGGCGACGAAGATGTCACCCGAGGCAAGCTGCGTCGTGGCGACGCCCAGCCTTTGCATGACCTTGGCGCCAAGGCCGAAGAACCTCATTTTCAAACCTTTGAGGTCCTCGACGGTGCGAATGCGTTTGCGGAACCACCCCGATGCCTCGGGGGCAATCAGTCCGCAAAAGACGCTGTGAATGCCGTTGGCATGATAAATTTCCTCGAATTGTTCCTTGCCGCCGCCGAAATAAATCCATGCCAGGAATTCCTTTGCCGACGGCCCGAAGGGAACCGCGGCGAACAATTGCAGGGCCGGAATCTTGTTGCTCCAGAACCCGGGCGTGGAAAAGGCGGCGTCGATGGCCCCGGCGCGGACGGCATCGAACATTTCCAAGGGCGGCACCAAGGCGCCGGGTTCGTAAAACTTGATTTCCAGCATGCCGTCCGAAACCCGCCAAATATCCCGATCAAGCCTTTTCGCAAGTGTCCCCAGTTGCGGCAGGGTGCTGGCGTAGGCGCTGGCCATTTTCAGGTACACGGTTTTCGGCCCGGCCGGCGGCGGGGTGTAGACCGGGGCGGGGGGCGCCTGAGGCGTTTCGGAATCGGCAAGAAACTCAGGGTTATCGGTCTTGAATTTTTCGGGCTTTTTGGTGGCGGTTTTCCCGGCGTCGGTAGTTTTTTCGGCACTCTTGCCGGTACCGGAAACCTTAGCCCCCGGTGGGGTTTCAGAGGCCGCACCAGAAAGTGCCCCAGATGTGGTAGGCACATCGACTTGTTCAGGGAAAGGGGGGTGCCTCTTGTTCTTTTCCGGTTTTTCGACCGCCTTTTCGGACAATCTTTCAGCCTGCCGCGACGCCGGGGGAAGTGTCTTTTCAGCCGCCGGCGGGATCGCCCTGGCTTTCGGCGAAATGCCGGGAGGAACCTCGCTCCCGACCGGGTTTAGTCTCGGCGCGACGACCGTTGCGCCGACGGCCACGCCGACAACGACGCCGATGACGATACCGATGATCGCGTTGCGCACCTCTTGCCCCCTGGTTTCCTCCGTGCCCACCGGGGTTTGGAAATGGTCGGGGCGAGAGGATTTGAACCTCCGACCCCCTCGTCCCGAACGAGGTGCGCTACCAGACTGCGCCACGCCCCGACAAATCCTTAAAAATGCTATTGGCTCAGGGATTAATCCCTTCGCCGCTGGCGGTTATAGCGCCCAGTAGTAGCGCGGGCAAGGAAAGGCGGGCAAGACCTTTCCCGGGGCCACGCCAGCAGCCTCAATAGGCGCGTTCGATGCAGAAATCGATAAGTTCGTTGAAAGCGCTTTTTTCCGTCCCGTTGGAGAAAATGCCAAGCGCGTCACGGGCGATGGCGCCATAGTGCCGGGCCCGTTCGACGGAATCTTCAAGGGCGTCGTGTTTTTCCATCAGGTGCAGGGCGTGTTCGAAATCGCCTTCGTTTTGATCAAGATCCTCCACCGTGCGGCGCCAAAACGCCCGGTCTTCGTCATCGCCGCGCCTGAACGACAGGATCACCGGAAGGCTCATCTTGCCTTCCTTGAAATCGTCGCCGATGGACTTTCCGAGCGTCGCCTGCTTGGCCGAATAATCGAGCACGTCATCGATCATCTGAAAGGCGATGCCGAGGTTCATGCCGAAGGAATCGAGCGCTTCCTCTTCGACCCGCGGCCGTGCGGCGACGACGGCGCCGATCTGGCAGGCGGCGGCGAACAATTGCGCCGTCTTCGACTGTATGACGTTCAAATAGGCCGTTTCGCTGGTTTCCGTGTCGTTGGCGGTGATCAACTGCATCACCTCGCCCTCGGCGATCACCGCCGAGGCGTTGGACAGAATCCCCAGCACTTCCAGCGATCCATCCTCCACCATCAACTCGAACGAGCGGCTGAACAGGAAATCGCCGACCAGGACGCTGGCTTTGTTGCCCCAAAGGGTATTGGCGGACGCCAAACCGCGCCTGAGGTCGCTTTCGTCGACCACGTCGTCGTGCAGCAGGGTGGCGGTATGGATGAACTCGACACAAGCGGCCAACGCCACATGGCGGGATCCGGAATAGCCGCACATGCGGGCCGAGGCGAGCGTCAGTATCGGGCGAAGCCGTTTGCCGCCGGCGGCGATGATATGCCCGGCCAATTGCGGGATCAATTTGACAGGGCTGTCCATGCGCTTGACGATCAGCTCATTGACGGCCTTGAGGTCTTCGGCGACCAACTCACTTAGGGGGTCGAGCGAAGGCTTGCGGCCCCGGTCACCGTCCAGACTGACGACAATGCCCAACGTGAATCCTCCGAGGTTGCTTGACGCTTTGAGTGTCAAGTCCGAGCATAGGCCCGTGAATTAAGTGAATCATGAAACGGCACAGCCAAGGGGTCAAGCTCGTTGGCGTATCGGCAAAACAGGAGACCCTCGGCAATGGAGGAATTGATGCGCACCAACGACCCGGTGTTGCTGTCTTGGCTGATTACCCGGCTGGCCGGGGAAAACATCGACGCCGTGGTGCTTGACGCCCACACAAGCGTCATGGAAGGCAGCATTTCGGCCATCCAGCGCCGGGTTATGGTCGTCTCCGAGGATCTGGCCAGGGCACGGCAAGTTCTGGCCGAGGCCGAAATCATCCACACCGGCGGCCGCCCCGTTGCCTGAGCCGGATTCCGGAATAAGCCGCGACAGACTCCTCGGCGGGCGGGTGACGATTCTGCAGCCGGCCGGCGGCTACCGCACCGCCATCGACCCGATATTGCTGGCTGCGGCGGTCCCCGCCCAGCCAGGAGAAACGATCCTCGATGCGGGCTCCGGCACCGGCGCGGCGGCGTTGGCGTTGGCGGCGCGCATCGAAGGTGTCCACGTTGTCGGTCTTGACCTGGAGCCGGGCTTCATCGGACTGGCGGCAAAGAGCGCCGAAGAAAGCGGCTTGTCCCAATCCATCCGCTTCGTCGAAGGCGATTTGCTGTCGCCGCCCGCCGATTTGACTCCCGGCGGCTTCGATCATGTCATGGCCAATCCGCCTTATCTGGCGGCGGCAAGCGGCAACCCGTCCCCCGATGCGGCGAGGCGGGCGGCAACGGTCGAAAGCGGGGCCAGGCTCGACGATTGGCTGCGGTTTATCATGACCATGGCGCGGGCGGGCGGAACCGTCACCGTCATCCACCGTTACGACCGCAAGGACGAAGTAGTTGAAGGGCTGGCCAAAGGCGCCGGCGGGGCCAAGGTATTCCCCTTGTGGCCTAAAAAGGCCGGCGAAGGCGCCAAAAGGGTGATTATCCAGGCCCGAAAAGGGGAAGCCGGAAAAACCCGAATAGCCAAAGGTCTGGTCCTCCACAATGACGATGGAAGCTATACCCCCGAAGCCGAAGCCATCCTTCGTGATGCAGGGCCACTAACGCTTTAGCAGGTTGCTGAAAAATCCACGATTTCGAGCAATCCCCCTTCGAGGCGGACCTTCGGTCCTCCTCAGGGTGAGGCATAGGGAAATAAAACTCCTCATCCTGAGCCGCGAGCGCAAGCGAGCGTGTCGAAGGATTGTTGCCGCAAATTCACTTTTTCAGCAGCCTGCTAGGCGGCGTTGATTGCCGGGGTTGACCCGATTGTCTATGATTCCCCGGTGATGCCCGAATTTTCGTTCATCGACCGATTCCGCGAACCCCGGCCGGTCGTCGGCGTGCTCCGTTTCGACGGCGTCATCGGCCGCCTGGGTCCCCTGCGCCGCGGCCTGACGCTTGCCGGCACCGTGGACGCCATCGAACGCGCCTTCAAACTCAGACGTTTGAAGGCGGTGGCCCTGGCCGTCAATTCGCCGGGCGGCTCTCCGGTGCAGTCGGCATTGATGGCCAAGCGTATCCGTGATCTGGCGGAGGAAAAAGACGTGCCCGTCTATGCCTTCGCCGAGGACGTGGCGGCGTCGGGGGGGTATTGGCTGGCGCTGGCGTCGGACGAGATTTACGCCGCCGAAAGTTCGATCATCGGTTCCATCGGCGTCGTCTCGGGCGGTTTCGGGTTCACCGGGTTGATCAAGCGCTTAGGGGTAGAGCGCAGGTTGCATACGTCCGGTGAAAAGAAGGCGATGCTGGACCCTTTCCAGCCGCAAAAGCCGTCGGATATCAAGCATCTTAAAGGCCTTCAAAAGGACATCCACGAAAGCTTCGGGGCCATGGTCCGCGAACGCCGGGGCAAGCGGCTCAAGGGCAAGCAGAAGGAGCTTTTCTCGGGCACCTTCTGGACCGGGACGCGGGCCCTGGAAATGGGCCTCATAGACGGCATCGGCGATTTGAGCGCCGTCATGCGCGACAAGTTCGGCGACAAGGTGAAGCTCAAACGCGTTGACGGCAAAACGCCTTTCTGGCGCCGCCGGTTCGGTTTTTCCGCGGCCTTCGGCGGTTCGCCGGGGATCGCGCCGGGGATCGCGCCAGGGATCGCGGCGGCGCCCGAGGATTGGGCCGCTTCCGCCATCGCCGCCATCGAGGAACGCCTGATCTGGAACCGCTTCGGGCTTTAGCCGGAAACCGCTCCGCCGCCGCCGGTTGCGCCGCCGAATGGCGCCTTGACCCCTCAACCGCCGGGCCCTAGAAAGGCGGCCATGTTTGGTTTCAGCATTCAGAAACTCCTGTTCACCGTCGCCGCCATCTTCGCCGTCTGGTACGGCTTCAAGTGGGTCGGCCGGATGAAGGAAGTCCGCGACCGCGAAGCCAGGGACAGGCTCCGCCGCCAGGCCGGGAACGCCGGTTCAAGTGGTGGCGGCGTTTCCGGCGCCGCCGAGGAGATGGTGGAATGCCCTGCTTGCGGCGCCTTCGTCGCCGCCACGGGGGCAAAGTCGTGCGGCAAGGCGGAGTGCCCCTATCCGGGCTGAGTTCGGCCTTGAATTTCCCCTGGGGACTCCACTTGACCCTCCCCCGGGCGCTCGGTAATTTTGCTACCGCACAATAATTCCAAAAAAGGCCCCGGCACGATGGCCGCTGCCACCGATAACCCGCCCAGTTTTCAAGAACTGATTTTCAGCCTTCAGACCTTTTGGGCCGGGCAGGGCTGTATCGTCCTGCAGCCCTACGACATGGAAGTCGGCGCCGGCACCTTCCATCCGGCGACGGCGTTGCGCTGCTTGGGCCCGGAACCCTGGAACGCCGCCTATGTGCAGCCGTCGCGCCGGCCCACCGACGGCCGTTACGGCGACAACCCCAACCGGCTGCAGCACTATTACCAGTTCCAGGTGATCCTCAAACCGTCACCCGACGACGTGCAGGCGGTTTACCTGGACAGCCTGACCGCGCTCGGCATCATTGCCGACCTTCATGACATCCGTTTCGCCGAGGACGACTGGGAAAGCCCGACCCTGGGCGCCTCGGGCCTCGGCTGGGAAGTCTGGTGCGACGGCATGGAAATCACCCAGTTCACTTATTTCCAGCAGGTCGGCGGCATCGAATGCGATCCCGTTTCCGTCGAGTTGACCTACGGGCTGGAACGCCTCGCCATGTACATCCAGGGGGTCGACAACGTCTATGACTTGGACTGGGACGGGGTGGCGAAGAAGAAGAAAAAGGGCGGCAAGACCTACGGCGACGTTTTCCTGCAGGCGGAGAAGGAACATTCAAAATACAACTTCGAGGTCGCCGACACCGAGATGCTGAAACGCCACTTCGCCGACGCCGAGGCCGAATGCGGCCGGGCGCTGGAGGCCGGCCTGGCGTTGCCGGCCTATGACCAATGCCTGAAGGCCAGCCATTTGTTCAATCTGATCGACGCCCGGGGCGCCATATCGGCGACCGAGCGCGCCGCCTATATCGCCCGCGTCCGCGCCCTAGCCAAGGGTTCGTGCGAGGCGTGGCTAAAATCCCAGGGGGGCCAAGAGGCGGGGACGGGCGGTAGCCCGGACAGGGGAAAAGAGGACTCCTAGGCCATGGCCGAGCTTCTACTGGAGTTGCTGAGCGAGGAAATTCCGGCCCGCATGCAGGCCAAGGCGGCGGACGATTTGAAGCGGCTCGTCTGTGAAGGGCTGAAAAAGGCCGGGCTTGAGTTCGAGAGCGCCGAGGCCTTTGTCACGCCGCGCCGCCTGGCGCTGGTGGTTGACGGGTTGCCGGAAAAGCTGGCGGCAAAGTCCGATGAAAAACGCGGCCCCCGCATCGACGCGCCGAAAAAAGCCGTCGCGGGCTTCAAGGGCTCGCTGCCGAAGGGCGCCAAGGTCGAAAAGCGCGAGACGGAGAAGGGGGAGTTCTTCTTCGCTGTGGTCAAGCAGAAGGGCGTTAAGACAGCTAGCATTATTATCGAAATTCTTCATGAAACTTTGGCGGACTTCCATTGGCCAAAATCAATGCGATGGGCTTCTGGGCTTTTGCCCTGGGTCAGACCGTTGCGCAGCATTCTCGTAATCTTTGATGGAAAGCCGGTTGATTTCGTTTGGGGAGAGTTTGTCAAAAAAGAGAACCCAAGGGTTGGGCCATTGCATGCAGACAACACCACCCAGGGCCACCCGTTCATGGCGCCGAAGCCGTTCAAGGTCCGCAGCTTCAAGGACTACAAGGCCAAGCTTCTGAAAAACCACGTCGTGCTGGATGCGGCCGAGCGTGCCGCCATCATCGAAAAAGAAGCCCAAAAGCTGGCCAAGAAGGCGAAGCTGAAGCTCAAGGACGATCCCGGCCTGCTGGCCGAGGTGGCGGGGCTGGTCGAATGGCCGGTGGTGAAAATGGGGTCCATCGACAAGGCGTTCATGGACCTGCCGCCGGAAGTCCTGACCACGGTCATGCGCCACCATCAGAAATATTTCACCCTCCTCAAAAGAAAAGGAAAGCTGGCGCCCAAATTCATCGTCGTCGCCAACACCGAAACCAAAGACCGCGGCAAGGCGGTGGTCACCGGCAACGAGCGCGTGCTCAAGGCGCGCCTGGCCGACGCCAAGTTCTTCTGGGACCAGGACCGGAAGGAGACGTTGGACTCGCGGGCCGGCGCGCTCAAGGGCCGGGTGTTCCATGCCAAGCTGGGCTCCGTCCACGACAAGGTCCGGCGCATGAAACAACTGGCCGGCACGGTGGCCGAATATTGCGGCGCCGATGCCGCCGTCGCCAGGCGGGCGGCGCGGTTGGCCAAGGCCGACCTGTCCACCGGCATGGTGGCCGAGTTTCCGGAACTGCAAGGCGTCATGGGCCGCTACTACGCCCTCAATGACGGCGAAAAGCCCGAAGTCGCTGCCGCCATCGCCGAGCATTATTCGCCCCGGGGGCCCAATGACGAATGTCCCTCCAATCCTACAAATGTTGCCGTCGCCCTGGCCGACAAGATCGATTCCCTTGTCGTCTTCTTCGCCATCGGCGAGAAACCGACCGGCTCGAAAGACCCATTCGCCCTTCGCCGCGCCGCCTTGGGCGTCATAAGGTTGATTGTGGAGAATGGATTACGAATGGGGCTGAAAAATGTGATCAACAAGACTCATGCTTTATTAGAAGACCCCGTTGAAAAAGGTATAGTGCGTGTTCCAATAGGCCCAAAAACGGTTACCAAAAATGGGTTTAGTTTTCAGGTGAAACAAGTACACAAAATTAGTTCTGCGGATGTTCTTGCGGATAACCTGCTCGCCTTCTTCGCCGACCGGCTGAAGGTGCATCTGCGCGAAAAAGGCGTCCGCCACGATCATGTCGACGCGGTTTTCTCACAGGGCGGCGAGGACGACCTGGTGCGGCTGCTGGCGCGGGTGGATGGGTTGGCCGAATTTTTAAACACTGAAGACGGAGGCCATTTGCTGACGGCCTACAAACGCGCCGCCAACATCGTCCGCATCGAGGAGACGAATGACGGTAAGCGCTACGACAGTGAAGTGGACGAGAAGCTCCTGGAATTGAAGGAAGAAAAGAGTTTACACAAGAAACTGAAAAGCACCGCCCCCAATATCGCCGAAGCCCTAAAAAACGAAAATTTCCTCGCTGCTATGGGTCTGCTTGCCGGGTTAAGGAAACCGGTTGATGATTTTTTCGACCACGTAACGGTCAACTGCGGGGATGAGGCATTGAGAGAAAACAGGCTCCGGCTTTTATATGAAATCAGTTCTTCGCTGGATGCCGTCGCCGATTTCTCGAAAATCGAAGGCGGCGAGCGATGAGCAAGTGGATTTACGAATTCGGCGCCGGCGCGGCGGAAGGCGCCGCCGACATGCGTGAGCTTTTGGGCGGCAAGGGGGCGAATCTGGCGGAAATGAGCCGTTTGGGCCTGCCGGTGCCGCCCGGTTTTACCATCACTACCGAGGTCTGCGCCTATTACACCGAAAACGCCAATTGCACCGAAAACGCCAACGCCTATCCCAAGGGGCTGGAGAAGGACGTCGAAGGGGCGTTGAAGAAGATCGAAACGGCGCTCGGGCGCCAGTTAGGCAGCGCCGAAAAACCGTTATTGGTTTCCGTGCGCTCCGGCTCGCGGGCCTCGATGCCGGGGATGATGGATACCGTCCTCAACCTCGGCCTCAATGACGATAGCGTCGAAGGACTGTCCAGGGACAGCGGCGACGAACGGTTCGCCTATGACAGCTACCGCCGTTTCATCCAGATGTACGGCAACGTGGTGATGGGCGTTGATCACCACCACTTCGAGGATCTGCTGGAAGACCGGAAGGCCGACCGCGGGGCCGACCTGGACACCGATCTCGGGGCCAGTGACCTCAAGGCCCTGGTCGAGGACTACCTGGCCAAGGCCGAGGACGTGGCCGGCAAGCCCTTCCCCCAGGACCCCGCGGATCAGCTTTGGGGGGCCGTCGGCGCCGTTTTCGGCTCGTGGATGAACAAACGCGCCGTCACCTACAGGCGCTTGCACGGCATTTCGTCGGATTGGGGCACGGCGGTCAACGTTCAGGCCATGGTCTTCGGCAACATGGGGGACGACTGCGCCACCGGCGTCTGCTTCACCCGCAACCCTTCCAACGGCGACAACAGCTTCTATGGGGAATTCCTGCTCAACGCCCAAGGGGAAGACGTGGTTGCCGGAATCCGCACCCCGCAGCCGCTGACCGAGGCGGAAAAATCGGCCACCGGATCGAACCTTCCTTCCATGGAAAGCGCGCTGCCGGATATCTACGCCGACTTGGTAGAGGTGCGCGGCCGGCTTGAGCGGCATTACACCGACATGCAGGACATGGAGTTCACCGTCGAGCGCGGCAAGCTGTGGATGCTGCAGACGCGGGCCGGCAAGAGAACCACCAAGGCGGCGTTGAAGATCGCCGTCGACATGGTTGCCGAGGACTTGATCGACAGGAAACAGGCCATGGAACGCATCGACCCGGCGCAGTTGGACCAGCTTCTGCATCCGACCCTTGACCCCAAGGCCGAGCGCGATCTGCTGGGCCGGGGCCTTCCCGCCAGCCCCGGCGCGGCGACCGGCGCCATGGTTTTCTCCGCCGCCGACGCCGAGGCCTGGGCCAGGCGCGGCGAAAAGGTGATTCTGGTGAGAATGGAAACGTCGCCGGAGGACATCGGCGGCATGCACGTCAGCGAGGGAATTTTGACCACCCGTGGCGGCATGACGTCGCACGCCGCCGTCGTCGCCCGCGGCATGGGGATTCCCTGCGTTTCCGGCGCCGGCGATCTACGCGTCGATAGACAGGCCAAGAAGCTGATCGCGCTCGACGTCGAACTTTCGGAAGGCAATGTCATCACCGTCGACGGCTCCACCGGAGAGGTCATGAAGGGCGCGGTGGCGATGATCCAGCCGGAGCTGACCGGCGATTTCGGAACCCTGATGGAATGGGCCGACGAGGTGCGCGCCATGGCCGTTCGCGCCAACGCCGAAACCCCCACCGCCGCGGAAACGGCGCTCAAGTTCGGGGCCGAGGGGATCGGGCTGAGCCGCACCGAACACATGTTTTTCGAGCCCAGGCGTATCGTGCACATGCGCGAGATGATCCTGGCCAAAGAGGAAGACCACCGCCGCCGCGCCCTCGAGCGCCTGTTGCCCTATCAGCGCCAGGACTTCGTCGAACTGTTCCACATCATGAATGGGCTGCCGATCACCATCCGGCTGCTCGATCCGCCCTTGAACGAGTTCCTGCCCCATACGGTGGAAGACATGACCGAGGTCGCCGAAGCCGCCGGCATGACCAGGGAGGAAGTCAGGATCCGCAAGGTCGAACTGGACGAATCCAACCCCATGCTCGGGCACCGGGGATGCCGGTTGGGGATCACCTACCCCGAAATCTATGAAATGCAGGCGCGCGCCATTTTCGAGGCCGCCGCCGAAGTCACCAAGGCCGGCGTCCCGGTGGCGCCTGAAATCATGATCCCCCTGGTTTCGGTGCGTGCCGAGTTCGACATCCTGAAGGAACTGATCGACCGGGTTGCCGGGGAAGTCATGGAAGCCACCGGCCAGGAACTGTCCTACATGACCGGCACCATGATCGAACTGCCGCGTGCGGCCCTGCTGGCCGGCGAGATCGCCGAGGCGGCCGAATTCTTCAGTTTCGGCACCAACGATTTGACCCAGATGACCTATGGGTTTTCGCGCGACGACGCCGGTACCTTCCTGGAGCCCTACCACAAGATCGGAATCTTGCCCGAAGACCCGTTCACCACCATCGACCAGCAAGGGGTGGGTGAATTGGTGCGGATCGGGGCCGAGCGCGGCCGGGCCGCGCGCCCGGACCTGAAGATGGGCATCTGCGGCGAACACGGCGGTGATCCGGCGTCGGTCTTGTTCTTTCAGGAACTGGGGCTGGATTATGTGTCGTGCTCGCCCTACCGGGTGCCGGTCGCCCGGCTGGCGGCGGCGCAGGCGGCGCTCCGCAAAGAGGAGGGGTCATAGACCCTGGCGTCATGGAAAAGACGCGGACGTAAAAACGGCGGCAGGATTGAAAAATCCGCCGCCGGTTCTTTTTGATTAAGGCTTTGGCCGTTAGCTCGTCGCAATCCCGACAGCGATCAGGATGGCGAAGGCGCCGACCAACAACACCCAGACCGGAATCTTGAAGCCTTTGCTTTGTTCGCTCGTTTGCTCGGTCATTTTTTTGTACTCCGGCTCTCATTAATTAGGCCGGCGGAACCATCGTTGGCAGCCCCTGCCAGCCAAAAGGATTTCAAAAGGTCGGCCAACAAACCCGATTGGAAGACATATGTCAATCGTTGAATGTTTGATTGCAATGGGTTGCCGGGCGGTCCCCTTGACAGGGTTCGGGCCACGGGTCAGCTTGGCTGGGCTTTAAAGGAGGCGCCGGTCATGGCCGACGAGGCACACCTGGACGAAGACTGCATTTTCTGCAAGATCTTTCGCGGCGAGATTCCCTGTTTCAAGGTCTTCGAAGACGATGACATCCTGGCTTTCATGGACGTCAACCCGATTGCCGAAGGCCACGCCCTGGTGATTCCGAAGCACCACTCCAAGAACATTCTCGAAACGCCTTCGGAATGGGTGGGCAAGACATTCGCCGGCGCCAAGCGTATCGCCGAAGCGGTGCACAAGACGTTAAAGCCCGACGGCATCAACATCGTCCAGGCCAACGGCCCGGGCGCCAAACAGTCGGTGTTTCACCTGCACGTCCACGTCATCCCGCGGACCATGGACGACGGCCTGACCATGAACTGGGAACTGGTTCCCGGCGACATCGACGATATCGGCATGTTGGCGGAAAAAATCGCCGCCAACGTCGCCTAACGGCGCACGAAAATGGTCCAGTCGGGCAACGGCCGATCGTCGGTGAAGGCGACGTCGGGGCTTAAGGTTCGCTTGCAGAATTCCAGAAATTCCCGGCCGTCGGCGTAAAAAAACCCGGGGTATTTCTCGGGCGTGTCCGAACGCAGCATATTGAACCCCAGCGCCTTCCTGGTTTTGCTCCATAGCTGGGACAGGCTGGCTTTGACGTAGGCCGCCCATTCGTCCCTGTCGGCGCCCAGGTTCATGTTGTAGGTGCCGCAGGCAAAGGTGTAATCGGCGTCTTCGGTGGCGATCAGGTGGCGCCGTAAGGAGACGCGCGGGTCCCGGATGCGGGCTTCGGCCTCGGCGATCATGGCCGCCGACATGTCGATGCCGATATAGCGGCTTGCGTCCATCACCGGGCGGTCTTGCAGGTAATCGAAAAAAGCCCCGTAGCCGCAGCCGTAATCGGTGATGGTGACGCCGCCTTGGCGGTCGGCGTCATCGAACAGCCGGCTCAGGATGTCATAACGCCGGGTCTGCCATTCCTTGTTTTTCCAGAACGCGCTTTTGGGGTCGGCGCCGAACTGCCGAAGGCGTCGCTCGAAACTGGCCAGGACGGGTTCCAGCATCGCCTGGGAACGCTTGAGGGTCTCGATGGCCTGGGCTAGGTCTTGGTCGGGAACGATAGCGGTCATGACGCCCATTATGGCGCAGGACGGACGCCAAGTTGCCCTTAAATCGCCATCCACGAGGGTTTGGCGGGGGTTACGGTGACGGCGCCGGCTTTCAGCGCCGTTTCCGTCTCGTCGGCCTCGGCCATGGAGTCGAGCCTCAGCAGAGCAAGACCAATACCGCCATCATCGGCCGCCAGCGAAGACCGAAGTTCCCCCGCTTCTTTTTCACCCAGCATAACCGGAGTTTCCGGCGCCGGCGGCGGACCGTCGAAAATCACCGGCACCAGGCGTTTTTTCACCAGCCCCCGGTACTTGGTGCGGGCCGTCAGTTCCTGGCCCATGTAGCAGCCCTTGTCCCAATCGACGCCGTTGAGCTCATCGAAACCGCTCTCCAACAGGGTCGATTTTTCGACCACCAGGTCGCGGCTGCCGTCGGGCAGGCCCAGTTGCAGGCGCAAGCGGTCGTATTCAGGGGCATCCGTGACTTTGAGACCGGCTTCTTCCAGGGTTTTTCCGGCGCCTTCGACGGGAAGAACGGCGCGCGCGCCGGCATCTTTCAGACGCGGGTCGATAAAGGCAATGCCGCCGCCGAAGGCCGCCGCCGAGCCGGCATCGCCGGAAAGTCCAAGTGCTTCCCCGGCGCCAACGCCATAAAGGGTGGCAACGCGGAAGTCGTCGGATCGATCGTCCAGGGTCACGTCGGCGCGGAGCTTGAACATCGAAAGCCGCTTTTTTAGATCCTCCAGCCGCGCCCGCTCGCAATCCAAAAGCAGCGCATCGTCCAGGCCGACGACGAAAAAATCGTGCAGGTATTTTCCCTGCGGCGTCAAAAGCGCGGCGTAAACGGCGCGATCCGGGCCAGCTTTCTCGATGTCGTTGGAAACCAGCCCTTGTAGAAAGGTTACGCGGTCAACACCTCCGACCGCCAACAGGCCGCGATCTTCGAACAGGGTATAGCGTGGGGGGTGGCTCATTATCACCGATCCTTGGTATTAGGGTCTAAACTCATTCAGGTTACGGCTTTGGCGGGAGCCATTTTTTCGCTGGATTAGGCGCGGAAAGCGCAGTGATGCCACCCATCACAAGCTTTTCGCAACGCCATCCGGCGAAAAAAGAGCCCCGTCCCCCAGGGATTTGGCGCAAATGGCGCGGGATCGCGTCCTGCGTCCTCGAATATGCAA
>NZAZ01000080.1 GCA_002686255.1 Rhodospirillaceae bacterium
C
Organism: Rhodospirillaceae bacterium; assembly: GCA_002686255.1. Taxonomy (GTDB): domain Bacteria; phylum Pseudomonadota; class Alphaproteobacteria; order Rhodospirillales; family Casp-alpha2; genus Casp-alpha2. Next base: position 2 of record NZAZ01000080.1, read on the forward strand.
GGCGTCTCGAAGCCTCATCCTGAGGAGCCGGCCAGCGGACGGCGTCTCGAAGGATTGTTGGAGAAAATCCACTTTTTCAGCAGCCTGCTAGACGTCGATCCGGTCGACGAACTGGGCGTGCTCCTGGATATATTGGAAGCGCAACTCCGGCTTTTTCCCCATCAACTGATCGACCAGCTTCGCCGTCTCGCGGGCCTCGGCGATGTCCTCGTCCGAATGGCGCGGCGGCACGGTGACGCGAAGCAGGGTCCGGGTCTTCGGATCCATGGTCGTTTCCTTCAATTGCCGGGGCGGCATCTCGCCCAGGCCCTTGAAGCGGCTGATGTCGATTTTGCCGCCGCCGGTGAACTCTTTTTTCATCAATTCGTCCTTGTGGGCGTCATCCATGGCATAGACCGTCCTGGCCCCCTGGGTGATTCGGTACAGGGGTGGCATGGCCAGGTAAAGATGACCAGTTTCAATGAGTTCCGGCATTTCCTTAAAGAAGAACGTCATCAAAAGCGAAGCGATATGGGCGCCGTCCACGTCGGCGTCGGTCATGACGATGACCCGTTCGTAGCGCAGGTCGTCTTCGATGAACTGATCGCCGATGCCGGCCCCCAGGGCTTCGATCAGATCACTCAGTTCCTGGTTGGCCTGCATCTTGTCGGCCGAGGCGCTGGCGACGTTGAGGATCTTGCCGCGAAGCGGCAGCACCGCCTGGGTCTTGCGGTCGCGGCCCGATTTCGCCGAGCCGCCGGCGGAATCGCCCTCGACGAGGAAGATTTCCGTGCCTTCGGCGGTGGTATTGGTGCAATCGGTCAGTTTCCCGGGCAGGCGCAGCTTCTTGGTCGCCGACTGGCGCTTCATTTTCTTGTCGTGGCGGCGCTTGAGCCGCATTTCGGTGCGTTCGATTACGTGTTCCAGGACCGCGTCGGCCATGTCCGGGGCGGCGGACAGCCAGTGGTCGAAGTGATCGCCCAGGGACGCCTCGACCAGCTTCTGCGCCTCCGCCGAGGACAGGCGTTCCTTGGTCTGACCCTGGAACTGCGGGTCGGTGATGAACAGCGACAACATGATGCAGGCGTCGCCGACGACGTCGTCGGCGGTGATTTTCGCCGCCTGTTTGTTATTGGTGAGCTCCCCATAGGCGCGCAACCCCTTGGCCAGCGCGCCGCGAAGGCCCAGTTCGTGGGTGCCGCCCTGGGGCGTCGGCACGGTGTTGCAGTACGAATTGAAGAACCCGTCTTCGTCGAGCGGCCAGGCGACGGCCCATTCCACCTTGCCCGTGGCGCCGCCGGCCTTGCCGTTGCCGTTCAGTTCCGCCCGGCCGGCGAACGGTTCCGCCGTCAGCGCCTTGCGGCCGTCCAGCTTCGAGACCAGGAAATCCTTGAGCCCGCCGGGGAAATGCAGGGTCGCCTTGTCGGGCGTGTTGTCGCCGGCCCGGATCAGCTTCGCATCGCACGACCAGCGGATTTCGACGCCCCGGAACAGATAGGCCTTGGACCGCGCCATCCGGTACAACAGCGCCGGGCGGAAATGGGCGCGGGAGTCGAAGATCTTGGGATCGGGGTGGAAGATGACGGTGGTGCCGCGGCGGTTTTGCACGGCGCCGCTTTTTACCAGCCCGGTTTCCGGGTTGCCGCGGACGAAGGACTGCGACCACAGATTCTTGTCCCGGGCGACCTCGACCGTCAGGCGGTCCGACAGCGCATTGACCACGGACAGGCCGACCCCGTGCAGCCCGCCGGCGGTCACGTATACATCGCCGCCGAACTTGCCGCCCGAATGCAGCGTCGTCAGGATCACCTCCAACGCCGATTTGTCCTTGAACTTGGGGTGCGGGTCGACGGGGATGCCGCGGCCGTTGTCGCTGATGGTGACGGTCTGGTCCTCGGAGAGACTGATATGGATGCGGCTGGCATGACCGGCGACCGCTTCGTCCATGGCGTTGTCCATGATTTCCGCCGCCAGGTGGTGCAGGGCGCGCTCATCGATGCCGCCGATGTACATACCGGGCCGGCGGCGGACCGGCTCCAGCCCCTCCAGGACCTCGATGTCCTTGGCCGAATACCGGCCACCCTTGGCGCCAGTCTTGGGGGCGGCTTGGGGGGTGGGCGAAGGGGCCGGTTTCTTTTTCGGTTTTGCCGCGGTTTTGGCCGCCGGTCCTGTCTTCGCCTTGGCCGAAGGGGCGGCCTTGGCGTGATTGGCCTTGGCCGCGGGCTTCTTCCCCTTAACCTTGGCCCTTGACGGCCCCTTGGGGGGGGCCTTGGCCTTCGCCGGTATCTTTTCTGATACCCCGGTTTGATCGAATAGATCGCCCGTCATGGCTGCTCCATTTCCAAACATTGGCGATATCCTAATAAAGCCTGTCGCCGTCTTGCAAGCATGATAGAGTACCTAACATTAAGATTCCTACAAGATATTGTGGTTTTGGAGTAGGGGAACATGTCCGAACCGAAAGGAGAACTGGCCATCCGCACCCTGGCGATGCCGGCGGACACCAACCCGGCCGGTGATATTTTCGGCGGTTGGCTGATCTCGCAGATGGATATCGCCGGCGGCGTTACCGCGTCGGCCCGCGCCCATGGCCGGGTGGCGACTATCGCCGTCACCGGGTTCACCTTCCATAAGCCGGTTTTGGTCGGCGACGTGGTCTGTTGTTACGCCGATATACAGAAAGTCGGAACGACATCAATCACCATCGGCATCGAGGCCTGGGTGCTGCGCCGCGACGAATCCAAGGACCAGATCAAGGTCACGGAAGGGGTGTTCACCTTCGTGGCGCTGGACGGCGACGGCAAGCCGCGCCCGGTGCCGCCGGCATAAAGGCCGCCGCCGGCGCCCGGCTTCAGGCGATGAGCATGAAGGCGTAACCGGCCGCGGCCATCACCGCCAGGGCCAGGAACTCCTTGAGGAAAGCGTTGTTTGTCATCGGGTGTGGTTCTCTTGGCAAAAATCGTTATCGGAACAAAACAAGAACACATATTCAAAAGCAATGCAACCACTTTTTTTTCTGTCGTGTAATCATTTGATTCGATAGAGTTATTTTTTGTTCGCCGGGCGGGTGCGTGTTCGGCGGAGAGGGTGAGAATGAAACCTTTTTCCGGCTCCGCTTTCCTCGGCGGATTGGTTCTAACGGCCGTGATCTCCGTCCCGTCGGCCCAAGCCGACAAGGCCAGGGTTCTCAAGGCCACCGCCAACCGTCATCGCCAGCCGCCGACAAGAAAAAAGGGCCGCGCTCCGGGTCTGATCGTCTTAGATTGTTTTGATCTAAGACGTGAATCAGCCCCTAGTTATAAAAGTTAGAGGGCGATTCACGTTTCAAATTGTAGAAATTTGAAACGATCGCACCCTAGGGGGGAGGCGGCCCTTGTGTTTCGGCTTTGAAACGATCGCGCTCTACGACGAGTAGTACATCATGAATTCGACCGGATGGGGCGTGTGTTCGAAGTTGTAGACTTCCTCCCACTTCAGCTCCATGTAGCCGTCGATGGTGTCGTCGGTAAAGACGTCGCCCTTCTTGAGGAAGTCGCGGTCGGCGTCCAAGGCGTCCAGGGCCTCGCGCAAGGACCCGGCGACCGTCGGCACCTCGGCCAGTTCCTCGGGCGGCAGGTCGTAGAGGTCCTTGTCGATGGCGTCGCCGGGGTCGATCTTGTTCTGGATGCCGTCGAGGCCCGCCATCAGCATCGCCGCGAAGCCCAGGTACGGATTGCAGGCGGGGTCGGGGAAGCGGACCTCGACTCTTTTTCCGGCGGGGCTGGTGACGAACGGGATGCGGCAGCCGGCCGAGCGGTTGTGGGCCGAATAGGCGAGCAGCACCGGCGCCTCGAAGCCCGGAATCAGCCGCTTGTAGCTGTTGGTGGTCGAGTTGACGAAGGCGTTGAACGATTTCGCGTGGGCCATGATGCCGCCGATGTAGTGGAGCGCCGTATCCGACAGGTCGGCATACCCCGACCCGGCGAAGGTCGGCTTGCCGTCCTTCCAGATCGATTGGTGCACATGCATGCCGGACCCGTTATCGCCGGCCACCGGCTTCGGCATGAAGGTCGCCGTCTTGCCGTAGGTATGGGCGACCATATGGGTGACGTATTTATAGATCTGCAGGTTGTCGGCGCAGCGCACCAGGGGCGCGAAGGTCAGGCCCAGTTCGGCCTGGCTGGGCGCCACTTCGTGGTGGTGTTTGTCCATGCTGAGGCCCATTTCCTTCATCACCGAAACCATCTCGGCGCGAAGGTCGGACCCCGAATCGACCGGCGGCACGGGGAAATAGCCGCCCTTCGCCGGCGGCCGGTGGCCGATGTTGCCTTCTTCCATGATCTTGCCCGATACATAGGGGCCTTCCTCGGAATCGAATTCGTAGAAACACGAATTCATCGACACATCGAAGCGCACGTCGTCAAAGGTGAAGAATTCGGCTTCCGGTCCGAAATAGGCGGTGTCGCCGATTCCGGTGGAGTTAAGATAGGCTTCGGCTTTTCTGGCCACCGAACGCGGGTCGCGGCCATAGGGTTGACCGGTGGTCGGCTCCATGATGTCACAGAACATGATCAACGCCGGCTGGGCGGCGAAGGGGTCCATGACGGCGGTGGTCGGGTCGGGGATCAGCGCCATGTCGGATTCATGGATACCCTTCCAGCCGGCGATCGACGAGCCGTCGAACATGACGCCGTCGGTGAATGAATCATCGTCGATGAATTCCGTCGTCATGGTCAGGTGCTGCCACTTGCCACGGGGGTCGGTAAAGCGCAGATCGACGAAGTTGATGTCGTCGTCCTTCAAAACCTTGAGGACGTCCGCTGGGGTCTTGCAGTTCAATGACATAATATCGGTTCCTTCGTGTCTGTCTGTCTCCGGGCCAAGCCGGTCACGGTTGTGTCAGGCAGGTCAAGACTTCATCACGGTTGGCCAAAACGGACGCGGCGGGCCGAAGCCCGCCGCACTTCAATATTAGCTTAGATGTCGTAGTAGAGAAAGAACTCGTGCGGATGCGGGCGGAGCCGGATCGCATCCACCTCATTCTCCCGCTTGCACGATAGCCACATGTCGATGGCGTCCTGGGTGAAGACGCCGCCCTTTTGCAGGAATTTATTGTCGGCTTCCAGGGCATCCAGAGCCTCATCCAGCGATGCGGGGGTCGATTCGACCGCCTTCGCTTCCTCGGGGGGCAAGTCGTAGAGGTCCTTGTCGATAGGCTCGCCCGGGTCGATCTTGTTTTCGATCCCATCGAGGCCGGCCATAAGGATGGCGGAGAAAGCCAAATACCCATTGGTGGACGGATCGGGGGGGCGGAATTCGACCCGCTTCGCCTTTGGATTGGCCGTATACATGGGAATCCGGCAACAGGCGGAGCGGTTGCGCTGCGAGTAGACGAGATTGATCGGCGCCTCGTAGCCGGGAACCAGGCGGCGGTAGGAATTGGTCGTCGGCGCGCAGATCGCCAGCAGCGCCGGCGCGTGCTTCAGCAGGCCGCCGACATAGAAGCGCCCGATCTCGCTCAAACCCGCATAATCGTCGGCGCCGAAGAACAAGGGCTTGTCTTTTTTCCAGAGGCTGGAGTGAACATGCATGCCCGAAGCGTTGTCCTCGAACAGGGGCTTGGGCATGAAAGTGGCGGTCATGCCGTAGGTCCTGGCCACGTTCTTGACCACGTACTTGTATTTCATCAGGCTGTCGCCCATTTGCGTGAGCGGGGCGAAGCGCATGTCGATCTCAGCCTGACCGGCGGTCGCCACTTCGTGGTGGTGGACCTCGATCTCGATGCCGATGTCCTCCATGATCATCACCATCTCGGATCGAAGGTCCTGCATGCTATCGGTCGGCGGGACGGGGAAGTACCCCTCCTTCGGGCGCGGCTTGTGGCCGAGGTTGGGATCCTGGTCGTCGCCGGTCGTCCAGTTCCCCTCGACCGAATCGATGTGATAGAAAGAATGGTTGGTGCCCTCGGCGTAGCGGATGTCGTTGAAGACGAAGAACTCCGCTTCAGGACCGAAATAGACGGTGTCGGCGATCTTCGTGCTCTTCAGGTAAGTTTCCGCCTTTTGCGCAATATAACGCGCGTCGCGGCTGTAGGTTTTTCCGGTAATGGGATCGCGCACATTGCAGATCAACACCAGCGTCGGTACCGCCGTGAACGGATCAAGAAACGCGGTCGCCGGGTCCGGGACAACCATCATGTCGCTTTCCTGGATCTCCTGGAAGCCGCGGATCGACGATCCGTCGAAGCCGATGCCCTCGGTGAAAGCCTCGTCATCCAGACCTCTCGGCGGCAGAGAAAAGTGCTGCCAGACGCCGGGTAGGTCGGTGAAGCGCACGTCGACCATCTGGACGTCGTTGTCCTTGATCGCCTTGGCGACGTCATCAGGGGTCTTGCAATTCAATGACATTATGTGGGCTCCTCTTCCCTTACATTTTTATGTTGATGAAAAAATTGACGTTTTGCCTGATGTTGGTTTCTAAATCGCTTCGTTTCCTCTCTCGCCGGTACGCACGCGGATGGCCTCTTCGACGGTCGAGATGAAAATCTTGCCGTCGCCGATGCGCCCCGTATAAGCGGCCTGCTGGATCGCCTCGACGGCCCGTTCCAGCATGTCGTCGGGGATGACCAGCTCGATTTTCACCTTGGGCAGGAAATCGACGACGTATTCGGCGCCGCGGTAAAGCTCTGTGTGGCCCTTCTGGCGGCCGAATCCCTTGGCCTCGATGACGGTAATTCCCTGCAGGCCGACCTCATGAAGGGCTTCCTTCACTTCGTCGAGTTTGAAGGGCTTGATGATGGCTTCGATTTTTTTCATTTTTTACGAGGGTTTCCAGTTTTTCATGGGCTAAAGACCGGCCCGGGACTGAAGCGGCTTCCGGAGCCGGCGCTGTTGACGGTAACCGCACAGATCGTGCCAAACCCGGCGAACCCGCCGCGAAAGACATTTCTTCTGCGATTTCAATGAATTATCGGCCAAGCACCGATTTTGAACTGACTTCCTCTCTCCTCCCTGAATGCCTAAACTTTAGGCAGTTGCCCAGCATTCATGCGGGCTTTTGATTGCCGGGATCATACCACGAAAGGGGGGCTTTTAAAGACTTTCCCGGATACGCCCGATGGCGGCTTTGATGTTTTCCCTGGAGTTGGCGTAGGAAAAACGGACATAGCCCTCGCCGAAGCCGCCGAAGCTGGTGCCGGCGATGGTGGCGACGCCGGCCTCGTTCAGCATTCGGTCCTGGAATTCGGCCGCCGTGATGCCGGTGCCGGAAATATTGGCGAAGGCATAGAAGGCGCCCCCCGGATCGGCGCAGGTGACGCCGGGGGTCTGGTTCAATTCGCCGACGATGACCCGGCGCCGTTCGTCGAAGGCGCGGACCATATCGTCGACGGAGTCCTGGGGGCCCTCCAGGGCGGCGATTCCGGCATACTGGGCGGCGGCGTTGACGCAGGAATGACAGTTGATGGCCAGCCGCGTCGCCGGTTCGATCAGGTCCTTGGGCCACACCCCGTAACCGAGCCGCCAGCCGGTCATGGCGTAGGTTTTCGACCACCCGTCGAGAAGAATCACCCGGTCGCGGATGGTCTCGAATTCCAACAGGCTGACGTGGTGGCGCCCTTCGTAAAGCATGCGGCTGTAGATCTCGTCCGACAGGACATACACCCCGGGATGGTCCCGGAGGCCGTCGGCCAGGCGCTCGATTTGTTCGCCGGGGACGACGCCGCCGGTTGGGTTGGCGGGGCTGTTGAGGATCATCAGCCGCGTTTTCGGGGTGATCAGGCCCAGCACTTCCTCGGCGTTGAAGGAAAAGCCCGTGTCTTCGTAAAGCGGCATCGGCACCGCCTTGGCGCCGGTGAAGTTGATCGCCGATTCATAGATCGGGAAACCGGGGTTGGGATAGATGATCTCGGCCCCGGCCTCGCCGAACATCAGGATGGCGAAAAACATGGTTACCTTGGCGCCGGGAACGATCAGGACGTCACCGGGATCGACCGTGACGCCCCGGTGCTTGTCGATGTCGGCGCAGACGGCCTGGCGAAGCCCGGCAATGCCGGCGGCCGGCGTGTATCCGTGATGGCCGTCGCGAAGCGCCTTGATGGCGGCCTCGACGATATGGTCCGGGGTCTTGAAGTCGGGCTGGCCGATGCCGAGGTTGATGATGTCCCGGCCCTGACCTTCCAGCGCCTTCACCCGCGCCAGCACCTCGAACGCCGATTCCGTCCCCAGCCGTGAAATCCTGGCCGCCAGATCGGTCATTGCCGCGTTGCCTTTATCCGGGCTTCGGAAGCCAGGTTCTAAAACGGGAACCAGGAGGCTTCGCTGGTGTAATGGAGGTAACCGAGATTGGCCCCGGCCCTGAGGCCGACCCCGGTGCGGATGGGGGCCAGGGTCGTGCCGCCGTCGGTTTGGTAGTTCACCCCGACGCCGGCGACCAGATAGAAGCTGCCGTCGACCCCCGGAAAACGCCGGAAAAGGTCTTCCGCCAAGGGCAGGTTGTAGACCAGAACGAAAGCCTTCGACGCGTTGCCGCCGACATCGAAACCGATGGACGGCCCTTGCCAGAAAACCTCCCTTGCCGGCTTCCCCTTCAGGTTCAGTTCGCCCCTGCCGTAGCGCAGCCCGACGATGAAGGCGCCGGAGACCTCCTCGCCGGTGATAAAGGCGTTGGGGTCGCCCAGATCGTCGAAGACTTTCTGGATGACCTCGGCCAGGCCCTTGGTGGCGACGCCAAAGAAATTTTCCGCCGCTTGCAGGATTTCGTTTTCGGTGAAGGTCTGCTGGGCGGCGCGGGCCTCAAGGGCGGGGAGGGAAAGCGCCACAACCGCCGCCAGTATGATTCCGCCGATTCGCCGCCGGCGCCAAATTCGCGGGCAAAATTTTGCAAGCCTTTCCATGAACCGCCCTTCCATTGACCTGTAGCTTTGTGACTCTAGGACAGGGAACGCCTCCAACGCAACGCCGGAACGCGGCTTCACCGCGGGGTAATGAAGAACATGCCGTGGAGTCCCCGGGGAGTCCCGGGGCCGGCCGGGGTGGCGCTTGACGCTCCAGGTTCATATGTCTACACAGATGCGCCGCCGCATAGTCAAGTCCATGCGCCGGCCCTCGTATGGTGGCTGTAGCTCAGTTGGTTAGAGCGCCTGGTTGTGGTCCAGGAGGCCGGGGGTTCAAATCCCCTCAGCCACCCCATTTCCTGCGATCCCGTATTTATTGCCCGATCCCGTATCTATTGACTGCCCGCCTTGCCGCCGCCGCAGGGGGGGGAGTCCATGGTCTTGCCGTCACGGCGCTCCCACTCCTTGGCGGTATGGGTTTCCATGGTCAGGGCGTGGATGTCGTCCTTGAGCTCCTGGGCCAGGATGCCGTTGACCTTTCGATGGCGCTGAACCAGGGACAGGTCTTCGAAGGCCGGCGAAACGATCACCAGCTTGAAATGGGATTCCGATCCCGGCGGAACGTTATGCATATGGCTTTCGTTGACGACTTCCAGGTGAAGCGGCGCCAACGAGGCCTGAACCTTCTGTTCGATGTTTTGTTGAACGCTCAAGTCGGTTTTTCCTTTTGGTGTTATGGGCCGGTTCAAACGGGCTTGGAAAATATCACGCGTTTGCCGAAAATTCGAACGCCCGGATTCGGTCGAAACCTTGTCCGGCCGTTCCATGGCAAAGATTTGGGATCAAAAAAGGGATTCCGCAACCGGATTCGGTAGGGAAGGGAGGCCAAAGGGGGCGCCTGGAATATCCGTAACCGGTTTTTTGCCTTTTCCCGCCCTTTGGTGTAATTGTGCACCTACCTACCCAAATGGGGAGGCCTGAACGGCGCCGGGAGGTCCCGACGATGCAGACCAAAATCATCGACCTGGTCATCGCCGACAAGTCGCCGCTGGTATTGGCCGGGTTGACGCAGATGTTCGGCGAAGACGACCGTTTCGATCTGTTGGCCACCGCCGCCGACGGCGAAAGGTTCATGGAGGCGGTCGACCGGCTGTCATTTGACGTCGGCGTTATCGGCTGGCAAATGCCGTACATGGACGGCGGCGAAGTCCTCGAGGCCTTGGGCGAAAGGGAGGATGCGCCCCGCATCGTCGTTTACACCGGCGAACCATCGGCTTCGGTGCCGCGCCAGGTGATGCTGAAGGGCGGGGCGGGGTTCTGCTCCAAACGCGACAAGCCCGAGATCCTTCTGGAGACCGTCATCGCCGTTGCCGAGGGAAGGATGGCGTTCCCCTTCGTTGACATGAGCAAGCCCCAGGAAGACCCCTTCGACGCCCTGACGGCCAGGGAAAGGGAGTTGCTTGCCGCCTTGGCGGACGGGCTGACCAATTCCGCCATCGCCCGCGAGTTCGACATCTCAGTCAACACGGTCAAGTTCCACCTCAAGAACCTTTATGGCAAGATCGGGGTGGCCAACCGCGCCCAAGCGGTCGCCCTCTACTTTCGTGGAGGTCCATAGCCGGGACGGGGCCGCCGACACATCGGCCCATCGGATTATCTCCATTCATAAGGGTAGGTTCTGTCCTACCCAAAAGAATACACTCACCCGCCCTGGGGAGTGTTTGTTTGCGCCTTCCTCTCCGATAGCCTGCGGCCAAAGAATATCCCTGGGAGCGGCAAGCGATGGCTAAGACCAAGAACAAACAGACCCAAAAGACGAAAGCGGTGCCGCCGCTTTTCATTTTCGCCCTTCGCAACGTCACCGAAGCCGCGGCCCGGGTCGTCTACGACACCATCGGCCGCGACCAGAAGGACGAAAGCAACGCCCTGGCGGCGGCGGCCATGCGAAACGAACTAGCCAAGCTTCCGATTTCGGCGACGGTGGTCGTCGGCGATGCCCACAAGGACGTGCTGAACAAGTCGTCGTCTCTTTATAACGGCGAAAAAATCGGCGACGCCTCGCGCCATACTGAATTCGATATCGCCGTCGATCCCGTCGAAGGCACCGGATACTTGGCCAAGGGTATGACCAACGCCATGTCCGTTATCGCCATGGCGCCCAGGGGCACCCTGTTCGAGCCGGGGCCGGCCTTTTACATGGAAAAGTTCGCCGCGCCCAAGGAAGCGGCGGGGAAAGTCGACCCCGAAGCCCCGGTCAAGGACAAGCTTTCGGCATTGGCCAAGGCCCTGGGCAAGCCGGTCAAGGAACTGACGGTCTTTGTCCTGGAAAAACCACGCCACAACGCCCTGGTCAGCCAAATCCACGAAGCCGGGGCCCGGGTCGCCCTTTATCCGGCCGGCGACGTCGCCGGGGCGTTGATGGCGGCGATCCCGAATTCCGGCATCGATGCCCTGATGGGAACGGGCGGCATCCCCGAAGGGGTGTTGTCGGCGTGCGCCATCAAGGCCATGGACGGCGTCTTCACGGGCCGGCTGGACCCGCAACTGCCGTCGGAACGCCTGGCCGTCATAGATCAGGGCCTGGACACGGACCGCTGGCACCAAAGCGGCGACTTGGTGCGGTCGGACGAGGTTTATTTTTCCGCCACCGGCATCACCACCGGGCTTCTGTTTTCCGGTGTCGAGAGGAACGGGGATCTGGAGCGAACGGAAACCCTCGTCATTTCCGGCCTTTCCGGGGAACGGCAAATCCTCAGCACCTATCACAGGATTGGCGAATAGTTCCGATGATCAAAGCGGAGGCGGACAATGCCTAAAAACAAAGGAGTGGATCACCCCATCATGTTGGGGATCGTCGGCGACTCGGCCGCCGGCAAGACTACACTGACGGCGGGAATCGCCCAGATTCTCGGCTCCGACCGGGTGGCGATCATCTGCACCGACGACTATCACAAATATTCGCGGGCCGAGCGGGCCAAGAACGGCATTTCGGCGCTTGACCCGAAAGGCAATTACATCGACATCATGGAGAATCAAATTTCCCGCCTGCGCCAGGGCAAGCCGATTCTTAAGCCCATCTACAACCACGACACCGGCGAATTGGACGCGCCCGAATACGTCGAGGCCAAGGAATACATCATCCTCGAGGGGTTGCTCGGCTACACCAGCCGGGCCCTGCGGTCGTGTTATGACGTCAAGGTGTATCTGGAGCCGGTGGAGGACCTCCGGGTGCGGTGGAAGGTCCAACGTGACACCGGCAAGCGCGGCTATACCATCGAACAGGTCAAGAAGTCGCTGGAAAAACGCAAGAACGACAGCGTCAACTTTATCCAGTCCCAACGCACCTTCGCCGATATGATCGTCCGCTTTTATCCGCCTGACACCAACCGTGAAGAAACAGGGGCCCATTTGAACGTCCGCCATACCCTGCGCCCGACCCTGCCGCATCCCGACCTGACGCCGATCCTCGATGCCGGAGTCAAGAACGGGTTCCGGCTGGAACTATCCCGCGACATCGACGGCAAGCCCGTTGACGTGCTCGATATTTCCAGCAAAATCGATTCCAGGTGGGCCAAGAACATGGAGGACCTGCTTTGGAGTCTGATCCCCGAAGCCCAGTATTTGCGGGAAAACGTCGGCCAATTCACCAACGAAATGAACAAATCCGTCAGCAGCCATCCGTTGACCCTGTCGCAGTTGTTGATCGCCTATCACATGGTCAAGGCGGCGCTCGGCCATCACGCCGTATAAAATCCCTTTCGGAGAAAACTAATGTCAAAAACCTATAACGCCGGTGTCAAGGACTATCAGGAGACCTATTGGCTTCCTGATTACACCCCCAAAGACACCGATCTTCTCGCCTGTTTCAAGTTCGTACCCCAGGACGGCGTTCCGCCCGAGGAAGCGGCGTCGGCCATTTGCGCCGAATCATCGACCGGCACCTGGACCACGGTGTGGTCCAACCTTTTGACCGACTTGGACCATTACAAGGGCCGGGCCTATGGGGTCGAGCCGGTGCCCGGCGACGACAATGCCTATTACACCTATATCGCCTATCCCCTCGACCTGTTCGAGGAAGGCTCGGTCGTCAACGTCCTGACGTCGCTGGTCGGCAATGTCTTCGGCTTCAAGGCCATCCGCAGCCTGCGCCTGGAAGACATCCGCTTTCCGCTGGCCTACGTCACCACCTGTGGCGGCCCGCCCCACGGCATCCAGGTCGAACGCGACATCATGAACAAATACGGCCGCGGCATGCTCGGCTGCACGATCAAGCCGAAACTGGGCCTCAGCGCCAAGAACTACGGCCGCTCCGTCTACGAAGGGTTGCGCGGCGGCCTCGACTTCACCAAGGACGACGAGAACGTCAACTCGCAGCCGTTCATGCGCTGGAAGCAGCGTTTCGATTTCGTCGCCGAGGCCGTCCACAAGGCCGAACAGGAAACCGGCGAGCGCAAGGGCCACTACCTGAACGTCACCTCCGGCACCATCGAGGAAATGTTCAAGCGCGCCGAATACGCCAAGTCGCTGGGCATGCGCATCATCATGCACGACTTCTTCACCGCCGGCTTCACCGCCAACACGTCGCTCGCCAACTGGTGCCGCGACAACGGGTTGCTGTTGCACATCCACCGCGCCATGCACGCGGTGGTTGACCGCAACCCCTACCACGGCATTCATTTCCGGGTCCTGGCCAAGTGCCTCAGGCTTTCGGGCGGCGACCACATGCATTCCGGCACCGTCGTCGGCAAGCTCGAAGGCGACCGCGAGGCGACGCTCGGCTGGATCGACATCATGCGCGATAAATTCGTCGCCGAGGATCGGTCCCGCGGTATCTTCTTCGATCAGGACTGGGGCCACATGCCGGGCATGTTCCCGGTCGCCTCGGGCGGTATCCACGTCTGGCATATGCCGGCGCTGGTCTCGATCTTCGGCGATGACGCGGTGTTCCAATTCGGCGGCGGCACCATTGGCCACCCCTGGGGCAACGCCGCCGGCGCCTGCGCCAACCGGGTGGCGCTGGAGTGCTGCGTCGAGGCCCGCAACCGCGGCGTCGAGCTGGAAAAGGAAGGCGGCGACATCCTCCGCGCCGCCGCCAAGCACAGCCCCGAACTGGCCGCGGCCATGGAAACCTGGAAGGAAATCACTTTCGATTTCGATGTCGTCGACAAGCTCGACAAAACCGCCTAAGCCGGAAAGGAAACAATAAATGTCCGATATTCAGGATTACCCGTCCCGCTTCAACGACCCCGAAAGCAGAAAGTTCGAAACCTTTTCGTACCTGCCGAAAATGGACGCCGAGAGGATTCGCGCGCAGGTCACCTATATCGTCGAGCAGGGCTGGAACCCGGCCATCGAACACGCCGAGGCCGAGCGCGCCGGTGACGATTACTGGTACATGTGGAAGCTGCCGATGTTCGGCGAAAAAGACGTCGACGCCATCCTTCGCGAGGCCGCCGAATGCCATAAAGTCAACCCCGACAATCATGTCCGCCTGATCGGTTACGACAACCTGAAACAGACCCAGGGCGCCTCGATGGTGATATACAGGGGCAAGGGGTTTTGAGGACCGAAACAGGCTCTAGACTTTCGTCCCGACATCGGCGACAAGCAGTCATAAAATGACGGCATCGGTTGGCCAAAATCAGGAGATGACTTCATGACGGCTGCCCAATCCGCGACGGTCCTTGAATCCGCGCCTGCGTCATCCATCGGCCACGCCGGAATGGCCAATGCCATCCGCTTTCTGGCGGCGGACGCCGTCCAGCAGGCCAATTCGGGCCACCCGGGCATGCCCATGGGCATGGCCGACGCGGCGACGGTTCTGTTTTCGCGTTTCCTGAAGTTCGACCCCGCCGCCCCCGATTGGCCGGACCGCGACCGCTTCGTGCTGTCGGCGGGGCATGGCTCGATGCTGCTTTACGCGCTTCTGCATATGACCGGCTACGAAGACATGACCATGAACGAGCTCGGGAACTTCCGCCAACTCGGCGCCCGGACCGCCGGTCACCCCGAATACGGCCACGCGCCCGGCATCGAAACCACCACCGGGCCGCTGGGCCAAGGGGTCGCCAACGCCGTCGGCATGGCGCTCGCCGAAAGGCTGATGAATGCGCGGTTCGGCAACCGCCTGGTCGACCATTACACCTATGCCATCGCCGGCGACGGCTGCCTGATGGAAGGCATCAGCCATGAAGCCATCTCTCTGGCCGGGTCCTTGAGGCTTTCGAAATTGATCGTGCTTTGGGACGACAACGAGATCTGCATCGACGGCCCGACCTCGATGACGGTCAACGACGACCAACGGGCCCGGTTCAAGGCCTCGGGCTGGCACGTGCAGGCCGTTGACGGCCATGACCCGGAAGCCACGGCCGAAGCCATCGAAAAGGCGCAAAAGACGAAAAAGCCATCGCTGATCGCGTGCAAGACCAAAATCGGTTTCGGCGCGCCGACGAAGGAAGGAACCGCCGCCACCCACGGCGCGCCCCTGGGCGAGGACGAAATCGCCGCCGCCCGGGAAAACCTGGGCTGGCCGCATGCGCCGTTCGAAATCCCTGCCGCTGTCCTCTCGGCCTGGCGCGAGGTCGGCGGGCGCGGCGCCGCCGTCCGCCAAGACTGGGAAGGGCGCCTGGAAAAAAGCCGCAAGAAAAAGGAATTCAAGCGTCTGATTCAGGGCGATCTTCCCAAGGGTTGGCGGGACGCCCTCAACGAACACAAAAAGGCGGTTTCCGCCGAGGCCCCCGGCTGGGCCACCCGCAAGGCCTCGGGCGAGGCGCTGGCGGTGTTGACCGGCCTTATCCCGGAAATGATCGGCGGCTCCGCCGACCTGACCGGTTCGGTCAACACAAAGACCCCCGATACCGAGCCTGTGGCGGCCGGCGACTTCAAGGGCCGGTATGTCTATTACGGGGTGCGCGAACATGGCATGGCGGCGGCCATGAACGGCATGGCGCTGCACGGCGGGCTGATCCCCTATGCCGGGACGTTCCTGGTGTTCGCCGATTACATGCGCGGCGCCATGCGGCTTTCGGCGCTGATGAACCAAAGGGTCGTCTACGTGCTGACCCACGATTCCATCGGCCTCGGCGAGGACGGGCCGACCCATCAGGCCGTCGAAACCCTGGCCTCCTTGCGGGCGATTCCCGATTTCCACGTCTACCGCCCCTGCGACGGCGTCGAGACGGCGGAATGCTGGGCCCTGGCGCTGGAGCGCCGGGACGGACCCGCCGGCATGGTCCTGACCCGCCAGGGCGTGCCGACGCTTCGCGGCGAGCACACCGACGACAACCTGTCGGCGCGTGGCGCCTATGTCCTGGCCGAGGCCGACGGCGGCGAGCGCCAGGCGACTCTCCTGGCCACCGGGTCGGAGGTTTCCATCGCCATGGAAGCGCGCGAAAAGCTGGCCGCCGAAGGCATTGCCGCGGCGGTGGTGTCGATGCCGTGCTGGGAACTGTTCGACGAACAGGACCAGGACTACCGGCAAAAGGTACTGGGTCCGGCGACGCCGCGCGTCGCCGTCGAAGCCGCCGTCCGCCAGGGGTGGGACCGTTACATCCGCTCGCACGGCGGTTTTGTCGGCATGACCGGCTTCGGCGCCTCGGCGCCGGCCGGCGATTTGTTCAAGCATTTCGGCATTACCGCCGAGGCGGTCGTGGCGGAGGTAAGGAAAAGGCTGGCCTGAACGGGCCTGGACACAAAAAAACCAGGGGAGAAGGTTGAGATGAATTTGAACCAATTGGCCAAAACGGCAAACGAAATGGTGGCCGACGACAGGGGACTGTTGGCCGCCGACGAAAGCACCGGCACCATCGGCAAGCGGCTGGATTCCGTCGGCGCCGAGAACACCGAGGACAACCGCCGCGATTACCGTGAGCTTCTGTTCCGCGCCGAGGGCCTTGGAAAGAACATCAGCGGCGCCATTCTTTACGACGAAACCCTGCGCCAGTCCGCCGCCGACGGCGCGTCGCTGGTTTCGGTCCTGCAAGGGCAGGGCATCATCCCGGGCATCAAGGTGGACACCGGGGCCAAGGATTTACCCGGTTCCGAAGGCGAGAAAATCACCGAGGGCCTGGACGGCCTTCCGGCCAGGGTCGAGGAATACGTCGGCCTGGGCGCCCGGTTCGCCAAATGGCGGGCCGTGATCACCATCGGCGGCCACAACCCGAGCCGCCATTGCATCCACACCAACGCCCACGCCTTGGGCCGTTATGCCAAGATCTGCCAGGAAGGCGGCCTGGTGCCGATCGTCGAACCCGAGGTGCTGATGGACGGCAATCACGACCTTGAGCGCTGCGACCGGGTGACGACGCTGACCCTCAATACCGTTTTCGACGAGCTTTATGCCCAGGACGTCGCCCTCGAGGGCATAATCCTGAAACCCAACATGGTGATTTCCGGGTCCGGCTGCAAAACCCAGGCCGGCATCGACGAGGTCGCCGAACGCTCCGTTCAGTGCCTGAAGCGCTGCGTGCCGGCGGCGGTGCCGGGGATCATGTTCCTTTCCGGCGGCCAGAGCGAGGAAGACGCGACGGCGCACCTAAACGCCATGAACGCCAAGTTCGCCCCGGCGCCCTGGAAGCTCAGCTATTCCTACGGCCGGGCCCTGCAGCAGAGTTGCCTGAAGGCTTGGCAGGGCGACGCAGGGAACGTTTCGGCGGCGCAGGCCGTCCTGCTTGAGCGCGCCCAGGCCAACAGCGCCGCCTGTGCCGGTTCCTACGCCAAGGCCGCCTGAGCGGGGAATTTAAGGAAAATCAGGAGAACCATGGCCGACGCCCTTAAAATTGCCCCTTCCATCCTATCGGCCGACTTCTCCAAGCTCGGCGACGAGGTTCGGGCCATCGACGAGGCCGGTTGTGATTACGTCCACATCGACGTCATGGATGGCCATTTCGTTCCCAACCTGACCTTCGGACCGCCGGTGATCAGGAATATCCGGCCGGTGACGGAAAAAGTCTTCGACGTCCATTTGATGATTAATCCGGCGCAACCCCACCTCTCGGACTATGCCGAGGCCGGCGCCGACATCATCACCGTGCACGTCGAAGCCGACGCCCATCTCGACCGCTTGTTGCAGATGATCCGCGGCCTGGGCAAGAAGGCGGGGGTGTCGCTCAATCCGTCGACGCCGGAAACCGCCATCGAGCATGTCATCGACAAGGTCGACCTGATCCTGGTGATGACCGTCAACCCCGGGTTCAGCGGCCAGAGCTTCATCGAGTCGCAGGTCGAGAAGATCCGCCGCATCAAGGCCATGATCGGGGACCGCCCGGTCGAGATCGAGGTCGACGGCGGCATCAATGCCGAAAACGTCAAAACGGTGACCGAAGCGGGGGCCAACGTGGTGGTGGCCGGCAGCGCCGTTTTCAGCGGCGGCGACTACGCGGACGCCATCGGCGCCCTGCGCGCCGCCGCCGGCTAGCCGGCCGGTGCGTAAATTCTCACAAAACCCTTGATATATTTGGGTTATTACGGTTACAACTTGATGAATATGTTCCTTAGGCCATAGCCTGACACCATAATCGAAAAACAAAATGGCTGATCACTCAGCTCGTATTCAAAACTTCCAAAATCGGATTCGCGTCAACGGCATGACCAGCCTGAGAAAGGTCATGACGGTGGGGGCATGGCTGAATCTCTATTTCTTCTGGGAGAAAAAGTGGTTCTTCATCGCCCTGATCGTCGGCGCCTTGATGCTGCAAATGCCGGTTCCAGAGGGTTTGACCGGGGAGGGTATGATCGTCATCACCATGTCGGTGGTATCCATCATCCTGTTCATTACTGAGCCGGTGCCGCTGCCGACGGTGGCGCTGCTGATCATCATCGGCCAAGTGGTTCTGATGGGCCACGATTCGACGGAAGTGGCGAGAAGCCTGATGACGGATTCGGTCCTGTTCATAATGGGGTCGCTGATGCTGGCCGTGGCGGTGGTCAAACAGAAGCTGGACAAGCGCATCGCCTGGCTGATCGTCCGCCTCACCGGCACCAAGACGTGGCGGGTGTGTTTCGGGGTCGCCCTGGTTTCCGGGCTGCTGGCGTCGTTTATCGGCGAACACACCGTCGCCGCGATGATGCTGCCGGTCGGCATTACCCTGATCACGCTCACGTCCGACGATCCCAAGAAAGTTCGCAACCTGGCCGCCGTGCTGCTGTTCTCGATTGCCTACGGGGCGTCGGTGGCCGGCATCGGCACGCCGTCCGGCGGCGCCCGAAACGCCATCATGATCGGTTATTGGAAGGAATTTTTCTACGATCCCACCAACCCGGAGACCCGGAAATTCCTCATCGGCTATCTCGATTGGATGATCCACGCCTATCCGATGTTCCTGGTGCAGCTGCCCATCGTCACCTCCATCCTGTTCTGGACCTTCCGCCCCGAATACCGGGATTTGTCCCGCGCCGTCGTCAAGCTGCGCGCCACTGTCGAGAAAGAAGGGCCGATGAAAGGCACCGACTGGATCGCCATCGTCATCTTTTTCCTTGTCCTTGCGGCATGGATCACGATTTCAGGCAATCTCGGCATGGGAACGGTGGCCATCGCCGGGGCGGCGGCGTTCCTGATCACCGGCCTTGTGCGCTGGGAAGACATCAATTCAGGAGTCAACTGGGGCGTGATTCTGCTATACGCCGCCGCCATTTCCCTAGGCCTGCAGATGAAGGATACGGGCGCCGCCCAATGGGTCGCCGAAAACTTCCTGGCATTTCTGGCGCCGTTCGGCGCCGAACACGGCTTCGGGCTTTGGGCGGCGGTTTCGGCGTTGACCACGGGCGTCACCAATACCATGTCCAATGGCGCCGCCGTGGCGGTCCTCGGGCCGATCGTCCTCAAGACGGCCGTGATAGCCGGCGAAAGTCCGATCATCCTCGGCTACGTAACGGCGGTTTCTTCCTCTTTTGCGTATTTGACCGTCGTCGGCACTCCGGCCTGCACCATCGTCTATGCGTCGGGTTACCTGAAGGCGACGGATTTCCTCGCCGTCGGCTGGAAGATGGTGATTGCATCTACCGTTATCATGTTGCTGGCGGCTAAGGTATACTGGCCGTTATTGGGAGCGTGACATGGTTGAATGGGAGGGAGCGCCAGGGCTCAGTGATGAGGAAATCACGGCGCGGAAAGAGCATTTCCGCATCCTGGTTTGCATCGACGGCTCCGACGAATGTTACCAGAGCCTCCGCTACGCGGCCCGCATGGGCGGCGGCGTCGATGCCGATATCGTCCTGCTTTACGTGCGCCCGGTGGACCAGGGGTTACGCTCCGGCGGCCTCCAGGTCCGCGTCGCCCGTGAGAACATGCTGAAGTGGGGGATCGAACTGCCGGGCATTCAATACCTCAAGAAGGGCCGCGACATGCTCAAGGAACTGGGCCACATGGCCGGTGAAGAGTGGCGCGAAGAAGTCATGCATACCGACGTTGACGGCGATCCCCTGGGCGACAACAAGATCAACTACATCAATGAACAGGGCAAGATGGTGGTCCTCAAGCTCAAGGTCGCTTCCGATATCGCCACCGGCATCCTCGAGCAATGGGAACTGGGGCCCTACGATCTTATCATCCTCGGCGCGTCGGGCCGCTGGAAGGGCATGGCGCGGTCGTTCTGGGACCCGGCGGTGGCCGAAAAGGTCGCGGTGCATGCGCCGTGTTCGGTGCTGGTGGCCCGCGATCTGGATATCGGCCACGGGCATCTGCTCTGCACCGACGGCTCGGAGAAATCCATGGAAATGATGCGCCGGGACGCCGAACTGGCCAGCCGTTGCGACTGCGCGGTGTCGCTGATGAGCGTCGCCCTGGATGTCGAAGGCGAGGACGAAGCCAAGGAAAACGTCGCCAAGGCCAAGGAAATGCTGGAGGCCATGGGGATCGAGGTAAAGGAAACCCTCGTCAAGGTCGGCAATCCGATCGATGAAATCATCGAAGCCGGGCCCGATTACTCCCTGATCGTCGTTTCCGAGTCGGGAAAAACCGGCCTGCAGCGCTTTTTCATGGGCAGCGTCGCCTTCAAGGTGATGGAAAACGCCCATAATTCAGTGATGATCGTCCGTTAGGACAGAGGATTGGCCACCAATGGCGACGACGCTTGATACCAAGGGATTGAACTGCCCGCTTCCGGTGCTGAAGGCCAAGAAGGCCATGAAAGACCTGGCATCGGGAGAGCGGATCACCGTGCTTGCCACCGATCCCAGTTCGGTCAAGGATTTCGAGGCCTTTTGCCAGGCGACGGGAGACCGGCTGGTGGACAGCAGCGAAGAAAACGGCGTCTTTACCTACGTCATCGAAAAAGCCGGTTGAGCGCCCCCCAACGACGGCCGGAAATCGTCCTTGATGCGCGCCATGGATCGGCAGGCTCATTTATACAGTGTCCCGTCGAAAGGCGCGGGGCCGATGATGCCATCAAAGACCCTAGGCCCTGAGACCGTGGACACGTCCTTGAATCGGCGGACTTTTTGCCGCCGCGCTAAGAAAATCTTAATTATACTTTTCTAGCCATATCCAGGGGACCTCGGCGGGAAAGGCGGCTCAAGGGCGCGTTCCCGCCCGGGGACCGTATATCGCGGCGGCTGGGAACGTGCGCATGTTCAATCGCAAGACCAAGGAATACCCGATCGGCCAACAGCCCCTGGGTTCTGTTGCCTTCATGCCTGGCGGCGTTTTCGATATGGCCGTGGCGTCGGTTTTCATCGGTATCCTGGGGCTGGCCCTGCCGCTGGCGTTGTTGCGGGTTTTCGACCATGTCATCATCCCGGAACGTGACGACGGCGTCTTGATTTGGCTGATCCTCGGCATCGGCAGCGCCCTGATGCTGGAGGTCCTGTTGCGCGTCGGCCGTTCCTATGTCGGCGGCTGGATGGGCGCCCGGTTTGAACACATGGCAAGCTGCAATGCCCTGGACCGGCTGTTGCATGCCAATATCACCGATTTCGAAAAACTGGGCGCCGGGGCCTATATGGAACGTCTGAACGCTCTGGGGGCGCTCAGGAAATTCTATGCCGGCCCGGCGGCGAACGCGATTTTCGATTTTCCGTTCGTGGTTTTTTATCTCGGTGTCATCGCCTATCTGGCCGGGCTCTTGGTTCTTGTTCCGGTGGTTTTGATCGTCCTGTTCGTTGCCGCCACGTGGATTCGGGGCCGGCTCGAGAAGGCGTTGGAAGGGCGGATGCTCGCCGATGACCGGCGGCTAGGGTTCATCATCGAAGTCCTGGGCGGCATTCACACGGTCAAGGGTTTCGGCATGGAAGAACAAATGCAGCGGCGTTACGAGCGGCTGCGGGAAACCTCGGCCGAAGCCGATTACCGGTTGGCCCGCGACAAGGAATCCGTGCAAAGCCTGGGCGCTTTTTTCTCCCTCCTCGTCGTCTTTGGTGTCGCCGGTTTCGGGGCTTTCCCGGTTATCGACGGCACCCTGACCGTTGGCGGCCTGTTGGCTTCGATCGTTTTGGCGGGACGCGCCGTTCAGCCGCTGGAAACCGCCGCCGGGCTGTGGACCCGCTTTCAGGCCGCGCGGCTGGCCCGTGACAGGCTGTCGGTGATTTTCGATATAGCGGTGGAAAAACCGACAGGACTTTTAGAACTGCCAACCATTGAGGGCGCCCTTGATTTTAAGGACCTGAGCTTCAGTTACGGCAAGGGCAAGGACGGCGAGGACCTGCCGCCGGTCTTTCAAAACGTCACCCTGCGCATCGATCCGGGGCAAACCGTCGGCGTCGTCGGTCCCAGCGCCAGCGGCAAAACGACCCTGTTGTACCTGATGATGGGGGTATTGACGCCCAACCACGGCACCGCGCGCGTCGACGGCTACGATCTTCGCGAGTGCGATCCCACCAACATCCGCCATCAGGTCGCCTACCTGCCGCAGGAAGCGGTGATGTTCCACGGCACGGTCCTCGAAAACCTGACCATGTTCCGCGACGACCTCGCCAACGACGCCATGGATATCGGCAAGCTTTTGGGATTGGACAATGTGGTCGCCGGTCTGCCCCAGGGCTATGACACGACCATCGGCGAGGGGGCGGAGGACAAAATACCGCGCGGCACCCGCCAGCGGATCGCCATCGCCCGGGCGCTGGTCGATAAACCCCGGGTGCTTTTGTTCGACGAGGCCAATTCCTTCATCGACGGTGCCGGCGACGCCCTGTTGAAGGACCTGTTGATGCGCCTGAAGGGCCGGGTGACGCTGATCCTGGTCACCCAACGGCCGTCGATGCTCAGGCTCGCCGACCGGGTCTTCGAAATCCGCGGCGACACCTTGTTCGAACACGATCTTCAAGCCGGCCAGGCGGGAACGCCCGCGGAACAGGCCGCCCCGGCGCCGGAGGCGACATGAACGCCGTTCCTCCCCTTGGTGAATCCCTTGACGTTCCGCCGCCGGAATTGTCGGGATCGCCGTTTTCCCTGCCCGTTGCCGCGGGCGATAGGGCATCCCACGGCGCCCTGGCCGGGATCACCCGGCCCAACGATTTGTCCGCCTCCCTGCTGCCGTTGCTGGAAACCCTGGGCTGGCAGGGGGATCCGCAACAGGTGGCCGAGACCCTGCCGCATTTCCAGGAAAGCTTCGACATTACCGCGCTGCGCAACGTTCTGGCGGCCCTGGGCTACCAAAGCGGCGCCGAAAAGACGGCCCTCAATGATATCGTTCCCGATATGGTGCCGTGCCTGTTTCTGCCCGAGGGCCGCGACGCCCTGGTGGTGGCGGATCTGGATGCCGACAACGTCAAAGCCTTCGACACGGCCTAGGAACGCTATGTCAGCCTGCCTCGGGAAGCGTGGACGGGCATGGCCTACGTTTTCCGCTCCCTTGACGACGGCGCCCGGGCCTCCGTTGGCGAGAGGGGGGGCTGGTTTTGGGCGGTCGGCCAACGGTTCAAGGGGCTGGCCTTTCTGGCCCTCGGCATAACTTTTCTTCTCAACCTGCTGGCGTTGGCGTTGCCGTTGTTCGTGATGGCGGTTTACGACCAGGCCATCGCCGCCGGCTCGGTCCAGGCCATGGCCTATCTGGCCATCGGCGCCGGCATCGCGGTGGTTTCCGATCTGGTCCTGAGGATCCTGCGTTCCGGTATCTTCTCATTCGTCGGCGCCCGGCTCGACAACATCGTCGGCGTCGAGGTGTTCCGCAAGATCCTGCAATTGCCGGCGGCGATGATCGAACGCCCCGCCATCGGCGCCCAGGTATCGCTGATCAAGGACTTCGAAACGATGCGCGAATTCCTGACCGGCCCCGCGGCGCCGTTGTTTTTTGAGCTTCCCTTCGTTCTTTTATTTATTGCCGTGGTCGCCTATCTGGGCGGGGCCATTGCCTTTGTGCCCATCGTCATCATGGCCCTGGTGGGCGGGCTTTGCCTTGCGGCCATGCCCAAGATCAACGGGGCCGCAGCCAAGGCTTCCAATGCGGCGGCGAAAAAGCAGGAACTGACCATCGAAACCCTGGACGGCATGCGGGCGATAAAATATTGCGGCGCCGAGACCACGTGGCTTGGGCGTTACCGCCAATTGTCGGCCGACGCCGCGCTCCAGGGTTTTTATTCGGCGCAATTCACGTCCTTGCTAGAAACGGTTTCGTACGTGGTGATGGTCGCCTCCGGGTTCGCCACCGTGGCCATCGGGGCTTCCCGGGTCGAGGCCGGCGATATGTCCTATGGCGCCCTGGCGGCGTGCATGATCCTCGTCTGGAGGGCGCTGGCGCCGTTACAGACCGGGCTGGTTTCACTGGCCCGGATTACCCAGATTGAATCCGGCGTCGATCATCTCAACGGTCTGATGCGGATCCAAACCACGCCTGAAAAGACGGCCCAGGCCGCCCAGCGGGGACAGCCCGATAAAGAGCCCGATAAAGGGATCGAAGGCCGGATCACCTTTGCCGACGTGACTATGCACTACGAGGCGGATTCGCCGCCGGCCCTCGATGGCGCCAGTTTCGACATCAAAAGCGGAAAAATCGTCGCCGTTCTCGGCTCCAACGGGGCCGGCAAATCGACGATGTTCAAATTGCTGGCCGGGCTGTACCAAGCGACCTCTGGAAGCGTCCAGATCGACGGCCGGGACGTCCGCGACATTCCGCCGGCGGAACTCCGCCAAGCGGTCGCCTACGTGCCCCAAACGCCGCAGTTCTTCTACGGCACCATCGCCCAGAACCTGCGCCTGGCACATCCCACCGCCACCGACAAGGATTTGCGCTGGGCGGCGCGTCAGGCGGGGGCGCTGGAGGATATCGGAGCCCTGGAACAAGGCTCCGGCGAATGGAAGCGCACCGGATTCGACGTCCGGCTCGGAGACAGCGGTTCCGGGCAGATGACTCCCGGCCTGTTGCAGCGCCTGAACCTGGCCCGCGGCTACCTGAAACGGGCGCCGATCATTTTGTTGGACGAACCGGGCAACGGCCTGGACCTGAAAGGCGATCGGGCCCTGATGCGGGCGATGTCAAACATGCGCGGGGAAAAAACCGTTTTCATCGTCACCCACCGGCCCAGCCACCTGAAAATGGCGGACAGGATCATTTGGCTTGAATACGGCGGGGTCCGGTCCGTCGGCCGGCCGAAGGTGGTGATGCCGAAAACGCCGGGGAATTTCCTATGAGCGACATGACGCCCGACACCGGAATCCCCGAACGCCCGGGACTTTCCCGGGGCGCCCGTTCGCCAAGGGTCTTGGCGCAGTCCGTGGCCCTGGCCGAAGAGGGCGGCCCCAACAATCTAGGCAAGAATGCCGTGGCCACGTGCGCCGTGACGGCCCTGGCTCTTGTCGTCTGGGCGGGCTTTATCGGTATCGACGACGTGACCGAAGCCGCCGGCCAGGCAATCCCGTCGGGAGAGCCCCGAACGGTTCGCTATCAGGACGGCGGAACGGTCTTGGAAATCCTGGTCAGCGATGGCGAAATCGTCGAGAAGGGGCAAACCCTGATCCGTTTCGACTCCCGTGAAGCCCAAGGCGCGCTTGACAGGATGCAGGTCCGGCGAGTCGAAGCCGGTTTGCTGGCGGCGCAGTTGAGGGCGCTGGGCCGGGGCGGCGAACCCGATTTCTCCTTCGTTCAGGCAACCTATCGGCCTTATGTGGAAAAAGAGCGTCTTGTCTTTGCCGCCCTTAAGGAATTGATAAAAAAGCGCCGTCGTGTCCTGGAAGCCAAAGTCGCCGAGACGCAGGCGAAAATTGACAAGATCGACAAGCAGGAAAAAAAGCTGTCCAAGAACGCCGATATCCTGGAAGAGGAACTGTTGCTGCGCGAGGACCTGTTCAAAAAAGGGCTGACGCCCAAGAACGTTTACGTCAAAACCAAGCGCCAGGTCGACAAGGCGTACAAGGACCTGGCTAATTTGGTCGACACCCGTCAGGTCACCGGCAAGGCCCTGGGGGAAGCCAAAAACCGGTTTCGGGCCCTTGAAACCCGTCTCAAGGAAAGGGCGCTGGATGAACTGGCGATCCTCACCGAACGATTGGACGCCATCAACGAGTCCCTGGAGGGCCTGAACGAACGAATGGACCGTCTGCAAGTCACCGCCCCGGCCCAGGGGGTCGTCCAAGGCGCCCATGTCCACCCCCTGGGCTCCACCGTGGCGCCGGGCAAGGTGGTGGTTGAAATCATTCCCCTTGGCGGCGACGCGGTCGTCGAGGCCAGGATCGCCGTCGCCGATATCGACCGGGTCCGCGTCGGACAGCCGGTAACCGTCAACGTCAAGGTTGCCGGGTTTTCCCGTTACGCCGCCTTGAGGGGCACATTAAAGGAAATTTCCTCGTCGACCTTCGGCGACGGGAAGGGGGAGCCCTATTACAAGGGGATCATCGCCCTGGAGCGGGATTTCGTCGGCCGCGGCCGGGAAAAGAAGCGCCTGATGCCGGGGATGGCCGTCGAGGCGGGGGTCAAGACCGGATCGACGACGCTTTTCGGTTATTTGCTGGGTTCGATCGCCGGGTCCTGAGGCCCCGCGGATAAATCATACCAAGGATCAAGCCGCCGTCAGCGATCGGATTCGTCCACCAGTTCCAGCATTTCAACCGCCAGGTTGATGATGCGCTCGGTTTCCGGCCACAGGCCGAGGCCGGGAATGTCCTCGACCGGTATCCAGGCGGCCTCGTCGGCGTCGCCGCCGGGGCTGGGTTCGGTCTCGGCCCGCGGGGGGATCCGCGCCAAAACCTCGACCAGGGTATAGTGGTACCGGACCTTGCCGGCATCGTCCCGGCTGATTGAATCGACGACGTCGACCAGGCCAAGAATGTCGATGGTCAGGCCGGTTTCCTCCATGACCTCGCGCCGCGCCGCCTCGGATACGGTTTCGCCGAGTTCCTGGGCCCCACCGGGCAGGCTCCATTGGCCTTTCCGGGGCGGCTTGGCGCGCTTGATCATCAGCACTCCGCGGGGGCCCAACACCACCACGCCGATGCCGACAAGAGGCCGTTCGGGATATTCCCTGGTCATTTTAAAAATGGCTCCGATTACAGTGATATAAGGCTGGAATTAATTGATCCTGATGGATGGTTTTTTCTATATTTCCAGGTACTATGACGAAAGAACAAAATCAAACGTCGCGACCGACCAACAAAGGACGGGGGAATGTCCGAAAGCATACTTCAGCGGCGGACCTTGCAGGCCGGGGACCGGATTTTCAAGATCATCGACGGGGTCGAAACGGTACTGGGAAAGGTCGGCCAGGGCGGCATCTTCGGCGAGATGGCGGCGATCGATTGCAAGCCCCATCGACCCGCTCCTGAAAGAGTGAATTGCCTTAACGGCGAAGCTGGACAATCCTTAGGCCATGAGCACCGAAAAACCCGCGCCGGATAACGATCCCCAGAACGTCGACGATCGGGCCAGGAAACCTGTCCTCGGCTTCGGCCAACGGATGCGCGCCTATTTACTCGCCGGCATCCTGGTGGTGGCGCCCATTTCCATCACGTTTTACCTGGCCTGGCTGTTCATCGGTTTCGTCGACAGCAAGATAACGCCGCTGATCCCGGTGAAATACAACCCGGAAACCTACCTACCGTTCGCGCTCCCCGGGCTCGGTCTGGCAATCCTGGTCCTGGCGCTGATCCTGACGGGGGCACTGACGGCGGGTTTCATGGGCCGGCTGTGGAAGCGTTTCTCCGAGGACATGCTGGCCCGCATGCCGGTGATCCGGAACATCTATTCGGCCCTCAAGCAAATTATCGAAACCGTCTTAGCCGACCATTCGGCGGCGTTCCGCGAGGCGGTGCTGGTCGAATACCCCCGGCGCGGCATTTGGGCCATCGCCTTCATCACCGGGCGCACCGAAGGCGAGGTGCAGAACACCACCGAGGAAGAGTGCATCAACATCTTCCTGCCGACGACCCCCAACCCGACGTCCGGTTTTTTGCTGTTCGTGCCGAAAAAGGACCTGATCCCGCTTTCCATGACCGTCGAGGAAGCGATCAAGATGGTGATCTCGGGCGGCATTATCACGCCGCCGGACCGCCGCCCGCCGAAAGAACGCAATGTGCCGCTGACCGCCGCCCATACCTACGAGGAAGTGGATATCATCCGCGAGAAGGACCGCGCCCCGGTGCTGGCGCCCAAGGGGTCGCGCCCCGGCGAGAAGAAAAAGACGCGGACCACCGGTTGACGACCCCCCGTCACACCCTCGTCACCCCGAGCGCAGGTTCCTGACCGCGGCCTCCCTTTCGAACAAATACAACAAAACCCGGAGCGCCCGGCCGCGCTCGGTTTCCAGTTCCGGGTCGCGGTCGAGAATGAGCGCCGCGTCGTCCCGGGCCGCCGCCAGCAGCTCGCCGTGGACGGTCAGGTCGGCGATGCGGAATTCCGGCAGGCCGCTTTGCCGGGTGCCCAGCAGTTCGCCGGCGCCGCGCAGTTTCAGGTCTTCCTCGGCGATCCTAAAGCCGTCGTCGGTTTCGCGCATGATCTCGAGCCGCGCCTTGGCCGGCGCCGTCAGGGGCGGGGCGTACAGCAACAGGCAGGTGGACGGCTTGTCGGCCCTGCCGATGCGGCCGCGAAGCTGATGCAACTGCGCCAACCCGAAGCGCTCGGCGTGTTCGATCACCATGACCGTCGCGTCCGGCACGTCGACGCCGACCTCGATGACGGTGGTGGCGACGAGGACCTTGGTTTCAGCGGCGGCGAAGGCGGCCATGGCGGCGTCTTTCTCCTTGCCCTTCATGCGCCCGTGCACCAGCCCCACCCGGCCGCCGAACAGACCCTTCAGGTGCGCGTGGCGGTCCTCGGCGGCGGCGACGTCGAGGACTTCCGATTCCTCGACCAGCGGACACACCCAGTAGACGCCGGCGCCGGCGTCGAGGGACCGCTTCAACCCCCGCGTCACCTCGTCCAGGCGCTTGATGGGCATGACCCGGGTATCCACCGGCAGCCGCCCGGCCGGCTTGTCGGGCAGGCGTGAAACGTCCATGTCGCCGTAGGCCGTCAGCATCAGCGTCCTCGGGATCGGCGTCGCGGTCATCACCAGGATGTCCACGGCCCGGCCCTTGGCCGCCAGGGTCAGGCGCTGATGGACGCCGAAACGGTGCTGTTCGTCGATCACCGCCATGGCCAACGCCTTGAATGCGACGTCGTCTTGAAAAAGCGCGTGGGTGCCGACGGCCAGCGCCGTCTCGCCCGAGGAAAGCTTTTCGAGGACCATTTCCCGGGCCTTGCCTTTCTCGCGCCCGGTCAGCAGCACGACCTCGATGCCGGCGGCCCGGGCCAGGGGTTCGATGGTCGCCAGATGCTGGCGGGCGAGGATTTCCGTCGGCGCCATCAACGCCGCCTGCTCGCCGGCCTCGACGGCGCTCAGCATCGCCAATAGCGCGACCACGGTCTTGCCGCTGCCGACGTCGCCCTGCAGCAGCCTCAGCATGCGTACCGGGGCCGCCATGTCGGCGGCGATTTCCACCAGCGCCTGCTCTTGCGACGGCGTCAGGCGAAACGGCAACGCCGCCGTCACCTTGGCCCTGAGGCGGCCGTCGCCTTCGATGGCGCGGCCCTTGACCCGGCGCATGGCGAGCCGGACCAGGGCCAGGGCCAACTGGTTGGACAGCAGTTCGTCGTAGGCAAGCCGTTGGCGGGCCGGTGTCATGACGTCCAGCGCCGCTTCGTCCTCGGGTCCGTGGGCGCAGACAAGCGCGTCCCGCCAACCTTTCCATTTCCGCTTTGCCAGATAGGCGGCGTCGATCCATTCCGGCAGCTCCGGCAGTCCCTCCAGCGTCGCGCGGACGGCCTTGCCCAGAACCTTGAGCGTCAACCCCGTGGTCAGCGGATAGACCGGCTCGACGGCCTTGAGGCGGGCGATCTCGTCCGCCGTGCCGATGTGGTCGGGGTGGGTGATCTGGATTTCCTTGGCGAAGGTTTCGACCCTGCCGCTGACCACCCGGACCTCGCCCTCGGGCAGGGTTTTCCTGAGATAATCCTCGTGGGCGTGGAAGAACACCAGGGCGATGGTGCCGGTGTCGTCGGAGCAGTAGACCTTGTAGGGAAGCCGCTTGTTGGGCGGTTTTTTGTGGCGGTCCACGGTCAACGTCATGGTGGCGACGGCGCCGGGCTGGGCGTCCTTGACCTTGGGCGCGTAACGGCGGTCGATGATGGCCGACGGCAGGTGCCAGCAGAGGTCGACCACGTTGGGCCCGGCGGCCTTTTCCACCAGCTTCGAAATCCTGGGCCCGACGCCGGGCAGCGTCGTCACCGGCTTGAACAGGGAGAATAGGGCTTCGGGGCGCATGGCGGTGGCATCCTGGTTGGTAGTTCTTTATATCCTAGTGGATAAATCCGGAGCGTCCATGGACCCGCGCCGAAAACGATTACTGTACCGTTGCCAGCACTGCGGCATGAAGGAAAACGACATCCTTCTCGGCCGTTTCGCCGGCGCCCACATCGGCGACCTCGGCGAACAACAGTTGGACCAACTGGAAGCCTTGCTGCAACAGGGCGACAACGACCTTTACAACTGGATTACCGGCAAGGCGCCGGTGCCGGCGGCCCACGACCTTGACCTGATGGCGTGGCTGAAAAAGTTCAACAACACCCATTAAAAACGCCCATTAAATGCCCGTGGACACCCCGAAGGAAACCGTCAAACGCTTATCCCAGGCAGGCGGCCGGCTTTTGGTCGGCGGCGTGCCGGAAGGCTTCGACGCCCTTTTGCTGGCGGCGTTGGCTACCGAAGGCGGCGACGTTCTCATGGTTTCCCGCGACGACGTCTCCATGGCCAGAAAGGCCGAGGCCCTGTCGTTTTTCGCTCCCGGCCTGGAAAAGCTTGAATTTCCGGCCTGGGACTGCCTGCCCTACGACCGGGTGTCGCCGAGGCCGGAACTGGTCAGCCGCCGCATCGACACCCTGACGAGGATTCTGCGGCCGCCTGAAAAGGGGAAGGGCAGGGTGATTCTGACTACGGTGTCGGCGTTGTTGCAGCGGGTGCCGCCCAAGGACGCCTTCGCCGACGTGGTCATGACCCTGAAGGCCGGGCAGCGCCTGGACCCGGCGGCCTTAAGCGGTTTTCTTTCGACCCACGGCTATGTCCGCGCCGACACGGTGATGGAGCCCGGCGAATACGCGCGGCGCGGCGGCATCGTCGATGTCTTTCCGGCCGGCGCCGCCGAGCCTTTGCGGCTCGATTTCTTCGGCGACGAACTGGAGGCCCTGCGCGCCTTCGACGCCGCCACCCAACGCACAACCGTAAAGCTGAAAACGGCGGAACTGAAGCCGGTCAGCGAGGTAATGCTCGACGACGGCGCCATTTCGCGGTTCCGTTCCGGTTACCGGGTGCTGTTCGCCAAGGCCGGCGACGACGATCCGCTTTACGGCGCCGTCTCCGCCGGCCACCGCCACATCGGCATGGAACACTGGCTGCCGCTGTTTCACGAAAAGCTGGAAACGCTTCTGGATTACGCCCCCGAAGCCCGGATTGTCCTCGACCATCAGGCCGAGGAGGCCCGCGACGCCCGCCTCGACTTGATCACCGAATATTACACCGCAAGGCGGGGCTTCATGGACGCCAAGCCGAAAACCGGCCTCGGCCCGGCGGGGACGCCTTATCATCCGGTGCCGCCGGAGGCGTTGTTTCTCGACGCCAAGGATTGGGATTGCCTGTTGGCGGGCCGCGCCGTGGCTGGATTGTCGCCCTTTGCCGTGGCCGACGATGGCCCCGGCTCCCCCGTCTCCCTCGGCGCCATCGACGCCGGGGCCCGGGCCGGACACGACTTCGCCGACGTCCGCGTGCAGCCCGGCGCCAACGTCTTCGACGCCCTTCGCGACCATGTCCGCGAACAGCAGGCCGAAGGCCGCCGCGTCGTCATCACCGCCTTTACCCAGGGCTCGATGGACCGGTTGGCCTCGCTGCTGGACGAACACGGACTTTCGGACCTGAAGCCGGTCGAAAAGTGGGAGGACGCGGCTGCCCTGGACACGAAGCAGGCGGGATTGGCGGTGGTCGGGCTGGAGCGCGGGTTCGTCGCCACCATTGAGTCCGGGGGGCTGGCGGTAATTACCGAACCCGACATCCTGGGCGACCGCATGAGCCGCCCGTCCCGGCCCCGGGTCAGGCCCGAGAACTTCATCGCCGAGGCATCGGTGCTCGGCTCCGGCGACCTGGTGGTCCACATGGACCACGGCATCGGCCGTTTCGACGGGCTCGACACCATCAAGGTCGGCGGCGCGCCCCACGATTGCCTGCGGCTTCTTTACGACGGCGGCGACAAGCTGTTCCTTCCGGTCGAGAACATCGAGGTTATTTCGCGCTACGGCTCAGAGGAAGCCGGCGCGCAGCTCGACCGGCTCGGCGGCGCCGCCTGGCAGGCCCGCAAGGCGCGGTTGAAGGAGCGCATCCGCGACATGGCCGACGAGCTGATCCGTGTCGCCGCGGCCCGGGAGTTGAAAACCGGCGTCCGTATTGCCGCCGAAGAGGGGATTTACGGCGAGTTCTCGGCCCGTTTCCCCTTTACCGAGACCGAGGACCAGGCCAAGGCCATCGACGACACCATGGCCGACTTGGGCGGCGCAAGGCCCATGGACCGGCTGATTTGCGGCGACGTCGGTTTCGGCAAGACCGAAGTCGCCCTTCGCGCCGCTTTCGCGACGGCGTTGGACGGCCTCCAGGTGGCGGTGGTGGTGCCGACGACGTTGCTGTGCCGGCAGCATTTCCAGACCTTCGGCGACCGGTTCCGGGGCCTGCCCATGCGGATCGAGCAGATCTCGCGGCTGGTGACGGCGAAGCGGGTCCGCGAGGTCAAGGCGGGTCTCGCCGATGGCACCGTGGACATCGTCATCGGCACCCATGCGCTGTTGGCCAAGGATGTTGAATTCCGGGACCTGGGGCTCTTGGTCATCGACGAGGAACAGCATTTCGGCGTTTCCCACAAGGAGAAGCTTAAGAAACTGAAGGCCGACGTCCACGTGCTGACCCTGACGGCGACGCCGATCCCGAGGACTTTGCAACTGGCGCTGACGGGGCTTCGCGAAATGAGCCTGATCGCGACGCCGCCGGTGGACCGGCTGGCGGTGCGCACCTTCATTCTGCCCTATGACCCGGTGATCGTCCGCGAGGCGATCCTGCGCGAGAAATACCGCGGCGGTCAGACGTTTTACGTCGGCCCCCGCATCAGCGACCTGGACCGGGTGGTGGCGGCGTTGGGGGATTTGGTGCCCGAGGTCACGGTTGCCGCCGCCCACGGGCGCTTAGGCGCCAGGGATCTGGAATCGACAATGACCGGGTTTTACGACGGCGCCTTCGACGTGCTTGTTTCGACCAACATCATCGAATCCGGGCTCGACCTGCCGGCGGTCAACACCATCGTCATCCACCGCGCCGACATGTTCGGCTTGGCGCAGCTCTATCAGCTACGCGGCCGGGTCGGACGGTCCAAGGTCCGGGCCTATGCCTATCTGACCCTGCCGCC
This sequence comes from Rhodospirillaceae bacterium, assembly GCA_002686255.1. Taxonomy (GTDB): domain Bacteria; phylum Pseudomonadota; class Alphaproteobacteria; order Rhodospirillales; family Casp-alpha2; genus Casp-alpha2. Next base: position 33,625 of record NZAZ01000080.1, read on the forward strand.
GGGCCGCATGCTTTCGCCGGCGGCGAAAAAGCGGCTCGAGGTCATGCAGACCCTGGATACCCTGGGCGCCGGGTTTTCACTGGCCAGCCATGATCTCGACATCCGCGGCGCCGGCAACCTTTTGGGGGCCGAACAGTCGGGCCATATCCGCGAGGTCGGCATCGAGCTTTACCAGCAAATGCTGGAAGAAGCGGTGGCCGAGGCGCGGGGGCTGGCCCAGGGACAGAATGGGGGCCGCAAGGCCGACGACGACTGGAGCCCCGCCATCGCCGTCGGCATGCCGGTGATGATCCCGGATTCCTACGTCGGCGATCTGACCGTCCGCATGGGGCTTTACCGGCGCTTGGCCTGGCTGTCGGAACGCGACGAAATAGACGCCTTCGCCGCCGAATTGATCGACCGCTTCGGGCCGCTGCCGGACGAGGTGGAGAACCTGTTGCAGGTCGTGGCGTTGAAGAAGCAATGCCGCGAGGCCGGGGTCGAAAAAGTCGATGCCGGGGTCAGGGGCGCGGTGGTGTCGTTCCGCAAGGACCATTTCGCCAACCCGGCGGGGCTGGTGGCGTGGATCACCGGCCACGGGGAGACGGTGAAGCTGCGCCCCGACCACACCCTCGTCCTCATGCGCGGTTGGGAAGCGCCCGCCGAACGGATGGAAGGGGTCCGCTATCTGGTCGGGGAGCTGGCGCGCATCGCCGGCGAAGGGGAGGGGCAGGGCGAGGGCGACCCATAAGGGAAACCCCTGACAGTCGCCGGCGCCTAATGGACCAGGGTTTTATCTTCGGGCGCGGCGAGGCTGGCGGCATCACCGACGGTCAGGCCCAAATCCCATCCTGCCTTCATGGTGGTTTCGATCAACAGCCTGCACAGCACATGCAGCAGGTTCTTGTTGAAGGCCAGCTTGATTTCCGAGCCCGTCTGGGTCTTCAGCAACAGCTGCGTCGGGCCGCCGTTTCCCGGTTCCACGGAACCGCCGACCACCAACAGCGGGTCCGAGCCGGGAGTCAAGTTTTTATAACCTTTTTCGTGCTTGCGTGAGAAATCGGCGTCGCTGACGGCTTTCTGGTGCTCCATGGCCATGACCGCCTTCTTGACCTTGGGCATGAGGTCGCGTTTCAGGTCGGGCTGTTTTTCCAAAACCTTGATCAGCGCCGCCCACAGCACGCGCACGAAGCGGCGGGTCAGCATAAGCTGATATTCCTTATTGTCCGCGGTCCCGACGCGAAGCAACAGCCGGTCCTGTTCGGCCGAGTAGCTCATGGTGATTTGATGCAACGCGCTCGTCATGATCGGGTCCTTGAGGTTTTAGGCCGATTTTCAGGACTCCAGACCATAGCCCATATGCGCCCGGGTCGAAAGGCCGGCCTGGCGCCGAAACACCGAGCTTCAGGCCGCGTCTTCGGTGGCCAGCGCGGCGTCCAGCATGCGGGCCAGAACCTGCGGCTCCTGGGCGCCGGAGATGACGAATTTGCCGTTGAAGGCGAACGACGGCACGCCGTTGATGCCGAGACGGTGAGCACGGACGTTTTCATCATGGATTGTGCTAACGTCGGCGTCGGTATCCAGGTAGGCCTCGACTTCCCGGGCGTCGAGCCCGTTGGCGGCGCCGATTTCGGTGAGGACGCGAAGGTCCCCGATATCGCGGCCGTTGATGAAGAATTCAACGAACAGCGCCTCGGCCACCTCGTCGGCGAGCCCGCGCTTGTGAGCGAAGCGAACAAGGCGGTGGGAATCGACCGAATTGGGCGTCTTGCCGATGCGGTCGAAGGCGAAATCGATCTCCACCGACTGGCCGGCCTCGCCGATGGCGCCGTAGATGCGGCTGACCCGGGATTCGCTGCCGAACTTCTTGACCAGATACGCGGTGCGGTCGATGCCTTCCGGCGGCATTTCCGGATTCAGCAAAAACGGCCGCCAGTTGGGTTTGACCCTGATTTGCGGGCGCATGGACAGGGCCATTTCCAGCCGCCTTTTGCCGATATAGCACCAGGGGCAGACGGTATCGAAGATGATGTCGATTTCCATTCGATCGCGGTTCCGTAACGGTGGCGGAATAACCTAACGGGTGTATGAAAATGTAGCCGTTTCCTGTCCCCGCACCAAGAAGGAAGAGAACCCTGAAAACCCCGCCGATCGTGATTTTCGCCGCCATCCTGGCATCGCGGGCAAGATCATATGAAAGCCAGCTAACATTTTTCACATCAACCGTGATACAGGCCACTAGTCTTTCGCAAACCGTCTCCTCCCGACCCTGTCGTTCCGCCATAAGCGGCCGTGTTTCAAAATGAGGCCCCCTGTTGTTGTCAACGATTTGAGATTTAATTGAAATTTCGCTATGACAGAAGAAGAACATCGGGGTTTGGTGACTGATATTCTGCGTCACCGGGGAGGGGGGAGCGGTTTTTCACCCGGACTGCGGCAGCATGTCTTTGACCGCCCTGGAGGCCCCCAAACACCACGATCATAATGACAGAGGGTCGAGAAAGCCGCGGAATGGGATCGACCTTCTGAGGAATGAGATCGACCTTCTGATGAAACGTGCCGTTTTCCTTGATCGCGATGGCGTGATCATCCGAACGAACGTCCGCGATGGCAGGCCATACGCGATCACGTCCATTGACGACTTGGAAGTGCTGGAGGGTGCCGAAGAGGCCATCAGCCGGCTTCGCGATGCCGGGTTCCTGGTCATTGTCGTTTCGAACCAGCCCGACGTCGCGACCGGGAAGGTCGAGCGCGCGGTCGTCGAGGCTATCAACGCGAAGCTCATGGAATGCCTCGCGATCGAAGAAATCAGGGTGTGTTACGAAGCTGACGGTCCCGACGCCACCTGCTACAAGCCCCGACCCGGGATGCTCTTGGACGCGGCGGGAAAGCATGATATTGATCTCAGCCGAAGTTATATGATCGGCGACCGCTGGCGCGACGTGGGCGCGGGAAAGGCGGCGGGGTGTGTTACGATTTTCATCGATTGCGGCTACGTGGAGCCGTCGCCCGAAAATCCGGACATTGTCGTCGACTCCCTGACCGAGGCCGCGGACGTCATCTTGAAACCCGAAGTCGAAAACGGTGCTTAGTTCATGACCGACCCGGTCCACCCCAGTGACTTGAACATCAAGATTTTCGCCGACGGCGCCGATCTGGAGGGAATCCGCGAGATGTCCCAGGAGCCCTTGATCCAGGGCTTCACCACCAACCCGACGCTGATGCGCAAGGCCGGGGTCGACGACTACAGGGCCTTTGCGCTCGAGGCGCTCGAGATCGTCACCGTCCTTCCCATTTCGTTCGAGGTCTTTGCCGACGAGTTCGACGAAATGGAGCACCAGGCGATGGAAATCGCGTCTTGGGGGCCGAACGTCAATGTCAAGATTCCAATCACCAACACCAAGGGCGAAAGCGCCGCCCCCTTGGTCGAGAGGCTTTCGGGCAACGGGGTTGCTCTCAACGTCACCGCCATGTTCACGTTGCAACAGGTTGACGAGATCGTCGGCGTCCTTGATCCCGGCACGCCGGCCATCCTGTCGGTCTTCGCCGGCCGGGTCGCCGACAGCGGGCGCGACCCGATGCCGCACATGAAAAGCGCCGTCGACATCGCCAAGGCGAAGCCGAAATCGGAACTGTTGTGGGCCAGCCCCCGCGAGCTGTTGAACATCTTTCAGGCCGACGAAATCGGATGCCACATCATCACCGTTACCAACGACGTGCTCGGGAAGCTGTCAAACGTCGGCAAGGACCTTGGCGTTTTTTCGCGGGAAACGGTGCGGGTGTTCCATAACGATGCTTGCGCCGCCGGGTACACCATAGACACGGCGGAAACGAATGCGGCCGAATAATCGGTCTCGTTGGAAAATCACGTGAAATTCAAAAAAATACTGATAACGGGTGGCGCCGGTTACTGCGGCAGCGTGTTGACGCCGCAATTGCTGGACCGTGGCTATAGAGTCACCGTCTATGACATCCTTTATTACGGCGGCGATTTCCTGCCCAAGGACAACCCCAACTTAAATATCATCCAAGGCGACATCCGCGATGCCGCCCATTTAACCGAGGCCCTTGAGGGCATCGAGGCGGTATTGCACCTGGCCTGCATCTCCAATGACGCCAGCTTCGTTTTGGACGAAGACCTTTCCACGTCGGTGAACCTGGATGCTTTCGAGCCGATGGTAGTGGCCGCCAAGGAAGCCGGCGTCAAACGCTTCGTCTATATGTCGACGAGCTCCGTTTACGGGGTTTCGGACGCCCCGGACATCACCGAGGACCACCCGTTAGTGCCGTTGACGCTGTACAACAAATTCAAGGGAATGTGCGAACCGCTGCTGTTCAAGCACACGGACGAAAATTTTACCGGCGTCGCGTGCCGGCCCGCCACCGTCTGCGGTTACGGCCCGCGTCAGCGTCTGGACGTTTCGGTGAACATCCTCACCAATCACGCCGTCAACAAGGGCAAGATCACCGTCTTCGGCGGATCCCAATTGCGCCCCAACCTGCATATCCAGGATTACGCCGACCTTTGCCGGATGCTTCTCGAAGCGGCGGACGAGAAAATCGCCGGCGAGATTTTCAATTGCGGCTTCCAAAACATGAGCATCATGGATATCGCCCTCATCGTGAAGAAAATCGTCGAGGAGGAATTCCCGGAAAAAGGCGACATCAATATCGAAACCACGCCGACGGACGACATCCGTTCCTACCACATCAACTCCGACAAGATCAGGCGGGTCCTGGGCTTTGAGCCGAAGCACACCATCGAGGAAGCGGTGCGCGACCTGTGCCGGGCCTTCAAGGAAGGCAAGCTGCCCGACAGCTTCGGCGGCGACCAGTATTACAACGTCAGGACCATGCGGGCGATTGGCGCGAAATGACTGCTGAACCCATCGCCGTGGTCACCGGGGGCGCCGGTTTCATCGGCAGCCACATGGTCGACCTTCTGGTCGAGCGCGGGTACCGGGTCCATGTCATCGACAGCCTCAACGGCGGGCGCGAAGCCAACATAGAAGACCACGCCGACAACCAGAAGGTGGTTTTCGAAAACGCCGACATCCGCTCCTGCGAGCCGGGCCATCCGCTGTTTAAGGGGGCAAGGTATGTGTTTCACTTCGCCGGCATCGGCGACATCGTGCCCTCCATCGAGCGGCCAACGGAATACATGTCGGCCAACGTTCAGGGAACGGTTCATATGCTGGAGTGCGCGCGACATGCCGGCGGCGTCGAAAAATTCGTCTACGCCGCTTCCTCGTCGTGCTACGGGATCGCCGAAACGCCGACCGGCGAAGACCATCCCATCCGCCCGCGGTACCCTTACGCGCTCAGCAAGTACCTGGGCGAACAGGCGGTCTTTCATTGGCATCAGGTGTACGGCTTGGCGGTGAATTCCATCCGCATATTCAACGCCTACGGGACGCGTTCGCGCACGTCCGGCGCCTATGGCGCCGTGTTCGGCGTCTTCCTGCGTCAAAAGCTCGCCGGCAAGCCCTTTACCGTCGTCGGCGACGGCACCCAGAAACGGGATTTCGTTTACGTCACCGATGTCGCGAGAGCGTTTCTCAAGGCCGCCGAGGCGCCGCTTGCCGGCGAAATCTGGAATTTGGGCTCCGGCAATCCGCAGTCGGTGAACCATCTGGTGGAACTTCTTGGCCAGGACCGGGTCGAAATTCCCACCCGCCCGGGCGAACCGGAAGTCACCTGGGCCGACATTTCCAAGATCGGCCGGGACCTGGACTGGAAACCGGCGGTCAACTTCGAAGACGGCGTTGCCAAGATCGTCGAGGACATCGAATATTGGCGCCAGGCGCCTTTGTGGGACCCGGCCTCGATTGCCGAGGCCACCAAGACCTGGTTTGATTATCTGGGAGACACCCGGTAAGTGCCCGACTCGGCGCCATCGGCCCGCGGGAACTGGCTTAAGCGGCGTATTTTTCCTCGACGATGCGACGCGCCAACGGAATTTTGACCATCCGTTCAATATGGTCGACGACGTCGTCGCCAAAGGTGCGCCGGACCATCGAGAGGTAATTTGAATCTGTGAAATAGGTTTGCCAGGCCTGGTCGCGGAACTCCAAAATATCGGCCGAGGTGCAATGCGCGTTTGCCAGCGGCAGGGAATCATAGGCGTGTTGCGAGAATTGATGCCAACTGCTAGGCAGCTCGCTGCCGCTGGCGTCCGCCTCGGCATACAGGGGAGACCCGGGATAGGCCATGGCGGAATAAAAATTGGCGAATTCGCAGTTCAATTCCAGCGCCAGGTCCAGGGTCGACTGCATCCGTTCCATGGTGTCGTCGGGAAGACCGAAAATAAAATTGCCGAGGATGTAAATGCCGGCGCCTTGAATGCGCCGGACGACGTCTATGATGTCCTCGTTCTCGAACTTTTTCAGGGCGCCGTCGCGGACATTGTCGCTGGCGCTTTCGATGCCCAGGCACAGCCAATTAACCCCGGCCGCCTTGAGCTTATCCAGAAACTGGTCCTGGACGGTATCGACGCGGGCATAGGCCCAGATGTTGACGCCCAAATCCCGTTCGATCAGAAGATCGCATATCTCCAACACATGACGCTTGTTGAGGACGAACATCTCATCGACGAACTTTATGTTCTTGACGCCGTAGGTTTCCGCAAGAAAGGCGATTTCATCGACTACGACCCGTGGCGACCACATCCGGTACGCCGGTTTACCGAACGGCGCGTTGATACAGCAAAACGAACACTTGTACGGGCACCCCAGGCTCGTGTGCATGGACGCATACGACCGGTCTTCCAGGTGATCGAAGGCATGCCAGTTATGGGAACGGTACCGGTCCATCGGCAACAGATCCCAGGCGATGCCGGGCATTTCGCGGTCAAGGCTGGTTATCAGGGGCTCTGCGCTCCTGGGCTTGATGATCCGGCCCTCGTCCCGCCACCACAGGCTCGGCACATCGGCAAAGGACTCGTCGCCCGCCTTAAGCGCCTCAAAGGTTTTGTGAATTGTCACCGGCCCTTCAAGATCACAAACGAAATCAATGGGTTCTTCAAGCATGGTGCGTTCGGGCAAGGCCGCGGGGTGGGTTCCCGTCATCAGGATGCGGGCATCGGGGTCGCCGTCCTTGATGTGGCGGGCGACGGCGCCGGCCGAGGTCATGGTCTGGGACGACGCCGAGGGCTGATTGCCGTAGACCACGATGACGATCAGCCGGGCCCGGTAATCATCAATCGCGCTGTTGGCGATTTCGTCGGCCGACATGTTGAAGGCCGGGCCATCGATAAGGGCGACCCTCAGACCCTGTTGACGAAGATATGTCGCGAAAAGGGCGCCGAACGCCGGCGGTTCGATGCCGCAAAACTCGTCGCCCAGATCCTGGTAAATCTGCTTGCGATTCCCCGGATTGATAAAAAGAACATCAACCGCTTCCGCCATTGTTCCCTCGTCACATCCCTCGGCTTTTTAATCCACCGACATCATACCGGGCCCGCCTGACCGGCGTAACCAAGTAACCTTTCCCGACCGGGCTGTAAAGGAATCAACCACCAAGACCCAACGCCCTTTATGGCTAATCGAAGACGCCATCAGCCCCCCCGATTGAATTGCCGCAACATCTTCAAACGCCGATCCGCCGGGCGTCGCCGGGACACGTCTTTTCGTAGTCCTCGGCGGTGACCGGCTTCGGTGAAAGCCGGGAACGGCGCCTCGGCCATGATGCGTCTCCAATACCATGATACTGGTCGATGCGAATGTCGTAATTTGTCGTGTTTTTCTAGGGGTCTTTTTTTGGATAGTGCTCCCGTAATCATGCGCGGCCCCAAAAACGGAAGAAAACGGTTATTCGCTAATCCGCGTCAACGGACGATGACGGCGGGACATTCCGAGGCCGGCCCCGCGGTCCATTGATCCAGGTACCGGAGCCAGCCCTCGAAACCGTAACGGGCGACGAAAGATTGTTTTTCCTCGGATTCCTTCTTTTTCAGCCTGGATTTCTCGCAGACGACGGTGTCCAGGAAGGCGACGATCCTGGCCGCCGTCATCCTGATTTTCGGCTCCTTGACCTTGTTGGCGGGGTCGTCACGGGTAAGGTTCTCAAAGGCGCGGGCGGAATTGCGGGGGCCCAGTTTGGCAATCGAATCCATTCGGACCATGAAGAATCGCGCGTACCTCAGATTCCTCGCATCCCCAATGCGCCCAGCGGTAACGGCAATGGCCTCGAAGGCCTCGAAATAAACGGGAAAAATATCAATGGCCTTCTGAAAATGGTCGAGGGCGGCCTTGGCGTCGCCGTTCAGGTCGGCGTCAAGGCCGGCGACGAGGGCTTTCTTGGCCTTCGCCAAATCGAACGTATAGCGGGGTTGGGCCGGTTGTTCATCAGGCCCGGCCGAAGCACAGGCCGAGACCAGGATCATCAGCAAGAACCCTATGAAGATGAGGCGGCAGGACATGGCACAGGTCATTACAGCAAAGGGCTAATGGTGTTGAGAAGGCGCGTTTCTTCGCCTTCCCAGGAAAACTGTTAGGCAAGCCCGGCGGCCCCCCGAACCTTAAGATTAAAGGAAGGCATGACGTACCCCCGCGAATCGCCCCGCGGTTCAGCGCGGAAAATCTTGATTTCCGGAATTCCCGGGGCTTGGCATTCCATTCCAACGATCACCGTTTCGTTGCCGGATATTTCGGCTATCCCCCCAGATCAAAGGTTCCGACAACGGGAAGGTGATCGGAACCCAACCAGGGCCCCGTCCGCATCGTGGCATTGCGAATGCCCTTGCCGATCAGCACGTGATCCAACGACAACCCCAGGGGTGTCAGCATCGCCGGCCAGGTGGCATTGAGCCCGCCGTCCGCCCGCCTAAGGCCGGTTTTTCCCAACAGGGTCCCGTAACGGGCAGAGAACGGGGTCATGTTGAAGTCGCCAGTCACGACCACGGGGCCGTCAAATCGCTTCACAATAGACGCAAGCGCAACGGCCTCAGAGCGTTGATGGCTTGCGGGGTAGTAAACGGGGTTCGAAAGGTGCACGCCGACCACGGTCAGGCTTGGCGAGGCGGCGGGAAACCGTGCCCATACGGCGAAGGTCCGGGAAGATATGTCCGACACTTCCACCCCTGTTTCCTCCCATGCCCGTTTGGACAGTAGTCCCATCCCTTGTGGCGGGTTTCCAGGGAGATATTGCAGGGGGCCGTAATAACGGTGAGGATAGATATCCGATAATTGCCTAAGAGCCTCCCGCCAGGCGACGGTTACCTCATACACCACCACCACGTCCGCGTTTTCGCGGTGCAGAAAGTCGAGCGTATTGGCGGCGGCGGTGTTGAACATATCGAGGTTGAAACCGACGATCTTCATCGCCGTGCGGCTGCTGGGCGCCGGAGCCAAATGGGGAGCAAGTGCAACACCGTTAATGCCCAGCAGCACCAGCGCCAGAACCGCTTCCTTAGCCCGCCGACTCGCCAGCGCCGCCAAAAACAACAACGCTGCCGAGGCCACGTATTGCATCTTGAAGTCGGTAAGGATGTCCAGCCACCAAGCGGACCCGCGAAAAAAACTTCCGGCGGTTGCCAGCGCAAGGCCGACAAGCAGTGCCCACAATAACCGGCCCCAGGTAATCCAAGATTTCATGGCGCCAAGCTACACCAACCACTGACGGGAGATCAATCACCGGCATTTGCCGGGGCCTAGGAAGTGTCTTTGTCTCTATGGGTTTAGTTGTGAAGGTCTATTTAGGTCATGTGTGGACGGCTCCCATTTGGCAAGGGTTAATTTGACGTTCTGCAATTGGTCGGGTGCATAGGATCTGTTGATGCGTTTGCCATGACCGTTGGCCCTAATGCGATTCGCCGGATCAGGTTCCAATCATAAGCACACGCTTGATGCGCCCTGACCCAAACGGGTTTTCCCGACCCTCGGTTCGACCGATTTTGCATTACCTCACTTTCACCCCGCCAAACGTGTCCACAGGCTATCAAAACTTCCGGCGTTTAATTTCTCAAGCAACCCTTCCGAGCTCAACGCCCGGGCGCGGGCCGGTGCCCGGTGGCTGGTCCCATTCGGCACGGGCCTGGCGGACCAGCCAGCGGACGATCACATGCGGCGGCTTGCGCCAGCCCCGGCGGATGAGTTCGAAAAAACGCTTTATCATCGTGGCGGGTCAACCTAACCTTTTGCCGGGCGTTCCATACAAAAGGGGGAATAGCATGAAACGATACCTTTTTCAGGCAGCAATACTGTTTATGTTCTTTCTTCCCCTGCCTGCGGGGACTGCCAAGGCGCAGGCTTCTCCTGAACAGTGGCGGGAGCAGATGATAGCCGATTTCAAGAAATGGCGGGAAGACATCCCGGATTATGAAAAGCGTTTATATGATCGGGTTAAAAATATAAACAAACGAACGGTGCGCCTGATGAATGTCGTCATCGGCGGGTTTGTTCTGATCTTGATCGTTCTGGTCGTGGGTTTTTTGCGCATCTTTCGCATCCTTGAAGCACGCCAACCCCATGCAGGGCGCGACATCCATTCAGGATAAATCGACAGGAGGCAAAACGCCGAAAACCTTGTTTAAATCCTTGCGCACCAGTGTCAGGGGGTTTTTCCGGTAATAACGCCAAGCAGCCGTTAGGGGGTTTATGAAGATTCCCTATTATGGCAAAACAGGGTCCTTGCCGACTGCAAAGCGATAATTGAGCCTCATGCAAATTCTTCCCCTCACCATTCCCGACGTCAGGCTGATCACACCTGAAATTCATCGTGATGAGCGAGGTTATTTTAGCGAATCTTTTAACCGAGAAACATTTCGGGAGATACAGATCGATGTCGAATTTGTTCAGGACAACATAAGTTTATCCCTGGTTCCCGGGGTTTTGCGCGGGCTCCATTTTCAGGTCTCACCCTTCGCCCAACATAAATTAATCCAGGTTCTCCGGGGACGAATTTTCGATGTCGCCGTGGATATCCGTCGCGGTTCGTCCACATACGGCCAACACGTTGAAATGGAACTGGGCCCTGAAGAGGGGCATCAAATCTTCGTGCCCATCGGATTCGCTCATGGGTTTGTCACCCTTGAGCCGGAAACAGAGGTTTTTTATAAAGTTTCCAGTTACTATTCTCCCGAACACGATAGGGGTATTCACTGGAACGACCCCCGCTTGGAAATCGAATGGCCCATCGACTCGAAGGATGTAGTCGTTTCCGAAAAAGATTCCCGTAACCCGCCATTGGCGGAAATAGACGATTATTTCACGATGTAGCGGTCAACCCCCGAAGAAAATAAAAGCATTAAGTCCAATGAAAGTATTCATCACGGGAGGAACGGGGTTTATCGGATCCGCGGTCATTCGGATGATAATCCGCAAAACCCGGGCTTCGGTGGTCAATTTTGACAGCCTCACCTATGCCGCCAATCCCTTGGCCCTTGAGGAAACTTCCGAAGATGGCCGTTATTCCTTCGAAAAAGCGAATATTTGCGACGCTAAAGCTCTTCGCAGGGTTTTCAGTGACCAAAGGCCCACATGCGTCCTTCATTTAGCGGCGGAAACACATGTCGATCGATCCATTGATGGACCGAGTGAATTTATCCAGACGAATGTGATCGGCACTTGTGCGTTGTTGGAGGTTGCTCGGGAGTATTACGAGGAGCTAGAGGGACAGCAGCGAAAAGAATTCCGTTTTCACCACGTGTCCACGGATGAAGTGTTCGGCTCTCTGGATTCGGAGGGCCTGTTCACGGAAGAGTCTCCCTACCGGCCGAATTCCCCATATTCGGCAAGCAAGGCCGGCGCGGACCATTTTGTCCGGGCCTGGCATCGGACATACGGTTTTCCGGCGCTGATCAGCAACTGCACCAATAACTATGGGCCTTGGCAGTTCCCGGAGAAGCTAATCCCGCTCGCCATCATCAACGCCCTTGAGGGGAAGCCCATCCCCGTTTACGGCACCGGAAGCAACATCCGGGATTGGGTCCACGTCGAGGATCACGCGTGCGCCTTGTGGGAAATTCTTAATCGAGGGCGTTTGGGAGAAACCTATAATGTGGGCGGAAACAACGAATTTACGAACCTGGAGGTCGTTCAATCCATATGTTCCGTCCTCGACCGTTTGAACCCGGATTCCGGAAACGTGCCCCATAGCGGCCTGATTTCGATGGTCGAAGACCGGCCGGGTCACGACCATAGATATGCCATGAACACGGGCAAAATCAGCACCGAACTTGCTTGGCAGCCGCAGCGCGATTTTCAGTCAGGACTGAAGCAGACGGTGAAGTGGTACATGGAAAACCGTTCCTGGTGGCAAAAGGTGCAAAAAGAAATCTACAAAGGTAATCGTCTCGGCCTTTCGGGCCGGCAGACGGCGGCGCCATGAAGGTTATCGTCATCGGCAAAGGTGGGCAGTTGGGATACGAGTTAATGCGGTTTCCGCTGCCTTCTGGTATCGACCGGGCGGGATTTGGAAGAACGGAAGTGGATATCACGGACCAAACGGCGGTTAAGTCCCTGTTCCGTGACGAACACCCCGATGTCATCATTAATGTCGCGGCCTACACTGATGTCGACAAGGCCGAAACCGATCACGCCGCCGCTTTTGCTGTCAATGAGAAAGCCCCTCGAAGCATTGCTTCGGCCTGCGCGGAAACGGGGGCCTGCCTTATCCATCTTTCGACCGATTTTGTCTTCGATGGAACCAAAAAGGAGCCCTATACGGAAAATGACGCCGTCAATCCCATCAACGTTTACGGCGAAAGCAAGGCGGCCGGCGAGCAGGCGGTCCGGGAGGTCCTTGACCGGCATATCATTCTTCGAACTTCCTGGTTGTTCGGACGCCATGGGTCCAATTTCGTTAAAACGATTCTGCGCCTGGGGGAAAAACGAGACAGCCTTTCCATCGTCGACGATGAACGCGGATGCCCGACGTCCGCTTTCGATCTTGCCCGCGCAATTCTGGAACTAACGGCGCAGATATCCGAACATATGCGCTGGGGAACCTATCATTACGCTGGCCGTGGCGCGACGACGTGGTACGGCCTGGCCGGAGAAATTTTTTTGCTGGCCGAAGGGGCTTTCGGACAGCGACCCATCCTTGATCCGATTTCGGCCAGGGAATATTCATCACCCGCCCGGCGGCCCGCCAATTCGGTTCTCGACTGCACCCGCATTTCCACCGAGTTCGGGATCGAACCGGTAGATTGGCGGAATGAACTGAGATCGGTTGTTCAGGAACTATTGGGGGAGGAAGCCATCCCATGAAGGGAATCATTCTTGCCGGCGGCAGCGGAACGCGTCTGTATCCCCTGACCCAGGTGGTCAATAAGCAGCTGCTTCCCGTCTACGATAAGCCGATGATCTATTATCCCTTGTCGACCCTGATGCTGGCGGGGATCAGGGAAATCCTTGTTATCAGCACGCCTCAGACCCTTCCCCATTATGAAAAGCTGTTGGGCGACGGCGATAGACTGGGCTTGAGTATTTCCTACGCCGAACAGCCCCAACCCAATGGTATTGCTGAAGCATTTATCATCGGGCGTGACTTCGTTGCCGACGAACCCACCGCCTTGATCCTGGGAGACAATATTTTTTATGGGCATGGCCTTCCCGATCAATTGAAAGCAGCCGCAACCCGCACCCAGGGCGCGACCATCTTCGCCTGCCGGGTTTCCGATCCTCAACGTTATGGTGTCGTTGAATTCGATTCTGGAGGAAAGCCCATGAAATTGACGGAAAAGCCCAAGCGGCCGAAATCCGACTGGGCGGTCACGGGCCTGTATTTCTATGACAACAAGGTCGTGGATATTGCCGGCAACCTGGAACCTTCCGCCCGAGGGGAGCTCGAAATCACGGACGTCAACAACGCTTATCTGGAACTGGGGGAAATGTCCGTGGAGCGCCTGGGCCGGGGGTACGCATGGCTGGACGCCGGAACCCACGAATCGCTCCTGCAAGCGGCGCAATTCGTACAAACCCTGGAACGGCGCCAAAGTTTTAAAATCGCCTGCCTTGAGGAAATCGCGTTAAGGGAGAGGTTCATCGACCTTAAGGAATTCAAAAAACTCGCGGAATCCCTGAACGAAAGTTCCTACAAGGATTATCTTCTAAACACCGCTGCCGATTTCGAAATATCCGACTAATGCCGGCTTGCGGTCCTTGCACCTACAAAGTGACGTAATGCCGCCTTTCTCTTTCAATAACTTGGCCCGATGGGTGGCGGTATGTGGTCTTCTTATGATGGTTGCGGCCGGCCCCGAAGCCGCCCTGGCGCAACAACAA